>CAZKTU010000029.1:27374-44320 GCA_964555675.1 uncultured Oscillochloris sp.
GCGGCGGCCTTCGCCGCGCCGGCGGGCGGGCTCGCCCTCAGCCTCGCCGGCGGCCTCGGGCTGTCGCTACCGGCGACGGGGACCGGCGGCCCGCTGCCCGACCTCAGCCTGAGCCTGGGCGCGGCCGACGCGGGCGCCCTGCGCCTGCGGGTCGGCACCGACGCCGGCGGGGCGGGCGACGCCGTGGGCGTCACCCTGGCCCTGGTGCCCGCGGGCAGACCCGAGATCGTGCTGGTGCCGGGCGGCCCCGGGCTCGGCGGCCTCGCCGACGCCGCGGCTGCGGGCGCTGTGGCCGCGCTGCCCGCCCTGCTGGACGCCCTGGCCGCCAACGACCCGGCCGGCAGCCCCGGCAGCGCCGTCGAGGTCGCCGGTCGCCTGGTGGCGCGCCTCGGCGACGCCCTGGCGCTGCGCACCGGCGCGCCCGCCCGCTTCGCGCAGGCGGCCCTGGTGGCCTTCGGCAGCGACCCCGCGGCGGCCCTGGCCGCCCGTGGCGCGGCCCTGGCCTCGAGCGGCCTGAGCCTGCTCGTCGAGGCCGTCGGGCCGCTGCTCGGCGGCCTGCCCGCCCGCTCGGCGACGAGCGCAGACGGGGCCCTGGTGGTGACGGTCGGCCCGCTGACCCTGCGCTGGCGGCCGAGCAGCTCGCGCATCGAGGGCGCCGTGGCCCTCAGCGGGGTGCCCGGGATCGACGCGCTGGCCGCCGAGCTGGCCGTCTCGCCCCTCGGCCTGGCCCTGTTCGACCTGACGGTCGGCCCGGCGCCGCTCGACGCCGGCGTGCTCACGATCAAGCCGTACGGCCGGGTGCGCGTCGGCGCCTCGCTCGCCGATGGGCGCGCGATCGAGGTCGGGCTCGGCGTGGGCGAGCAACGCCGCCTCGCCTTCCGCTGGAACCTGGCCAGCAGCAGCGCCGGGCTGATCGCCGTCGCGATCGGCGCGACGCCCACGGCAATTAGCGAGCTGAGCAGCCCCGAGGCGATCGCCGCGACCGTGGTCGGCGCCGTGCTTGAACTAGCCGGGGGCGTGGTGCTCTCGGTGGCCGAGGTGCAGAGCGCCCTGGACGAGGCCGTGCTCGGCACCACCGTCGGCGCGCTGCTCGAGCGGGTGCTGCTGGCGCCTGGCGAGCGCGACCGGCTCGACCCCGGGCTCGCCGCCGAGCTGGCCGACCCCGTGCTGCTGCTGCGCCGCCTGGGCGAGCTGGCCGCCAACCTCGCCGGCGCGCCCGACGCCGGGCTGCCGATCGAGGGCGTCCTCACCCTGCGCGTCACGCGCCGCGACGAGGGCGCTACGCCGGTCTTCGGGGTCAATCTCAGCATCGATGGCGCGTGGGAGCTCAACCCCGGCAGCGACGTGGTGGTCAGCCTGGAGGAGGACGCCAGCTGGATCCTGGCGCCCGGCGGCGCGGTCCCCGCGGGCCTGACCGTCGAGCTGCTCGACCTGCCGCCCGCGGGGGCGCCGCGCCCACGGCCCGGCCTGGTGATCGGCGGGCTCGGCGTGCGCATCGCCCGGGCGAGCGGGCCGCTGCTCGACGCCGGGGTGAGCGTCGGCAGCGTGGCCGCCCACGTCTTCGCCGGGATCGACGCGACGAACCTCGCCGGCGGGGTACACCTCGAGCTGGCGGCCCTGGGGGTCGGCCTGGCGGGGGCGAGCGGCGGCGACAACCAGGTGGCCCAGGGCCTGATGGCCCAGTCGGGGCAGGGCGAGGAGGCCCCGGCGCCGCGCTTCAGCCCGGCCGTGGCGGTGCAGAAGCACCAGGGCGAGCCGGTGCGCGTGAGCCTCTCGGCCGGACCGGGCGCGGGCCCCTGGTGGCTGACCATCCAGCGCCAGTTCGGGCCGATCTACCTTGAGCAGATCGGGCTGGCGGTGGTCAACCCGCCGAGCGGCCTCGAGAGCGTCGGCCTGCTGATCGACGGCGGGGTCAGCCTGCTCGGCCTCTCGGCCTCGGTGGACGACCTCTCGCTCACCTATATCGTCACGAGCGAGGCCTCGGCCCTCGAGCCGAGCAGCTGGCGCGTCGACCTGGCGGGCTTCGCCGTGGCGGCCGACGTGGGCGGGATCACCCTGGCCGGCGGCCTGCGGCGCTTCACGCCGGCCGAGGGCGGCGTCGAGTACCTGGGCATGCTCATGGCCAGGGTGGCCGTCTACGGACTGAGCGTGTACGGCGGCTACGGCGTGGTGGGGCCGCCGGGCGACCAGTACACGGCGATCTTCCTCTTCGGCGCGGTGAACGGCCCCCTGGGCGGGCCGCCGGCCTTCTTCGTCACCGGGATCGGCGGCGGCTTCGGGATCAACCGGCGCCTGGCCCTGCCGAGCGACCTGGCGCAGTTCGGCACCTTCCCGCTGATCAAGGCCCTCGACCCGGCGGCGCGGGCGGGCGACCCCTTCCGCGAGCTGGCCGAGGCGCGGGTCCACTTTGCGGCCGAGCGGGGTAGCTTCTGGTTCGCCGCCGGACTCTCGTTCAGCTCGTTCGCCCTGGTGGACGGCATCGCCGTGATCGCCGTGCAGATCGGCGGCGGCTTCGAGCTGAGTCTGCTCGGCCTGGCGCGCATGGCCCTGCCGCGGCCCGAGGCGGCGATCGTCTCGATCGAGATGGCCCTGGTCGCGCGCTTCTCGACCCGCGAGGGCATCATCCTCGTGCAGGCCCAGCTCACCGACAACTCCTGGCTGCTCTCGCCCTCGGTGCGGCTCACCGGCGGCTTCGCCTTCGCGGCCTGGTTCGCCGGCCCCAACCGCGGCCAGTTCGTCGTCACCCTGGGCGGCTACCACCCCGACTTCCACCGCGACGGCTACCCGATCGTGCCGCGCCTCGGCCTGGCCTGGCGCATCAGCGACGCGATCAGCATCGTCGGCGAGTCCTACTTCGCGCTCACCTCCGAGGCCCTGATGGCCGGCGTGCGGGTCGAGATCTCGGCGCGCCTCGGGCCGGCCTGGGCCCACGTGGTCTTCGGCGGCGACGGGATCATCTTCTTCGACCCCTTCCTGCTCAAGGTGCGGGTCTACGCCTCGATCGACGCCGGGGTGACGATCGACCTCTGGCTCGGCGAGATCACCATCTCGGTGCACCTCTCGGCCCAGATTGAAGTGAGCGCGCCGCCCTTCCACGCGATCGCCCGCTTCGAAGTCGGCCCGGTCGGCCTGACCCTCGAGGTCGGCGACAGGCCCGGGGCCCCGCCCTATATCGCCTGGGACGCCTTCGTGCGCAAGTACCTCGAGGAGGCCGCGCCCGGCCGGGCCCGCGTGCTGACCGCAGTCGCCGGCGCCGGGGCCGTGCCGCCGGCCGGCTCGTCCACCAGCGGCGGCGACCAGAGCCCCGACGGCACGAACGAGCGGCCCTTCCGCGTGGTCGCCGAGTTCGAGCTGACCATCACCAGCACCGCGCCGCTGCGCTTCCTGGTCGCGGGCGGGCCCCAGCGCGAACTGGCGGCGAGCAGCGTGGTCTCGGTGGCGCCGATGGGCCTGAAGGACGAGGCGGATATCCAGCTCGCCCTGCAGATGGTCGGCCCGAGCGGCGCGCCGGCCGACCGGATCGCGCGCCTGGTGGCGGAGCCGCAGCGGCTGGGGGCCTTCCCGATCGGGACGTGGGGCATCGCGCCCGACGCCACCAGGCCCACGGTGCCCTCGGGCGACGTGATCGCGGCCACCGACCGGGTGATCCTGCGGGCCGTGGCCGACATCCCCGGCACGCGGCCGGGCGAGACGCCGCCGCCCGCCATCCCCTACAGGCAGGTCGAGACCGGGCAGCGGCGCCTGCTGCCCTTCGTGACCGAGGACGCCTCGCGGCGCAGTGCGGTGCGGGCCGCGTCCGACGAGCTGGCCGCCCTGGTGCCGCCGGCCGAGACGAGCGCGCAGCGGCTGGCCGTGGCCGCCGATCTGCTGGCCGAGCGGGGCGGGCGCAGCCCCGCCGACGTGGCCGCCTGGCGGGCCGACCGGGCCGCCGCGCCGCTGTTCAGCTCCCTCGCCGAAGGCCTGGGGCAGACGCCCCGCGAGGCCCGCGTGAGCGCCAGCGCGCCCCCGCCGCCGCCGGCCCCGCTCGCCCCGCGCCCGCCGCAACTGCGGGCCTTCCTCGCCGCACCCGAGGTGCGCCCGGCCGGCGCCGCAGCCGCCCAGGGGCAGACGATCACGACGGTCTCGGCGGCCCTGCGCAACGAATTGCGCCCCGTCGTCGCCGCGCCGCCCACCCTGGCGGGGATCGACGCGCGGCTGCACAGCGCCGTGCCGGCGCGCCTGCTGCGGGCCGCGCCCGCCGCCGTGCCCCTCGAGCAGACGGCCGTGGCCGCCGTGGCGCCGCCCCTCACCCGCACGGTGCTGGCGGGCGCCGAGGTCGCCGCGGGCCGCGGGGCCGACCCGGCCGCCGGGCAGCGCAGCGCCCGCTTCGCCGCCGCCCTCACCGGCCGGGCCGCGCGCGACGCGGCCAGCCTGGCCCCGGGCGAGGTCGCGGTCTTCGAGCTGCCCGACGCCGCGCGCGACGGCGACCGCCAGCGGCGCCCGATCCTCGCGCTGCGCTCGGGCCGGGCCCGCGTGGTCGCGATCGGCCCCGCGGGCGGCGTGCGGGCCGACCTGATCCTCGAGGCGAGCGAGGCCTCGCGGCAGCGCGAGCTGGCCCTGCCGACGGCCACCCGCACCCTGGTCGTGATCGGCCTGGCCGCCCCCGTCGCCGGTCTGCGCGCCCAGGCCGACTCGCCGGTGGCGGGCTGGGTGGCCGCGGTGCCGCTGCCCTCGGCCTCGGACGGCGTGCTGATCGGCGCGGGCTGCGTGCTCGACGTCGAGGGGCGCGTCCCGGCCCGCGGCGTCGCCGCCCTGCGCGCCGGTTGGGTGGCCCCCGCCGACCTGGTGAGCGGCGAGAGCGCGGCGGCCACCACCTTCGCCGGCCCGATCGCCGCCGTGGCGATCGCCCTCGAGGGCGGCAGGGGCGACGACTTCGCCCTGGGCATCGCGGGCGCCGCCCGCCCCCTCGGGCCCGACGGCGTCCCCGAGGCCCCGCTGCTCGTCGCCGACGGCCCGCGGGCCGTGCTGATCTACCGCCTGGTCGACGCCCAGGCAGGCGCCACCCTCACGGTATCCACCGGGGCCGCGCGCCGCCTCGCGGGCGTGGCCGGCGTGGCCCGCGCGAAGGCCGGCGACGCCGACCCCGCCCTGACTCTGGCCGAGGCCATCGGGCGGCTCGGGCTCGCCGCCCTGGTCCCACCAGTCGCCGAGCCGGGCCCAGGGGGCGCCGCGCTCGTCTGGAAGGAGGCCTGATGCCGCTCCCACCGCCAGGAACGTTCCGCCTCTACCCCTTCGCCGCGCCGCCGCTGCCGGCGGGTCGCTACACGCTCACCGGCGAGATCACGGGCATGCCGGGGCCGGTCGAGCCCATGCCCGCCGCGGTCGATATCGTCGCGCCGCGCTACGCGCTGCCGCCCGACCAGATCCTGAGCACCTTCCCGCCCGCCGGGGCCAGGGGCGCGTTCACCTCGCGGCTGCCCCAGATCGTGCTGCGCCGGCGCACCCTGCCCTGGGAGCGCTCGCCCGACCTGGCCCCGGGCGCCACGCCGACGCCCTGGCTGGCCCTGGTGCTGCTGGCCGAGGGCGAGGGCGAACTGCGCAGCGACCAGCTCGTCGAGCAGTGTGTCACCCCCGGGGTCAGCCTCGGCCCCGACCGCGATGTGCCCAAGGGCGCCTGTATCGAGATACCCGAGCGGGTGGTGCGGGCCGTCTTCCCGACCCGCGAGGACCTGGCGCTGCTGACCCATGTGCGCGAGGTAGACCTCCGCGACACCGAGTTGAGCATGGGCGATGACGACGGCTGGATGGCCGTGGTGCTCTGCAACCGGCTCCCCCAGGCCAACACGCGCTACCTGGCCTGCCTGGTCAACCTGGAGGGCCAGTACGACGAGTTGCCCGTGGTGCCCGAGGTCGAGCTCGAGCTCGACTACGCGCGGCTCGCCGTGGTGGCCGACCTGCGGGTGGCCGCCGCCGAGGCCGTGGGCGCCCGCGGCGCCTTCGACAATGTGGTCATGGGCCTGCCCGGCGCTGCCAGCGCCGCGACGCCGGGCGACGGGCCCCTGGGCGCCGCCCGAGCGGCGTCGGGCCCCGGCCCCGTGGTGCGCTCCGCCAGTGGCGCGAGCGCGCCGACCGGCGCCGGCTGGTCGGCGCAGGCCTCGGCCGCGGGGGCCGCCGCGCCGGCCGCCAGGGGCGCCGCCCACGAGACGCTCGCCAGCGCGAAGCTGGCCCTCGCCGACGGCTTCGCTTTCCCGGCCGCGCTGCTGCTTGAGCGCACACTGCGCTTCCCCGTGCTGGCCTACTGGTCGTTCACCTGCGACGAGCGCGGCGACTTTCAGTACCTGGCCGAGCATATCACCTCGCGCCTGCTGGGCTACGTGCCCGCCTCGGGCGCGGTCGAGACGCCCGACGGCGACGCGCCCCCCGCGGGCCCGCCGCCGGCCCCCGCCGCCCAGCCCGAGCCGTCGCAGGGCCGCCCGCTGCCCCTGATCGCCGAGACCGGGCACCTCGTGCTCGACGCGGTGACCAGGCGCGGCGACGCGGCGGCGGCCTGGTACCGCGGCCCCCTCGCGCCCCTGCCGGTGGAGCGCGCGGGCGCCAGACCCGACGGCGCCGCGCGCCCACCCCTCGCCCACCACGCCGACCAGCTACGCCGGGTGGTGCCCGACGGGCGCGAAGACCTGGGCTACGCGGCCGCCTTCGAGATCGGGCGGCTGCTGGCCCTGAGCCAGCCCGGCATCGTGGGCGCCCTGAGCCAGTGGCGCCAGGAGGCCTTCGGCGCGGCCAGGGTGCGCAGCGCCACCGACGACGCGATCGCCACGGCGCCGCCGGCGCTGCAAGGGCTGGCGCGCCAGCCCGACCCCCTGAGCGACGACAGCGCCGAGCGGCTGCGGGCCGGCGGCGCGGGCCGCAGGGCCGCCCGGGCCCTCGTGCAGCTGCTCGGCGAGAAGCCCGAACTGGTCGCCCCGGCGCGCCCCCTGGCCGACCCGGGCGAGGCGGCCGAGGGGCTGCGCAAGCTCATGCCCGAGGGTCGCGACGCCGGGATCCTCGCCGGCCTCGGCCTGAAGGCCCTCGCGCAGACAGAGCTGAAGGACCCGGCCGCCGTGGCCGCGGCCCTCGCCCAGACCCCCGTGCGCGTGGCGGGCAAACGCGACCTGAGCGCCGACCTGAACGCGCTGCGGCAGGCCCTCGAGGCCGAGGCGGGCCGCCTCACGGACGCGGCGGGGGGCGAGCAGACGCCGGGGCGCATCGGGCTGCGGCCCCTGGGAGGCAACGATGAGTAGCGCGCTCAGGGCCGAGTTCGTGCTCACCACACTGATCACCGAGGCGGTCTTGCACCTCTCGGCCGAACTGGTGGCCGCCGTGGGCGGCGACGCCCCCGACCCGGGGCCGCGGCGCGTGCCGCGCAACCTGCGGCTCTGGCTCGCGCGCCTGCGCCTGCTCGAGGGGCTGCCCTTCGGCTACCTCGTCCCCGACGCCGCCCTGCTGCCGCCCGAGTCGATCCGCTTCTTCTACCTCGACCGCGGCTGGACCGACGCCCTGGTCGAGGGCGCCCTCTCGGTCGGCACCGTGACCACCGCCGACCGGGCCGCCCTCGAGAGCCTCTACGGGGTGGTGCGCGACGAGGTGGACGAGGCCGAGCGGCTGCTGCGCCTGCCCGACGCCACCCCCGGCAGCGCCGTGCCCTCGGGCCCGGCCGGCCCGATCTCGGGCTTCCTGCTGCGCTCGCGCATGGTCTCGGGCTGGCCGGGGCTGCACGTGCGCGGCTATGCCGTCGACAACCTGCGCCTCGACCCACCCCTGGACGACGACAAGGTGGGCGACGAGCACGACGCGCCCCTGCGCCGTCTGGGCCTGCTGCGCCTCGAGCGCCTGGCGCCGGCGGTGCTGCTGGCCCTCTTCGACGGCATCCCCCAGGCCATCCATATCGAGGAGCCGCGCGCGGGCGTGCAGTTCGGCGTGGACGAGCGCGATGTGGACGGGCGGGCCCAGGCCCAGGTGCTACTGCGCAGCCCGGCCAGCGGCCAGCGCTTCGAGCCGCCCCGGCCGGTGCAGGTGCCGTTCCGCCCCGGCGCGCCGGGGGTGCTGCACATGCGCTCGCTGGCCAGGCGCATGATCGGCGCGGCGCCCGAGCTCGGCCCCGGCCTCGACGCGGCCGAGTTCGCGCTCCAGATGCTGCAATTCCCCTACCGCGCGGTCTTCGCCGACCGCACCCTCAGCGGGGGCGACGCCGTCGACTACCTCGACACCTTCCTGCCGCGCATCGCCTTCGCCGAGCTGCAAACCCGCTTCAAGGGAGGTGCGTGATGGCCTACGACCCCGAGCGCGTGGCGAAGTTCCAGAGCTCCCTGGCCTGGAGCGCCCTCACCAGGGCCGCGCTCGATCTGGCCGAGCTGCGCACCTGGGATCGCGACCTGCTGCGCGAGCCGCGGGTGCTCGTGCCGATCGACGTGCAGGCTTATGTGGCGCCCCGCAGCGACGAGGCCGAGCCGGCGGTGCGCCTGCCCTCGCCCCTGAGCCCGGGCGCGCCCGACGGTCTGGCCGCCCTGGCCGGGCCGCCGCCCTTCGAGCCCGGCGTCAGACGCGCGCCCGGGGTGCATCTGCACTGGGCCCTGCCCGACGCGCTGCTGCGCGGCACCCTGCGCGAACCCACCCGGGCGAGCGGCGCGGCCCCGACCGGCCCCACCTCGGCCGGCGGCGGGCTCGGGCTGCCGCCGTTGCCCGACCGCTGGGCGGTGCTGCGGCTGCTCGCCGCGTCCAAGGCGACCCGCGTGGCCGTGCGCGGCTGGGTGCTCGACGCCGCGAGCGCGCGGGCCTGGGAGCTGGGCAGCTACCCCGCGGGCGCGCCGCTCCCCGCCCGCGACGGCGAGGCCCCCGCGCCCGCGGTGCCCCGCGACGGCCTGACCGGCGCGGCGGGCGGCAGCCTGACCTGGAGCGGCGGCTATGACGCGGCCTTCGGGCGCTTCGCCTGGCATGATCCGCTGGACGACCTGGCGGCCGACCCACAGCTCGGCGAAACCCTGCCCGGCGGCAGCGCCGGCGGCAAGGCGACCTACCTGATCGTTGGCTGGTGGTCCGACCCCGAGCTCGACCCGCTCGACGAGATCCGCAGCGAGGGCGGCCTCGCCGAGCGGCTGGAAACCCTGGGTTGGCGCCTGCTGCCCGGCGGCGGGATCGAGGCCCAGGAGCGCGAGGGGCCGGCGAAGCGCGGCGACGAGCTCGGGCTGGAGCGCAGACAGCGCTGGCAGGTGGCGGCCCTGCAGGGCGACGGCGGGGCCCGCTCGTCGATCGGGCGCCTCGGCCATGGGGCGGCCCTGGGCGGCCTGGCCACAGAGGCCCGGGCGGTGGCCGTGGCCCGCCCGGTCGGCGCCGAGGCCTCGACCCTGCTCCACGGCGCGGTGGTGGGCGTCCCCATCGGCGGCGAGGCGAAGGGCCTCGACCTGCGGCCGGCCACGGAGGCCACCAGGGTGGCCCTGGGCGACAGCCTCGACGAGCTGGTGGCGACGATTATCGCGGGCAGGCTCGGCCTCGAGGGCGAGCAGCGGGCCACCCTCGAGCGGCTACTGTCCGCCTTCAGCGCGCGGCTGCTCGCCCAGATCAGCCGGCCCGACGGCCTGGCCGACCTCGACGAGGCGCGCCACAGCGGCGGGTTCACCTCGGTGAACCCCCAGGAGCCGGCCGAGACCGACCGGGTGCGCAGCGGGCGCGCCCGCATCCCGCCCCGCACCAGGCGCACCAGCGGCCCGCCCCCCGGCAAGGGCAAGGTCACCCTGGCCTTCGCCGAGCGCAAACAGCGCGGCTTCCTGGTGGCCGAGGAGCGGGCCCAGACCGTGGCTCAGCGGCCCAAGAGCGGCGGCACGCCCCCACCCCCGGCGCCTCCGGACGAGCCGGGCGAGGAGATCGTCGAGCGCCCTGCGCCCTACCGCTACGCGCCCTCTGACCCGGTGCTGGCCATCCTGGGCGCGGGGCGCAGCCTGCGCCACGGCGGCGACGGCCGCTGGAGCCCCGACGGACGCCTCGGGGTGCGCCGCCCCTCACAGGTCGGCCAGGGCTACGGCGGCCTGGTGCGCGCCGCCGACCTGCTGCCCTCCCTCGGCTCGGGGGCCTTGCCGCCCGAGGCTCAGGCCCTCGCCCGCGAGGCCCTGCTGCTCTCGCCGCACCTGGCCGAGTGGCTGGCCGAGGCCAGGAGCAACCGCCAGGTCGAGCGGCCCCAGGCCCGGGCGCGCATCGCCGCCGAGCTGGCCCTGCGCTACGACGACAGCGGAGCCTACACAGCCGCCGCGGGGCTCGCCGTCTCGGCGCAGCCCCAGGCCGCCCCGGCCGCGTCGAGCGCCGCGGCCAGCTACCAGCGCCTCGCCGCCGAGCGGCTGCGACCCCACTCGCTCTTCGAGGGCGTCGAGCCCGACCCCGTGGGCATCACCAGTTGGGCCCAGCCCTGGGTGCCCCTCTGGCTCGAGTTCGAGCTGGCCCTGGCCACCGCCGCCCCGCCCGACGAGCTCGCCGGCTGGCGCCTCGGCGCGGTCGACAGTGAGCCGGCCGACCCCACGGCGCCGCCCGCGACCCCCGAGACGGTCAGCTTCACGGCGCGGGCGCCCCTCACCGCGGGCCCGGCCCAGGCCGTGGCCGGCGCCGTCGCCCGCTACATCGTCGAGGAGGACGAGCGCGACCGGCTGGCGGTCGGCGAGGTCGACGAGGAGGTCGAGCGGCGGCTGCACACCCTCAGCAGCGTCGCCGGCTCCCTCGACCTGATGGGCGCGGCCCTGGAGGGGCTGCGGGCCACCCTGCTCGGCCTCGCGCCCGGCGCGATCCGCCCCCGCGACAGCGCGGGGGCCCTGGTCAACCCGACCCCCACGGGCCCGCCGCGCCTGCTCGCCGCGGGCAGCGTCTCGCTCCTGCGGGCGCGCCTGGTCGACGCCTTCGGGCGCACCCTCGACCTCGACCCGACGAGCGTCGCCGTGCCCGCGCGCCTCGCGACTCCCGGCGCGCCGGCGGCGATGAGCCGCCCGCCGCGCTTCAGCGCGCCCGCCCGCTGCCGCCTGCGCCTGGTGGCCGCGAGCAGCAGGGCGGCCGCCGGCGCGGTGCCGGCCCGGGTCGACGAGATCGACCCCGCGCTGCAGGTGAGCCCGCTGGCGGGCTTCCTGCTGCCCGACCACGTCGACGAGTCGGTCGAGTTCTTCAGCGCCGACGGGGCGCCCCTGGGCGAACTGCTGGCCGAGCCGGTCGGCGGCGGCGTGGTCTGGGAGCCGGCCCCCGGCCGGCCGCTGCCGCCCGACGCGCCGCCCTCGGCCGGCCTCGGGCCCGAGCAGGAGGCCCTCGGCCGCATCGGGGCCGGGCTGGTGATCGCCGACGCGCGGGCCCGCGACGGGCGCCCCGCCGGCGAGGCCGCCCCGAGCGAGTCGGCCCTCGCCGCCTTCCTGCGGGCCATCGACACCACCCTGTGGACGGTCGACCCGGTGGCGGGCGCGGGCAGTTCGGCCGTCGGCGCGATCGTCGGGCGGCCCGTGGCCGTGGTGACGGCCACCCTGCTGCTCGAGCTGGCCGACGACCTCGACGCCCTCAGCCTGGACCCGGCGGCGCGGGCGGACAGGGCTGCGGCCTACGCCGCCATGGTGCGGGTCGAGACCCCGGTGCGGCTCGGCGAGCTCACCCGCGGCGACGACGGGCTGCTCGGCTTCTTCCTCGACGGCGACTACACCCGCTTCTTCCTGGTCGACCGGGCCGTGGCCGACCTCGCCCGCGAGTCGGGGCGCGGGCGCGGGCACCTCGGCAGCTGGGGCGAGACCCCGATCATGCCTGAGATCAGCCCGATCCGCCACCCCTACCTGGTGGCCGAGGACGAGGTGCGGCTGCGGCCGGGGGTGCCGCGCCTGGTCACCATGCTCATGCTGCCGGGCGCGGCCGTCCACGTGACGAGCGGGGTCGTGCCGCGCCAGAAGGTCAGGCTCGCGCGGGCCTGGTTCGCCGCCGGGCTCGAGCGGCTCTCGCCCTCGGTGCGGGTGGGGCCGCTGCTGGTCGACCCGGGCGAGGTGCGGCTGCCCCTGGTGGCCGCCCTGGGCGACCGGCAGACCCTGACCACCCGCGAGGGGCCCCTGGGCTGGCGCGACGACGCCATCCTCGCCGCAACCCAGGCCGCCCTGCTGCCCGAGCAGAGCGCCGTGCTGCGCGAGGGCTGGATCCGCGTCACGCCCGAGAGCCCGGCCGAGCCGCCCGCGCCCGTGGGCGGCGAAGGAGGCGCGCCGTGAGCCGCTACGACTGGCCGGACGAGACCCGCAGGCGGCCCTCGGGCGCACGACGCGGCCGCGCCGCCGCTCGCCGGGCCTTCAACCAGGATCGCAACACGGGCGCCGACCCGGCGGCGCTGCACGAGGCCCGCGCCCGCCGCCACAGGGCCCCCGCGCCGACCGACGCGCCCGACGATGTGGCGGGCGCCCTTGGGGCGGCGCCCACGGTCGACCTGAACCTGTGGCTGCCGCTCGGGCCCTTCGGCACGCTGCGCGGCCAGGGCGACAGCGACCCGCGCGTGGCGGGCCGGGTGCGCGACCTGGCCCTGAGCACCGACGGGCAGCGGGCCTACGCCGCCTCGGCCCTCGGCGGCCTCTGGTACAGCGACAGCGCCGGGGCCCGCTGGGAGCCGGTGGGCCCCTGGGCCATGGCCGCGAGCCGCGCCGACCTGGCGGCCTCGTCGCACACCCTCACCTGCGGCGCCGTCCACGTGCGCTTCGCCGGCGACGGCGACCCGCTGAACGACGAGGTCTGGGTGGCCACGGGCGAGCCGGGGCGCGGGCGCCAGGCCCCGTTCGACCTCGGCACGGGCGGGCAGTACGCCGGCGTCGGCGTGCTCCACGCCACGGGCCCCGTCGCCACCTCGCGCGCCACGCCCCTGATCGACCCCTGGGGGCGCGAGGCTCAGCCGCGGGCGGCGGCGGGCGCGAACCCGGCCTACCAGGGCCTGCGCGGCGCCGCGATCTTCCGCCTGGCGGCCGACCCGGCCAACGACCGCCTGCTCGTGGCGGCGACCACCAGGGGCCTGCACCACAACGGCTCGGGGCTGGCCCCCGACCCCTGGGACCAGGTCACCGTGGCCGCCTGGGAGGCCATCGCCGCGGGCGCGAGCGCCACTGTCGCCGTCACCGACGTGGCCTGGACGCCGGCCACGGGCGCCCACCCGGCCAGGCTCTGGGTGGCCGTGGTCGATATCGCCAACCCCGCCCTCACCGACGTCTGGGTCAGCGCGGCGGGCGTGGCCGGGCCCTTCGCGCCGATCGGGCTGCCCAACATCCTCGTCGGCGGCGCCCCGAGCGTCACCAGGCTGGGCCTCGCCGCCGACAGCGCCCACCCCGACGTGGTCTACGTACTGGGCTCAGGGCCGCAGCTCTGGCGGATCGACGGCACGGCGCCCGCGACGGTGGCCCCGCTGCCGGCGCAACTCTTCGGGGGCGCGCCGCCGAACGACCAGTCTGACTACGACCTCGCGGTCGCCCTCGACCCGGCGAACGCGGCCAGGGTGCTTGTCGGCGGCGGGGCCGCCCTCAGCCCGAACGACAACTCGTGGTCCGCGGCCCTCTACAGGCTCACGGTGGGCGGGGCCGCCCCAGCTTACAACAGCGATTACCTGGCCGGCGAGGCCGCCGACGCCACCTGGGTCGGCGCCGAGATCCACGCCGACGTCCACCGGGCCCTGTGGCGGCAGGTCGGGGGCGTCAGCACCGTCTGGGTCTGCTGCGACGGCGGCATCTTCCGCTCGATCGCGGGGGCGAACCCCGGCAGCTTCGCCTCGCGGGCCACGGGCCTGGCGGTCACCGAGCCCGGCTTCATCGCCAACCACCCGGTGAGCGACGGGATCGTGCTGGCGGGGGTGCAGGACAACGGCACCCAGATGCGCATCGGCGAGACGGTCTGGCGCAGAGTGCTGGGCCAGGGCGACAGCGGCGGGGTCGCCTTCGACCCCGGCGCGACCGGGCGCTTTCTGGCCCAGGCGAGCAACGCCGACTGGAACGACGACGGCGAGCAGGGCGTCGGCCCGACCCGGCGCGTCAGCGGCTTCGGCGCCGCCAACGACAGCCCCACCTCGGACGCCGAGACCGCGGCGAGCCGCTTCTACTCCAACGCCGCGGTCCACTTGCGCGGCGACGGCGTAACCCAGCTCGCGGTCGGCACCACGCGGGTCTGGTACTCCGAGCGCTGGGGCCGCTCGCGCTGGGACGGCGGGGCGGGGGTCTTCCGGCGCAGCTGGGTCACGCTGCCGGGCGGCGGCGACCCCCGGGCCGGCAACGCCGCCGACGGCGCCACCGACGTGCTCGCGCCGGGCCCGCAGCCCACAGGCTCGGCCGACGCCTCGGTCGGCGTGCGGGCCCTGCGCTGGGGCGGCCCGGACAGGCTTTATGTCATGCTGCGCGGCGCGATCTACCGCCTCGACCGCAACCCGCCCACCACGGGGGGCTGGGTCCAGACGCCGATTAATGTGCGCCCCGCGCCGCCGCCCGTGGTCGTGCCGCCGCCCTGGCCGGTCGCCGCGGCCAGCCTGCCCGACGCCGGCGCCCTGAACGACCTGGCCGTCCACGACCCCGCCGCCGGGCCCGACGGCTCGCTCTATGTGGCGACGAGCCACCCGCTCGAGCCGATCTGGTGGTACGACGGCAACGGCCAGTGGCACCCCGCCCGCCTCGGCAGCACCGACCCGCCGGCGCCGCCGCTGCCGCCGACCCCGCCGCTGCCCGCCGACGGCGTGCGCGCGCCGGCCTACGCGGTCGCCGTCGACCCCGACAACCGCGCCATCGTCTATGTCGGGACGACGGTCGGCGTCTGGCGCGGCACCCTCACCCTCGGCCCGCCCCCCACCTGGGTCTGGAGCGCCTTCAGCATCGGGCTGCCCGAGGCGGCGGTGCAAGACCTGGCGATCGAGGTCTGGCGGCCCGCGGCGGGCGGCCCGCTCAAGCTGCTGCGGGCGGCGGTGCAGGCCCGCGGCGTCTGGGAGCTCGAGCCCGACGTGCCCGTGGCGCCCAGCACCTATCTGCGGGTCCACCCCTACGATACCAGGCGCATCAGCCCGAGCGACCTGCGCGACCCCATGTGGAACCGGGCCCTGCCCGAGCGCGAGTGGCCCCTGGACTGGGCCGACCGGCGCAACCGCGACTACCGCACCGGCGGCAACCAGCCGCGGGCCACGCCCGACGGCACGCCGGTCGGCTCGTACCACTGGCACGGCAGCCCCGACATCAGGCTGCGGCCGGCGCGGGCGGCGGCCCCGGTGCCGGCGCCGGGCGACCTGCCCTGGGCCGGGGCCCCGGCGAACCGCTTCTGGCTGTGGAGCCTGCAGACCGCCCTGCGCACCATCGACCCGCAGATCGTGCCAGACGCCCGCTGGACGGCCTGGTGGCGGGCGCGCCTGAGGGCCGCGCGCGTCACTCTCGGCCTCGACGCGGCGCCGGGCCAGGCCCGGGTGACGACGGCCCTCTGGAACCACGCCCAGGTGCAGGCGGGCTTCTGGGCGGACCCCTGGGCCGACGGCGGCCCCACCGAGGCCGATCTGGTCGAGCGCGTCGTCGGCCTCACCACGAACCGGGCGGGCGGCCCGAACGCCGCCGCGACCTCGCCCGCCAGCCTCGCCGTCCTGCGCAGGCCGTACCGCGTCGACGTCTGTGTCCACCATCGCGGCCGCGAGAGCCTCGCCCCCGCCGGGGTGGCCGTCACCCTGCTGCGTTTGCAGCTGCCCGCCAACGCGACCGCCTGGGCCGGACTGGGCCCGCTCGCGCTGCCCGCCGAGCCGGGGCTGAGCGCCCTGCGCGCCGCCCTCGACGCCCTGGCTGCGGGGGGCGGCGCCCTGCCGGCCGAGCTGGCGCTGCCGGCGGGGTGGGCCGCCGCGGACGTCGGCCTGAACGTGCGCAGGCCGGCCGCCGCCGTGGCCACCGGCGCGCCGGCGATCGTGAGCTTCGACGTAGACTTCTCGGCGGCGGCGGCCGGGTCGCGCTGGCTGCTGGTCGCCCTCGTCCACTCGGGGCGCGACCCCCTCGCCCTGGGCGGGGCCGACCTGCGGGCGATGATCCTCGGCAGCCGCCACGCCGCGGCCCGCAGCGTCCAGGTGCTGTAGGACTCGCGAGCGTTTAACGCAGGGGCTCGCCGTGGCTGGCATTGGCCCGGCCGCGGCCCCAGTAGGCTTTAGCATCCACCTGCTCGGGGGCGAAGCCCCGCTCGAGCAGGGCCGCCCGCACGGCCGCCACCACGGCGGCCTCGCCCGCCACATAAGCGTGACCCGGCCCATCGGGCCAGGCGCCCGCGGCCAGCCAGGCCAGCAGCGCCGAGGGATCGTCCGGGGCCCGCCCGTCGCGGTGCAGCCAGGACCAGCGCAGATCGACCCCGGCGGGCGCCGTCACGGGCTGCTCCTCGGCGGCGTCGGCCACCTCGGCCAGCACGACCGCCCGAGCCCCGGCGGGCAGCGCCTCGACCATGGCGGCCATAGCGGGGACGGCCACCTCGTCGCCGATAAAGAGGTGCCAGGCCGCGGCGGCGGCCAGCGTGATCTTGCCGCGGGGGCCGATCGCCTCAACCGAATCGCCGGCGCGCAGCCCGCGGGCCCAGCGAGCGCCGGGGCCGTCGGTGTGGACGACGGCGTGCAGGTCGAGCAGCAGGGCCGCCGGGTCGAAGCGGCGGATGGTGTAGCGGCGACGGATGAGCCGGCCGCCCGCGGTGTCCACCAGCACCATCAGGTCCTGGCCCGCCGCGTACTGAAACCCCTCCAGGGCGGGCCCGCTCAGGCGCAGGCGGCGCGTCCGCGGAGTCACCTCGGCCACCTCGGCCACGGACAGGCTCAGCCGGCGCAGCTCGGGCGCCCGGGCCAGAAAGTCGGCGTCGGTCCGGTCGCCGCCGGGGAAGGTTGGAACCGTCTCGGTCATAGGGTGCTCCTCAAGCGGTGGCATCAGCCCCGTGCGCAGATGATCATAGCAGATCTCACTCGCCCGCCGGGCGCGCCCCTA
>CAZKTU010000030.1:0-30183 GCA_964555675.1 uncultured Oscillochloris sp.
GGGCTTGGCCCTCCCTGAACCACGCGTAACGAAACTGGGCGGATGCACTACGTAGGCGGAAGTGAGCTATGAAGACGGTCCTGGTGGTTGACGACGAGCCCGGGATTGTGCAGATCGCCCGCGACTACCTGGACCGGGCGGGCTTTCGCGTGGTGACGGCCGGCGACGGCTCGAGCGCCCTGCGCCTGGCCCGGGCCGAGCGGCCCAGCCTCATGGTCCTCGACCTGATGCTGCCGGGCATGGACGGCCTCGACGTCACCAGGGCTCTGCGCCAGGACCCGGCCACGCGCAAGCTGCCGATTATCATGCTCACGGCCCGCGTCGAGGAGGCCGACCGCTTGATTGGCCTCGAGCTGGGGGCCGACGACTATATCACCAAGCCCTTCAGTCCCCGCGAGCTAGTGGCCCGCGTGCGGGCGGTGCTGCGCCGCAGCGAGGGCGACGCCGCGCCGGCGGGGGTGATCCATAGCGGCGGCCTGAGCATCGATCTCGAGCGCCGCAGCGTCCGCCGCGACGGCGAGGCGATCGACCTGACCGCCACCGAGTTCGACCTGCTGGCCGTCCTGGCTCGCGAGCCCGGCCGCCCCTTCACCAGGGCCCAGCTGCTCGAGCTCGTATACGATGTAAGCTACACAGGCTACGACCGCACCGTCGACGCCCATATCAAGAACCTGCGCCGCAAGCTCGAGCCCGACCCCGGCACCCCCCAGTATATTCTGACGATCTACGGCGTCGGCTACAAATTCGGCGAAGCCTAATGCGACCGCGAATCTTCAGCCTGATGCTCGCCGCCTTCGCCCTGACGATCGTGCTGGGCATCGGCGGCATGCTGACGTTCTTCTGGCTGGCGGTGCTGAGCTTCCAGCGCGGGGGCGACGGCTGGAGCCCGCCGCCCATCCTGGCCGCCCAGGCCGAGGCGCGGGTCCTGGCCGAGTATTACGACCGCCGCGGCTCGTGGCTGGGCGTGGATCAGCCCTTCGACCGGCTCGAGCGCGATCTGCACGGCGAGCGCTGGCAGGCCGTGACCCTGGTCGACGCCGAGGGTCGGGTGGTGCGCAGCAGCCTGCCGGATGTGATGGTGGGCGAGCTGCTGCCGCCGGCGGCCCCGCTGCCCCCCGGCATGCCGATGGGCGCGGGCCGCGCCGAGTCGGGGCGCTTCGTCGACCAGGGCTTCACCGTGCAGTCGGTGCCGATCGAGCTGCGCGGCGAGCAGGTGGGCGCCCTGCTGGTGGTCTACGACGGCGGCCAGGCTCGCGCCTTCGGCTTCAGCAATGTCGTCAGGGGGTTGTTCAGCGCCGGCCTGGCCCTGGCCGCGATCCTGCTGGCCCTGGCGGCCTTCTTTTCGGGCCGCATCAGCACGCCCCTGCGCCAGCTCAACGGGGCCGCCCGGGCCATGGCCACCGGCGACCTGCAGGTGCGGGTGCGCCCCGGCCTGGTGCGCGAGGTGGCCGACCTGGCCGTCAGCTTCAACAGCCTGGCCGACGCCCTGGCCCGCGCCGACCAGCAGCGCCGCCAGCTGACCGCCGATGTGGCCCACGAACTGCGCACGCCGCTCTCGATCATCAAGGGCCGCCTCGAGGGTCTGCAGGACGGGGTCTATCAGGCCGACGACGAGCAGATCGCCGGCCTGCTCGGCGAGGTCGCGTTGCTCGAGCGTCTGATCGAGGATCTGCGCATCCTGGCCCTGGCCGACGCCGGTCAGCTGGCGCTCTACCCGGAAACAGTCAGCCCGGCCCGGCTGGCCGCCGACGCCGTGCGTTCCTTCGCGGCCCTGGCCGCCGAGCGCCAGGTGACTCTGCGGGCCGAGGCCGCGGAGCCTCTGCCCGAGCTGAATGTCGATCCGCAGCGCATGGCCCAGGTCCTCGGCAACCTGGTCAGCAATGCCCTGCGCTACACGCCGGCCGGCGGCGCGGTCGTCGTCGGCGTCTGCGCGGGCGAGGGAAGCTCGGTCGTCTTCGAGGTGCGCGACAGCGGCAGCGGCATCAGCCCCGAGGAGCTGCCGCACATCTTCGACCGCTTCTACAGGGCCGACCGCTCGCGCACCCGCAGCAGCGGCGGGGCCGGCCTCGGCCTGGCGATCGCCCGCCGCATCGTCGAGGCCCACGGCGGCCAGATCTGGGCGGCGAGCGAGCTGGGCCAGGGGACGACGGTCGCCTTCCGCCTGCCCGCCGAGTCGCAGCTGGCGGAGTAGCCCTGGCCGTGGCAATGCTCTGGCGTTCGGGCCTCGCCGCGGGCCGGCGGCGCGGGCGCGCTCGGTGCGCTGCAGCTTACGCCTCTGAGCCCCGTGGTAGAATGACCCTATTCTAGACGAGCCTCAGGCGGAGCCTTGCTATGAGCGAGATGCGGCGCGAGTCGCCCTACCCGATGGTGCCGATCGACGAGGCCCACCGGCTGATTATGGCCTACGCCGCGCCCCTCGGCGTCGAGCAGGTCGATGCACTGTTTGCCGAGGGCCGCGTGCTGGCCGAGGCGGTGCTGGCCCCTGACAATAGCCCCGATGTGCCCAAGGCGGCGATGGACGGCTATGCCCTGCGGGCGGCCGACGGCCTGGCCGAGCGGCGCGTCGTGGCCGAGCTGACCGCGGGGGCGGCGCCAGGCTTGCTGATCGGCCCCGGCGCGGCGGCCCGGATCATGACCGGGGCCCCGATGCCCGCGGGCGCCGACGCGATGATTCCGGTCGAGCTGACCGAGGAGCGCGAGGGCGTGCTGCGCATCAGCCGCGAGCTGCAGCCCGGCGACTATGTGCACGTGGTCGGCCAGGATATTGCCCGCGGCGCGCCTGTGCTCGAGCGCGGGCTGCTCCTCGGCGCGCCCGAGCTGGGCCTGCTGGCGACCTTCGGGCTCACCAGGGTGCAGGCCTACAGACGGCCGCGGGTGGCAGTCCTGGCCACCGGCGACGAGGTGATCGCGCCCGGTCAGCCGCGCCCGGCCGGGGCGGTCTATGACTCGAATCGCTTCGCGCTCATGGCGGCCGCCCGCGAGGCCGGCTGCGAGACGCTCGACCTGGGCATTGCGCGCGACAGCCACGCCGAGCAGCGTGACGCGATGCTGCGCGGCCTCGAGCAGGCCGATGTCCTGATCACCAGCGGCGGGGTCAGCATGGGCACCCGCGACCTGATCAAGCCCATCCTGGCCGAGCTGGGGACGGTTCGCTTCGGGCGCATCTCGTTCAAGCCCGGCAAGCCAACGACCTTTGCCACTGTCGAGGTTGCGGGTGGCGCGGCGCCGCCGAAGCTGGTCTTCGGGCTGCCCGGCTACCCGGTCTCGTCGCTGGTCTCGTTCGAGGTCTTCGTGCGGCCGGCCCTGCGCGCCCTGCAGGGCGACGCCCGCCCGTGGCGGCCGCGGGCCAGCGTGCTCCTCAGCACGCCGATCCGGCCCTCGCCCGACCGCCCCGAGTTCCAGCGCGCGACGATCACGCTCGCAGGTGGGCGGCTGTACGCCGCCACGACGGGCAGCCAGGGCAGCTCGCGCCTGATGTCGCTGCTGGGCGCCAATGGGCTGCTGCTGGTGCCCGCCCGCGACGAGCTCTACCCCGCCGGAGCCGAGCTCGAGGCGATCCTCACGGGGCCGCCCCTATCCTGAGGCCGATCATGTACGAGACTCTCACCGTCACCACCACCGCCGCCAGCTACCCCGTCGTGGTCGAGGCCGGCGCCCTGGCGAGCCTGCCCGGGCGTCTGGCGGAGCTTGGGGTGCGCGGCGCCCTCTGGCTGATCGCCGACGCGGCGGTGGCCGCCCGGTATGGCGAGCCCCTCGCTGCCGACCTGCGCGCGGCAGGCTTTACCGTCCACACCTCTAGCGTCCCCTCGGGCGAGGGCAGCAAGAGCGCCGAGCAGCTCGGCCTGCTCTACGACTGGATGATCGGCGGAGGCGTCGAGCGCCGCGACGCGGTCCTGGCCCTTGGCGGGGGTGTCGTGGGCGACCTGGCCGGCTTCGCCGCCGCCAGCACGCTGCGCGGTCTGGCCGTCGTGCAGCTGCCCACCACCCTCCTGGCCATGGTCGACTCGGCGGTGGGCGGCAAGACCGGGATCAACCACCCGCTCGGCAAGAACCTGATCGGCGCGTTCCACCAGCCCCGCCTGGTGCTGGCCGACACACTGACCCTGGCCACCCTGCCGCCCCGCGAGCTGCGGGCGGGCTGGGCCGAGGTGATCAAGCACGGCGTGATCAGCGACGCCGGCCTCTTCGCCGAGCTCGAGGCTCTGGCCGAGGCCGAGAGCTGGGCCCTCGGCAGCGGCGGCCCCGGCTTCGGCGGCTGGCCCGCCGAGCGGCCGGCCCTGGTCGAGCGCCTGAGCGCGATCATCAGGCGGGCCGTGGCGGTCAAGGTGGGCGTGGTCAGCCGCGACGAGCGCGAGCAGGGCGAGCGCATCACGCTGAACTACGGTCACACGATCGGCCACGCGGTCGAGGCCCTGGTCGGCTATGGGACCCTGCTGCATGGCGAGGCCGTGGCTATTGGTATGCACGCCGCAGCCCGCATCGCCGTCGCCATGGGCCTCTGCGAGGCGCGCCTGGTCGAGCGCCAGCGGCGGCTGCTGGCCGCCTATGGGCTGGACGTAGCGATGCCCGCAGGTCTTGACCCCGCGGCCATTCTGGCAACTACCCTGCGCGACAAGAAGGTGCAGGCGAAGCGGGTGCGCTGGGTCCTGCCCACGGGCATCGGCAGCGTCGTCGTGCGCGACGATGTGCCCGAGGCCGTGGTACGCGCGGTTATCGTCTGAGCCCCGCTCTTTACAAGCTTAACAGGCCTTGCACGAGGGCCCTATGGTATACTGCCTGACGTTCTCACTGCGTCAGGCCCATACCGACGAGGTTAGTCTTGGATATTGTCAAGGGGTTCGCGGAGCGTATCTTCCAGAATGTCGAGCAGGTGATTATCGGGAAGCGCCAGGCCGTCGAGCTGCTGCTCGTGGCCCTGCTCTGCCGTGGCCACGTTCTGCTCGAGGATGTGCCGGGCACTGGCAAGACTGTGCTGGCCAAAAGTATCGCTCGCTCGATCGGCGGGAGCTTCAAGCGCATTCAGTTCACGCCCGACCTGCTGCCCTCGGACGTGACGGGCGTCTCGATCTTCAACCAGCAGAGCCGTGAGTTCGAGTTCCGCCAGGGCCCGGTCTTCGCCCAGATCGTCCTGGCTGACGAGATCAATCGCGCTACCCCCAAGACCCAGAGCTCGCTGCTCGAGGCCATGGAGGAGCGCCAGATCACCGTCGACGGCACCACCTACGGCCTGCCGGCGCCCTTCATTGTGCTCGCCACCCAGAACCCCATCGAGTACGAGGGCACCTTCCCGCTGCCCGAGGCCCAGCTCGACCGCTTCTTGCTGCGCCTGAACCTGGGCTACCCCGAGCGCCTCGACGAGATTGCCATCCTCAAGCGCCAGCGCACCGCCCACCCCCTCGACAGCCTGCCCACGGTCGCCCAGATCGACGAGCTGCTGCAACTGCAGGAGACGATCAAGGACGTCTATGTCGACGATCTGGTCGAGGAGTATATTGTCAGCCTGGTGACCGCCACGCGCCACCACGAAGACGTCTACCTCGGCGCGAGCGCCCGCGGCTCCCTGGCCCTCTACCGCACCGCGCAGGCCTGGGCGGCGATCAAGGGCCAGGACTTCGTCACCCCCGACGATGTGAAGACTCTCGCCAGCGCCGTCCTCGGCCACCGTATGATCGTCAGCCCTGCGGCCCGCATCCGCAATGTCACGGCCGGGGCCGTGATCGAGGAGATCCTGGGCGCTGTGCCCGTCCCCGGCGCCAGGGCCGGCCGACGCTACGACCGCTCGGGGGCCGTTCTGACGCGTTAGACAAGATTCGTAACCGAGGTACGCTCTTCGCCGCCGCGCTCTGCGAGGATGCCTTTGGCATTCGCGGCCGGGGGCACGGAGCCTCCGGCCCCGCCAGGGGTGGATACGGTAAAGCAAAGCGCAGGCTATGCACGATGAGCACGCCAAACCTGAGACGCGCGGCTCCCGCCTGAATAGCGCGCTCCGCCGTGTGGTGCTGTTGCGCGAGACCGGCCCCAAGAGCGCCGCGTGGCACCGGGCCCGTGTCGCCACGATCTGGCGTCTGCACCGCCTGATCGAGCAGGACGAGCGCGAGCTCTCTGGCGAGGATGCCCCTCCCGCTGACGGATGAGGCCCAATGACCACTCCACCGGAGCTGCTGGAGCAAAGCCTGGACGCCTTCGGCGACACCCTCTACCGCCTCGCCCTGCTGGCCGCGGGCGATGAGGGGCGCGCCGCGGGTCTGCTGCGCGACCTGGCAGGGCAGCTCGCCGCGCCCGACGCCCCGCCCCTCGCCCTCGACGAGCCCGATCTAATCGCTCGCCTGGTGGCCGTGGCCCGCGCCGACGAAGAGCGGGCCGCGCGCTCGCGGGCTGCCGCGAAGACCCCTCGCGCCGCCCGGGCGAACTTGTTTGCGCCCTTCGCCCTGCACCACCTGCCTCTCGAGCAGCGCCTGGCTCTCGGCCTGCACCTGCTACTCGGCTACGACGGCGCCCGCCTTGGCCGGGCCCTGGCGAGCGAGCCCGCGGCCGCCCGCGCCGCCCTGATCGAGGGCGCGCGGGCCCTGGGGCCGGCGGCGGGCGTGGCCCTCACCGACCGGGTTAGCGGCGAGCAGTGCGCCGGCGTGCGCGAGATCCTGGCCGACCCGGGGGCCGGCCTGCGCCACAGCGCCGCCGTGCGCGGCCACCTGGCCGGCTGCGGCCCCTGCCGGGCCTTCGACCAGGCCTGGGTTGTCATCCTCCAACAGGTCGAGGCCGCCCTGCGCGGCGCCCTGCGCGAGCGCACGCTTCCTACGCCATTGCGCGAGCGCATGCTCGCCCTGGCGGCCCCGACCCGGGCCCGGCGCGCGCCGAGCTGGCGGCTCACGCGTCTGGCCCTGGCCCCCGCAGCCGTGCTCGCCCTGATCGTGGCCATGGTCCTGCCCGGCTTCATGCGCGAGCCGGTGAGCGTGGTCGAGCGCGACCCGGGCCCGCCCGTCGACGCCCAGGCCTTGATCACAAAGTCGCTCGCGCGCCACAGCGCCCCGCCCGAGCGCGGCGGCGTCTGGCACGGGCGCTACGAGACGCTCTGGTACTTCAACGACGACGTCTACGCCCCGATCCGGGCCGACGTCTGGCTCGACGCGAGCAACCCCGCCCGCCACCGCCTGCAGCTGGCCCACCGCGACGGCGGCGCGCCCTACGAGCTGCAGATCGGCGACGGCGTGCGCCGGCTGGCCTACGCCCTCGACGCCGCTTATGCGCCCGCCCTCTATGGGAGCCTGCCGACGGACGCCAGGGTCGAGGCGCCCGCCCTGCTCGAACAGCCCCTCGACGCCGCCGGCCAGCAGCGGGCCCGCGACGAGCGCCTGCGCAGCGGGCCCTGGTCGCTCCCGCCGGCCTATCTATTACAGGCCCAGCAGGCCGGCGACCTGCGCCTGCTCGGGCGCCAGCGCGACGGCGGCAGGGTCGTGCAGATCCTCAGCTTCTCGGGGGTCAGCCCCCTGGGCCTGCCGATCGACGCCCCGGGCGCCACGGCCGAGCGGGTGACGGTGCTGCTGGCCCTCGATAGCGAGGACGGCCTGCTGCGCAGCGCGACCGAGCTGGCGGGCCCGGCAGGCACGGCCCAGACCGGGCGCGTCACCTGGCGCCTGGTCGAGGAGCAGTGGCTGAGCGGCTTCGAGCAGTCCAGCGCCGCCTTCGACATCGAGCGGGCCTGGACGGGGATCGGCGACTTCAGCGAGGCGAAGCGGGCGATCAGCGCCGATGTGGCCATGCCGCTGGTGGCCACGCGGGCGGTGGGCGACCCGGCCGGCCTGCTCAGCAGAGGCGGGCTGCCCTTCTGGATGCCTGCGAGCGCGCCGCCGGGGGTCGAGCGGGCCTTGTTGCTCTGGGGCGAGCGCGACCGTCAGCTCGGCGACGGCCCCCGCGGCCTGGTCTATCTGGGCGAGGGGCGCCGGCTGATTGTGACCTTCAATAGCTCGAGCGTCCTTGCCGGCGAACGCTTCGCGATCGGGCCGTGGCAGGTGTCGCTGCGCCCGGGCCGGGGGCAACGCTACGCGGCCTTCATCACCCGGACCGAGCGCGCGCCCGGGCCGGCCGAGCGAGGCCTGTTCGACGCGAGCGCCAACATGCTGATCGACGCCGTGGGCTTCACGCGGGCCGAGCTGGAGGAGCTGATCGCGGGCATGGCGCCCTTCGACCTGGCGGCCCTCGAGGCCCAGGAGGGGCTCTTCGTGAGTACGGTCGCGGGCAACCCGGCCCGGCTGGCGCTGCTCGCGGCGGCCTATGGGCTGGCGCAGCCGCCGGCGGGCCAGGCCTCGCATCTGACCTCGCGCTGGTTTGTGCGCCAGGCGCCAGACAGCGTCGACCTGCGCCGCGATCCCTATCACCAGCCGTTCTACGAGGGACGCCCGCAGGTGATCGCCGCCGAAGAGTGGCAGGCGGGCGCTGGCGACGCGCTGGCGTTCTACGTCGAGACGCGCAACCCCGTGGGGGGCGAGGCGCTTGAGCGGCGCTACACCGATGGCAAGCGCTACTGGCGCTATCTGGCCCCCGCCGACGCCCTGGAGAGCTGGCCGCCGACCTTCTCGCCCTATACCATCCGCCTGCCCCGGCTGGCGGGCGCCGCCCTCGACCTGCTCAATCAGCCGGGCGAGCTCGCGCTTGAGCGCCTGCCGGGCGGATCGAGCCTGGTGCGCCACAGCGAAGCGGCTCGCACGAGCCCCCGCTACGGCCAGAGCGTGCTCGAACTGGGTCCGGCCGAGCCGCACCTCTTCGACCTCGAGCCGATCACGATGACCACCGAGCTCGAGCTGAGCCCGACCGGCGAGGCTGTGGCGCTGCGGGTCTACGCCGAGGGTCTGGAGGGTGCACGCCGCACGCGCAACCTGGTGGAGAGTTATGAGCTGGTGAGCCGCGAGCTTGTGCCGGTCGCCGAGACGCCCGTCGACCTGCGCGAGGGCGCGCCGCCCGCGGCGGCGTTTGTGCGCGAGTTTGGCTTCGAGCAGCGCTCCACGCAGGACATGATTTTGCAGCGAGAGGAGTTCAACCAGGCCCTGGGCTGGGTCGACGTGCCGCTCTATGTGCCGGCCGAGGGCGCCGCCGTGCTCCTGGCGGTCGAGGAGGGCGCCCTCACACAGCCCGGCGTCGAGGTTTCGTACGCCGACGCGAGCCACGACACGCTGCGCGAGGCGATCGCTCGCAGGCTGGCCATGCGGCTGAGCTACAGGGCGCCGGCCGGCGAGTATACGCCCGCCTCATACGACATAAGCATCACGCAGGGCCCGGCCGGACCTCTGACCGCCTTCCTGCGCAGCTCGCATGTTGTCCCCTGGGACGCGAGCGAGCCGATCAGCCTGACGGTGGCCGGGAACGAGGTCGAGGCCTGGTACGGCACCGGCGCGCGCAGCTATGTGATCGTCGACCTTGGCGCCACTCTGCTGCTGATCGACAGCGCCAGGCCGATCGACGACCCCGAGTTGCGGGCGATCATCGCGGGGCTGCAGCAGGCGCCCAGGTAGGGGATATTTCTCTAGCGGGCCATGCGGGTCGCTGGTAGACTGACAGTATTAGCCGCGCCGCAAGGCGCCCTTTTTTGTCTGAAGATTACCCGTGAGGGCTGCAATATGTGGATCCAGTCTGTGCTCATGGTCCTGCGCACCCTGGCGATTGGCTTCTGGCTGGTGCTCAAGCCGATCCTTGGCTGGCTGCTGATCATCATCGGCCTGATCGGCATGCCGATGCCGATCATGAACGGCGTAATCTTCCTGGTCATGGGTCTGGCCCTGGTCGGCCACCGCAACCGGCTCATCCGCTGGAGTCGCGTCCAGATCAAGCTGTTGCTCGAGTGGTGGGCCGCCCTTGACACGCCTCTGGTCGGGCCCCTCGGCAGGCTGGCCCAGCGCTCGGCCCAGACGATCTCGCGCCAGCACCGCCGCATGCGCTGGTGGTTCATGGAGCGCCGCGCCCGCCGCCTGGCCGGCGAGCAGCAGCCCAGCCCCGGCGACTGAGGATTCGATGGCCTCCCCGGCATCCCCCGCTTGGCCCATGCCTTAGCCGCCGCAACGCGGTATAATGGTACAACTATGCCCTGGCCCCAGGGCTCTTGGCGCCACCGGGAGGTAGATTCGTGATCACCATACGGGTCCGCTTCTTTGCGGGCCACCGCGATATCGTCGGCCGCGCCGAGCAAGTGCTGACCCTCGAAGACGGGGCGACAATCGGGATTGTGTGGGAGCAGCTGGTGAGCGAATATCCGCGCCTGGCGGGCTACAGCGGGCGCCTGCTCTACGCCCTCAACCAGCAGTTCGCCGAGCTTGCCACCCCCGTCGGCGAGGGTGACGAGGTGGCCTTCATCCCGCCGGTCAGCGGCGGCGCGCCCGAAGTGCAAGATTCGCTTGCCTTTGAGCCCTTTCTCATAACCGATATAATGCTCGACCCGGCGCCGCTCGTGGCCTATGTTCAGACGCCTGGCGACGGCGCTGTCGTGACCTTCACCGGCGTCGCGCGCGACAACTTCGGCGGCCGCGCGACGGCCTTCCTGGCCTACGAGGCTTACGCCGAGATGGCCGTCCCCGTGCTGGCCCAGATCGCCGAAGAGGCCCGCGCCCGCTGGCCGATTGGCCGCGTGGCTGTCCACCATCGGGTCGGCAGGCTCGCGATCGGCGAGACGGCGGTACTGGTCGTCGTCGCCGCGCCGCACCGCCACGCGGCCTTCGAGGCCGCCGAGTACGTCATGGACCGGATCAAGGAGATTGCGCCGATCTGGAAGCAGGAGCACTGGGCAGACGGCGCAGCAGACTGGCGCGAGTGAGCCGCACAATGGGTGACAAGGTGCTGGGGGGGGCCGGGCGACCCTGTTGGTGCTCTTAGGGGTCATTCGGAGCCGGACGCCTTGTCAATGATATGCCTGAGCTACCCGAAGTAGAGACAGCGGCCCGCTCGCTGGACCCACAGGTCTCCGGGCGGACCATCACCGGGATCGAGCGCCTCGACTGGGAGCGTATGGTCGAGACGCCCTCGCCCGAGGCCTTCCGCGAGCTGATCGTGGGCCGCCGCATCCTGCGGGCGCGACGGCGCGCCAAGTGGGTGCTGCTCGACCTCGACGCGGGGTGGACTCTGGCTATCCACCTGCGCATGTCGGGCAACCTCACCGTGCATGGCCCCGCCGACGAGGCCCGCTCCCACGTTCACCTTGTGCTGCTCCTCGATGACGGGCAGCGCATCTTCTTCGACGACGAGCGCAAGTTCGGGCGTGTGCGCCTGCTCGACCCCGTCGGGCTGGCCGCGCTCGATGCCGCCCATGGCCCCGAGCCCCTCGACGAGCGCTTCACCGTCGCAGAGCTGGCGCGTCTGCTCGCCGGGCGGCGCACCAAGATCAAACCGCTGCTGCTCGACCAGAGCCTGATCGCCGGGATGGGCAACATCTACGCGAGCGAGGCCCTCTGGCTCGCTCGGATCGACCCCCTCATGCCTGCCGCCGCGGTCGACGCGGCAGGCGCCGAAGCCCTGCACGCCGCGATCCGCGCGGTCCTCGAGCAGGCGATCGCCCACGAAGGCAGCTCACTACGGAACTACCGCAACAGCTACGGACAACGCGGCCAGAACCAGGAACATTTCCTGGTCTACGATCGGGAGGGCGCACCATGTCAGCGCTGTCAGACCCCCATCGAACGAATCGTCCTCGCCCAGCGCAGCACGTTCTACTGCCCGACCTGCCAGAGGCGCCCCGGCTAAGCTGCCCAACGAAAGGAACATCGATGCAAGAGCAGCTGCTTGTGGTGGAAGATGATGTCGTGCTTCAGCTCTCGCTGACCGCGATGCTGCGCCGCGACGGCTACAGCATCCTCGCGGCCCGCAGCGTCGCCGAGGCCCGGCTCCAGCTCTTGCGCGAGCGACCCACCGTGCTGCTGCTCGATGTCGGCCTGCCGGACGGCAGCGGCTTCGAGATCCTCGAGGACCTGCGCGGCTCGCCCGACAGCCCGCTCTGTATTGTCTCGACGGCCAGCGACTCGTTCGATGTGGCCACCGAGGCGCTGCGACGCGGCGCCTTCGACTTCCTCACCAAGCCGATCAACAACGATCTGCTGCGGGCTGCGGTCAGGCGCGCCGTCGAGCACTACCGGCTGCGCCAGTCGGCCCGCGAGATCGAGCGCCTGCGCGCCCTCGAGGAGGCTATGCGCGCCACCGCTCGGGCCGCCGCCCATCATATCAGCCAGCACCTCACCGTGATCATGGGCGAGACCCAGCTGCTCCAGGAGGAGCTGATCGACGCCGAATCGCGCGCGGGCCTCGAGCGCATCCTGCGCGCCACCGAGCAGGCCGCCCAGACTCTGGTCGAACTACGGGCGGCGCGCCACTTCGTGGTGCGGTCGGCCAACCTGCCCGAGCCCATGCTCGACCTCGATGCCGCCCGCGAGCGCAATTAGCCGGTCTACACCGTACGCTCGGCCGCGCCGAGCAGCGCCTCGTGCTCGGCGAAGAGCTGGTCGGCCAGGGCCCTGACGATGGGGAACTCCTCGCCCCAGCCGTTGCGCTCTTCCCAGAATTCGCCCAGGCCGCGGGCGCCCGCCCGCTCGTAGGCCAGGGTCTGCGAGAGCATCTCGAGCCGGTCGAGGGCCTTGATCAGGCGCGCCTCGGCCGTCAGGCCCTGGCTGTACTCCTCCCAGAGGCGGAGGTAGGTGTCACTCTGGGGCAGCCCGCCCAGGAGCTCGAGCATGGCCTTGCGCTCGGCGGCGTGCTTGGCCGCCTTGCCGAACAGGCGGCTCGCCGAGGCCGGCAGGTCGCCGATCAGGGCCTCGGCCATGTCGTGTAGCACTGCGGTCGCCAAGAGTCGGGAGCGGTCGAGCTCGGGGAAGAGGTCGCCGACAAGGAGCGCGAGGGCCGCCACGCCGAAGCTGTGATCGGCGATGCTTTCGACATTCTGCAGGCCGCGCTGGAGCCAGCCCGTGCGTGGAAGGAGCTTGAGGGTCTGGATGCGTCCCTGGAGCGCGGCGAGGGCCGCGAACGCCTGGTCGTCCATGATGTCTCCTCGATCGTGGAAGCATGCAAACAGCCTGCGGTCGCTGCAGGCTGTGCTTCATTGGCTCGTACGTGCCTGGGTCGTGATTATAGCATTTTGCAGCCTTGCTACAACTAGTAGAATGACAAAATATTAACCTGAAATCAACTTGCGCATGCTCAGGGCGACCCGACCGCGGGCCAGGTCGACGCTGAGCACGCGCACATCGACCAGGTCGCCCACCTGCACGACCTCGAGCGGGTTCTTCACGAAGCGGTCGGCCAGCTCCGAGACGTGGACCAGGCCGTCCTGCTTGACCCCGATATCGACGAAGGCGCCGAAATCGACGACGTTGCGCACCGTGCCCTTGAGCCACATGCCCGGGGCCAGATCCTCGAGCTTGAGCACATCGGCGCGCAGCATGGGGGGCGGCAGCTCCTCGCGGGGGTCGCGGCCGGGCCGGGCCATATACTCGAGGATATCGGCCAGGGTCGGCTCGCCCACGCCGAGCTCTGAGGCGAGGTCGCTCAGGCCGAGCTCGCCGGCCTTCAGCGCCGCCCGGATCTGGGCGGCGATCTCGGGCAGCGGGGCCTTACCGGATGGGTCGAAGCGGGCCAGGAGCTTGCGGGCCGCCCCGTAGCTCTCGGGGTGGATGGCGGTGCGGTCGAGGGGGTCGCGGGCGTCGGGGATGCGCAGGAAGCCGGCGGCCTGCTCGAAGGCGCGGGGGCCGAGGCCCTTGACCTTCTTCAGCTCGGCGCGGGCGCGGAAGGGGCCGGCCGCGTCGCGGTGGGCGACCACGGCCTTGGCCACCTTCTGGTTGAGCCCGGCCACATAGGTCAGCAGGGCCGCCGAGGCGGTGTTCAGGTCCACGCCGACATAGTTCACGGCGCTCTCGACCACCTCTTCGAGGCGGGCGGCGAGGGCCTTCTGGTCGACGTCGTGCTGGTACATGCCGATGCCGAGGGCCTTGGGGTCGATCTTCACCAACTCGGCCAGGGGATCCTGCAGACGCCGGGCGATGCTGATATTGCCGCGCTCGGTGGCGTCGAGGGTGGGGAACTCGTCGCGGGCCTCCTCGGAGGCCGAGTAGACCGAGGCGCCCGCCTCGCTCACGATGATGTACTGGAGCTCGCCTCCGCCCGCGGCCTTGATCGTCTCGGCGACCAGGGCCTCGGTCTCGCGGCTGGCGGTGCCGTTGCCGATCGCGATCACCTGGACCGACCACTTACGGCAGAGGCGCAGCAGGGCCTCGCGGGCCCGGTCGGCCTGGTGCAGATAGATCAGGGCGCCCTCGAGGTATTTGCCGGTGGCGTCGACCACGGCCAGCTTACAGCCGGTGCGGAAGCCCGGGTCGACGCCCATGACCACGCGGCCCTTGAGGGGCGGCTGGAGCAGCAGGCGGCGCAGGTTGGCGGCGAAGATCTGCAGGGCGTGTTGCTCGGCCTTCTCGGTCAGCTCGGCCCGCAGGTCGCGCTCGATCGCCGGGGCCAGCAGGCGCTTGTAGCCGTCGGCCACTGCGGCGCGCAGCTCGCCGTCGATCCAGCCGCCGCCGGGGGCGTAGCGCCGCTGGAGCGAGCTGACGAAAGCCTCGTGGGTGGCCTCGAGGTCGACGCTGAGCACGCCCTCGCGCTCGCCGCGGTTGATCGCCAGGATCCTGTGGGGCGGCAGGGCCGCCAGGGGCTGGCTGAACTCGTAGTACTGCTGGTAGACGCCTTTCTCGTCGGCGGCGCCCTCTTTCCGGGCGACGCGCAAGCTGGAAGTGCGGCGGGTGGCCTCGCGCACGGCCTGGCGAACGCTGGCCGTCTCGGCCACCTGCTCGGCGACGATGTCGCGGGCCCCGGCCAGGGCGGCCGCCGTATCGGGCACCTGCTCGCTGAGGAAGGGCGCGGCCAGGGCCTCGGGGCCCTTGCCGCCGCTGTCGCGGGCGAGGAGTTGCTCGGCCAGGGGGCCGAGGCCGAGCTCGCGGGCCATCTGGGCGCGGGTGCGGCGCTTCGGGCGGAAGGGCAGGTAGAGGTCCTCGATCGCCTGGAGCGTCTCGGCGGCGGCCAGGGCCTCGGCCAGGGCGGGGGTGAGGTGCCCCCCCGCCTCGAGGGCGGCGCGGACCTCGGCCCGGCGCGCCTCGAGACTGCGCAGGTAGCCCAGGCGCTCGGCCAGGCGCCTGAGCTGGTCCTCGTCGAGGCCGCCGGTCAGCTCCTTCCTGTAGCGGGTGATGAAGGGGATGGTGTTGCCCTCGTCGAACAGGGCCACCGTCCGCTCGACCTGGCGCTCGTCGAAGCCGAGCTCGCGGGCCAGGCGCAAGAGAATGTGATCGCTCATAGCCGCTATTATAGCCCAGGCTGGCCCGCAGCCGCTGCTCTCCGTCTCCGCCAATGTGGTATCCTTGTGCCTTATGCACAGCCTCACGCTACCGCTTGCGGGCGGTCTGCTGGTTCTCGCCGCGGCCTCGAACCTGCTGGCCTTCGCCCTGGGCCGCCCCAACCCGCGCGGCACCGGGCGCATGATCCCGTGGCTGCAGCGCAGCACCTCGTTGATGCTGGCCCTGGCGGCTTGGGCATTGGCGGGTCTGGGCGCCGGCGGCAGCGCCGCAGCCCCCTACGCCTATGCCGTCGCGGCGGGGATGAGCCTGTCGTTTGTGGCCGACCTGATCATGGCCGAGCTGATCCGCGTGCCCAACAGGGTGCTGGGCGGCATGGCGGTCTTCGGGCTGGCCCACCTGCTCTACCTGGTCGGCCTCTTCATGCTCGACCGTACCGTGGGGCTGGGGGCGGCCCGCTCCATGCTGGCGTGGGCGGCGGTCTTTTTGCTGGTCGCCGTGATCTTCTGGCGCTTCCTGGTCGATACGCCGGCGGCCGCCAGGGTGCTGCGGGCGGGCGCTCTCGGCTACCTGGTGCTGCTGGCCGCCATGACGGGCGCGGCCTGGGGCGTGGTCGCCCAGGCGCCCCAACTCTGGAGCCTTGCCGCAGGGGCCCTGCTCTTCTTCATCTCCGACGCCATCCTCGGCAACCAGATTTTTCGCAAGAACGACTGGCCCGGTGTTGGCGACCTGGTCTGGCTTACCTATATCGCCGGACAGGCCGGCATCGTCTGGTCGGTGTACCCCGCGCTGCTGCTGGGCTGACGGAGCGCACGTGCAAGTATTCATCAACGGGAGCTTCTGGGCCGAGACGACAGTTGGTAGCGGGCAGTACCTCCACGGGCTGCTGCGCTGGCTGCCCCGGGTGGCCCCGCAGCATCGCTACGAGCTGCTCATCCCCGCGCGGGGGCCGGCCGGGCCGCCGCCGCCCCCGGGGGTGGCCGCCCTACGCGTGCCGACGCCCGCCGATCGGCTGGGCGCCAACCTCGCCAAGCTCTACTTCGAGCAGGTGGCCCTGCCCCGTGTGGCCCGTCGCCGCGCCGGCCGCCAGGGCCAGGGCGTCGTGCTCGTGCCCTACTTCGCGCCGCCTCTGCGCTCGCGGCTGCCCGTGGTGACGACCGTGGGCGACATTATCCCCCTGCTGCTGCCCGAGTACCGGGGCGGGCCCAAGGTGCGGGCCTACATGGCCCTGGTGCGCAGGGCGGTGCGGCGCAGCAATCAGGTGCTGACCTTCTCGGCCCGCAGCCGCGACGATATTACGGCCCACCTGGGTCTGCCCCGCGAGCGGGTGACCCCGGTGCTGCTCGCGCCGGGCGAGCAGTACACCCCCGGCGACCCCGAGGCCGCCCGGGCCGAGGTTGCGCGGCGCTACGGGGTCAGCGAGCCCTTCGTCTACTATGTTGGCGGCCTCGACGTGCGCAAGAATGTCGCCACCCTGGTCAGGGCCTTCGCCCTGCTGCGCGGGCGCGGCGTGCGGGCCGGCCTGGTGATCGCCGGGCGGGCCCTCGGCGGCGACCGGCGCATGTTCCCCGACCTGGACGCCCTGATCGCCGACCTCGACCTGGGCGCGATCGTGCGCCGCATCGACGTGCCCTACGAGGATGGGCCTCTGCTCTACAGGGCCTGCACGGTCTTCGCTTTCCCTTCGCGCTACGAGGGCTTCGGGCTGCCGCCCCTCGAGGCCATGGCCTGCGGCGCCCCGGTGGTGGTCAGCGACGCCAGCAGCCTGCCCGAGGTGAGCGGGCCCGCCGCTCTGCGGGTGGCCCCCGACGACGTCGTGGGCTGGGCTGCCTCGATCGGCCGGCTGCTCGGCGACCCGGCCCTGCGGGCCTCGCTCGGCGCCCAGGGCATCGCCCAGGCCTCGCGCTTCAGCTACAAGCGTGTCGCCGAGGAGACTCTGGCCGTGCTCGAGCGGGCCGTCGGACGCACAAAAGGGGGGCCGTAGCCCCCCTTCGGCCCGCCGGAGGCGGGAGTTAGTCGCCCGTTGCCGCGGCGCCCGCGCCGAGCGAGGGCTCGAGGCCCTTGAGGGTGGCGGTGATCAGGTCGCGGTTGAGGCGGGCGATCGTGTCCATGCTGATCTCTTTGGGGCAGACCGCCGAACACTCGCCGATATTGGTGCAGTTGCCGAAGCCCTCGGCGTCCTGCACGGCCACCATGTTGATCGCGCGCTGGTAGCGCTCGGTCTGGCCCTGGGGCAAGAAGCCCAGGTGGGCCACTTTGGCGGCGGTGAAGAGCATGGCCGAGCCATTGGGGCAGGCGGCGACACAGGCCCCGCAGCCGATACAGGCCGCCGAATCCATGGCCTGGTCGGCGTCGGGCTTCGAGACGGGGATGGCGTTGCCGTCGGGGGCCGAGCCGGTCGAGGCGCTGATGAAGCCGCCGGCCTGGATGATCCGGTCGAAGCTGCTGCGGTCGGTCACCAGGTCCTTGATGATCGGGAAGGGCATGGCCCGCCAGGGCTCGATGGTGAGCGTCTCGCCGTCGTTGAAGCTGCGCATATGCAGCTGGCAGGTGGTGATCGCCTGCTTGGGCCCGTGGGCCACGCCGTTGATCATCAGCGAGCACATGCCGCAGATGCCCTCGCGGCAGTCGTGGTCGAAGGCGATCGGCTCGTCGCCCTTGGTGATCAGGTCCTGGTTGACCACGTCGAGCATCTCGAGGAACGACATATCGGGGCTGACGTGGTCAGCCTGGTAGGTCTTGAACGCGCCTGGCGTTTTGGCGTTCTTCTGCCGCCAGACCTTGAGGGTGAGCTTCATGACAATCCCCTTCGGGGCTGACGGGGGAGCCAGGCTCCCCCGCCTCTGCTACTTATAGCTGCGCTGCGAGGGCTTGACGTACTCGAACACCAGGGGCTCCTTATGGAGCTCGGGCTTGGCGAGGTCGCCGGTGTACTCCCAGGCCGAGACGAAGCTGAAGTTCTCGTCGTCGCGCTTGGCCTCGCCGTCCTCGGTCTGGCTCTCTTCGCGGAAGTGGCCGCCGCAAGACTCGGTGCGGGTCAGGGCGTCGCGGCAGAGCAACTCGCCCAGCTCGAGGAAGTCGGCCACGCGACCGGCCTTCTCGAGCTCCTGGTTGAGCTCGCCGCCCTCGCCGGGCACCTTGACGTTCTGCCAGAACTCCTCGCGCAGCTCGGGGATGCGCTCGAGGGCCCGGCGCAGGCCGGCGTCGTTGCGGCCCATGCCGCACTCGTCCCACATGACCTTGCCGAGCTCGCGGTGGAAGGAGTCGACGGTGCGCTTGCCGTTGATCTCGAGCAGCCTGCTGGTCCTGCCGCTCACCTCGGCCTCGGCCTCGGCGAAGGCGGCGTGGCCCGGGTCGACCCCGCCCGGCTTGATCTGGGCGAGGAAGTTGGCGATGGTGTAGGGCAGCACGAAGTAGCCGTCGGCGAGGCCCTGCATCAGGGCCGAGGCGCCCAGGCGGTTCGCGCCGTGGTCCGAGAAGTTGGCCTCGCCGGCCACGAACAGGCCGGGGATGGTGCTCATCAGGTTATAGTCGACCCACAGGCCGCCCATGGTGTAGTGGATGGCCGGGTAGATGCGCATCGGGGTCTCGTAGGGGTTCTCGCCGGTGATCTGGGCGTACATATCGAAGAGGTTGCCGTAGCGCTCGGCGATCTTCTGCTTGCCCAGGCGCTTGATGCTGTCGGCGAAGTCGAGGTAGACCCCCAGGCCGCCGGGGCCGACGCCGCGGCCCTCGTCGCAGACCTGCTTGGCGTTGCGCGAGGCCACGTCGCGGGGCACCAGGTTGCCGAAGCTGGGGTAACGCTCCTCGAGGTAGTAGTCGCGCTCGCTCTCGGGGATGTCTTTGGCGCTGCGGGTGTCGCCCTTCTTCTTGGGCACCCAGATGCGGCCGTCGTTGCGCAGCGACTCGCTCATCAGGGTCAGCTTGCTCTGGTGGTCGCCGCTGACGGGGATGCAGGTCGGGTGGATCTGGGTGTAGCAGGGGTTGGCGAAGAAGGCGCCCTTGCGATGGGCGCGCCAGATCGCCGTGGTATTGCAGCCCTTGGCGTTGGTGCTCAGGTAGAAGACATTGCCGTAGCCGCCGGTGGCGAGGACCACGGCGTCGGCCACGTGGCGCTCGATCTTGCCGGTGACCATATCGCGGGTGATGATGCCGCGGGCGCGGCCGTCGATCAGCACCAGGTCGAGCATCTCGGTGCGCGGGTACATCTTGACGGCGCCGGCGGCGATCTGGCGCGAGAGGGCCTGGTAGGCCCCGAGCAGCAGCTGCTGGCCGGTCTGGCCGCGGGCGTAGAAGGTGCGCGAGACCTGGGCCCCGCCGAACGAGCGGTTGTCGAGGTAGCCGCCGTACTCGCGGGCGAAGGGCACGCCCTGGGCCACGCACTGGTCGATGATATTGACCGAGACCTGGGCCAGGCGGTAGACGTTGCTCTCGCGGGCGCGGAAGTCGCCGCCCTTGACCGTATCGTAGAACAGGCGGAAGATCGAGTCGCCGTCGTTGCGGTAGTTCTTGGCGGCGTTGATGCCGCCCTGGGCCGCGATGCTATGGGCCCGGCGCGGGCTGTCCTGGTAGCAGAAGCACTTGACGTTATAGCCCTGCTCGCCGAGGGTGGCGGCGGCGGCGCCGCCGGCCAGGCCCGAGCCGACCACGATCACGGTGTAGCGGCGGCGGTTGGCCGGGTTGACCAGCTTCATATCGAAGCGGTGCTTGTCCCAGCGCTGCTCGATCGGGCCGCCCGGCGCCTTGGCCTCCAGGCTCTTCACGAACTCAACTGTGCGCACCCCTGTGCGTGTGGTTGTCTCGTTCTTCGTGTCGCTCATTGTCAGGCTCCTCAAACTTCGGAGGCGTGGGTTAGATTGCCGGTCCGACGATGCCGGCCATCACGGCGATCGGGAATGAGATGTTGCCGACCGTCACGAGGACGGCGATCAGCACGGCCAGGCCCCGCAGCAGGCCCGTGTACTTCGCGTTGTTCAGGCCGAGGGTCTGGAACATGCTCCACACGCCGTGGAAGAGGTGCAGACCGAGGAAGACCATGGTCAGGATGTAGAAGCCCGAGACGAGCGGGTTCTGGAAGCCGAGCACCACGTTGTTATAGACGAAGTACTCGCCATTCTCGGGGTGGCGGTACTCGCCGGCCCCAAAGCCCACGGCCCCGAACGTCAGGTGCAGCAGGTGATAGATGATGAAGAGCAGGATCAGCAGGCCGCCGAAGCGCATGGTGTAGGCCGCGTAGCCGGTCTGGCGCTTCTTCGCGCCGTAGCGCTTCGTGCCGCCAACAGCGTTGGCCGCCACTGTCTTGCGGCTCTGCAGGGTCAGGGTGGTGGCCGACCAGATATGCAGCACCACCGAGCCGAGCAGGACCAGGCGCGCGATCCAGAGCAGGTGCTCGTGGCCGAAGACGGGGTGGCCAATCTCGCGCAGGCCGGCCGCATACTCGTTGAAGACCTCGGGGCCCTGGTACATCTTCGTATTGCCGTACATGTGGAAGGCAACGAAGCCGACGAGGATGAACCCGGTGAGCGCCATGATCACCTTTTTGCCGACCGACGTCCGGTAGAGCGTGAGTACCCCTGTCATGTTCGCTTCCTTCCGTTGAGGCCATGCGCAAGCGAAGTGCATGCGTCATCTGCTTCGCATACCCGCGTCTTCAAGCGTTGTATTTCGTTCTAGCCTGCCGTCAGGTTCGCTGAGTTTGTGAGGAGCGCCCACGTACGGGCACTAAGACATGGGAATTATATCTTAAAGGATCGGGCTTGTCGAACCTGGGCAAGGCCTGCGCAGCGCTTGTGAAGCGAAACACGCAGCATTAGAAAGCCAAATAGCCCGTATAGAACGGGCCGATCTGGATCCTATAGCAAACTTGTCTACGCCAGCACAAAGAATCGCGCGGGCCGGGGTTACAGGTCGAGGCGCACCTTGGCGCCGAAGTTCTTCTTCTCTTTGCTGGGGAAGTAGGTCAGGCAGGCAGCGTCGAGCAGGTCGGCGCTCAGCACCGGCGTCTCCATGTTATAGCTGGCGATGGCGAGCAGCTGGTCGATGATGTCGCGGGGCTGGCACATGCGGAAGGGGCGCTCGTCGGGCAGGTACCACTTCTTGATCAGATAGTCGATCGCACGGTCGTCGTAGGGCACCTTGCGCACCTTGCACATGATCTTCCAGATCTCGCGCCACTGATCCTCGGTCGGGTCGATGATCTCGAACTTGAACTTGATGCGCCGCAACAGGGCGTCGTCGCCCAGGTCTTTGGGGTCGAGGTTGGTCGAGAACATGATCAGCTGGTCGAAGGGGATCTGGATCTTCTGGCCGGTCACGGTGTTCAAATAGTCGTAGCGCTTCTCGAGGGGCACGATCCAGCGGTTCAGCAGGTCGAAGACGCGCACCTGCTGGCGGCCGAAGTCGTCGATCAGGAAGATGCCACAGTTGGCCTTCATCTGGAAGGGCGCCTCGTAGAGCTTCGAGGTGTCGTTGTAGATCAGGTTCAGCTGCTCGAGGGTCAGCTCGCCGCCCACAATCACCACCGGCCGCCTGATGCGCACCCAGCGCCGGTCGTACTCGGTGCTGTCGTCCCAGGCGTGCTTGGGCGGCTCGTGGATGACGGCGTCGTGCATCTTGATGATCGCACCGTCGGCGTAGATCGTCGCGGGGATGAAGATGTCGTCGCCCATCAGAAAGGTGATGCGCTCGGCGATGGTGGTCTTGCCGTTGCCGGGGTAGCCGAAGAGCATGACCGACGAGCCCGAGTTGACGGCCGGGCCGACCGAGTTGAGGATCGACTCGTCGATCACCAGGCCGTCGAAGGCGTCGCGGATGTTCTTGCGCGTCACTTTGACATGCTTCACCGACTGGGTCTTGACCGAGGCGATCCACTCGTTGACCTGCACCGGGGCGGGGCCGGCGTACTGCACTTTCTTCAGGGCCGCCTGGGCCGCCTCTTGCCCGCGCGGGGTCAGGGCATACTCGAAGTTCGAGTCGCCGAAGCCGCGCTGGCCGATGATGTCGATCTGCTCGGCCTTGCGCAGGTCGATGATGATCTCTTCGACGATGCGGTAGTAGAGGCACATGGTGTCGGCGATATCGCGCCCGGTCATGCGCCCTTTGAGGTAGAGAATGCGCAGGAAGTGCTCGGTCAGGAAGGTGCGATTGAGCCCCGTCTCCTCCATGGTCTGGGGCTCTTTGGGCAGGAAGCTATTGTTGAGCTGGGGGCGCGCCTCGTCGTCGCTCGGCGGGGGGTCGCCGATGGCGCGCAGGGCGGCGATGTTCTGGCCCCGGGCGCGGGCCTCGGCGATAATCTGCTCGAGGTCGTGGATGTGCATCTGCAAGTGCAGCAGGGCGTCGGCGTCCTCGCGGCTCTGGGCCTCTTTGTAGCAGGCGTAGACGGCGCGGGCGACGGTGTACTTCACCCCGTCGATGTAGAGGTGGTGCAGGTACTCATGGTCGCGCGCGTAGCAGTCGCGCGAGTGGGTCTTGCGCGCCAGCATCTCTTCGTACGACCGCTGATCGAGCAGAAAGCGCATTGGTTGACCTCGCAAGGTTGTTGAGGGCACGTGGACGAGGCCGGGCGTCGGGGCCAGGAAGGCCTGGCTTAGTATAGAGTTCTGCGGCGCGTAGACCTATAGGGCCCTGGTCCTGTGGATCGACGTTACTCGTGGCGCGAGCCGCTACGACCGGTGGGGGCTATTGACCTCATTCCAACTATGTCTTGACGCAAAGCGACCTGTGGTATACTTGGCCAATACGGCTACACCCTTGGATCACTCGGTCAGGAGCGCCACGCAGCGCAGCGTCGCCGGCTCCGTTCCCAACCCCAGGTTTGCAGCAGCCTGAAGATCCTGGTTGGAGCACAGGCATGAACGCCAAAAGCGCCCAGATGGCGGCCAAGGCCCGTGAGGCCGGTTACGAGTCCGTCTCAGTCGAGCAGCTTCGCCCGAACCGCTGGCTTCTGACGATGCGCACCCCCGCAGGCGACCCCATGCTTGTCCTGGCCCAGCAGCGCCCCCTCGTCGTCGCCGCCGATGTGCACGACCTGGCCGATCTGCTGCGCCTGCGCCGGGTGTCCGTGGGCCTGCTGCTGGCCCTCGAGGGCCGCTTCAGCCCCGAGGCCCTGCGCGCCGCCCACGACCTGCGCCAGCCCCGCATCCTCCCGTGCGCGACATTGCCCCCCGCGGGCCCCGCCCAGGCGCCCAGCGCCGGGGCCCTCGAAACGGCGTGAGCTCAGGCGCGCGACAGGTCTGGGCAGGCGTGGGCGCCCCCGCGCCGTGCTACAATACGGGCGATGAGCGACCAGCGCCTCCCGGCCGTACAGGCCGCCGACGAACTTGACTTCATCAGCCACAGCCCCGCCCAGACCGAGCGGGTCGGCCAGCGTCTTGGCGAGCAGCTTCGCCAGGGCGATCTGCTGCTGCTCGTCGGCACCTTCGGCGCCGGCAAGACGCACCTGGCCAAGGGCCTGGCCCGCGGCCTGGGCGCCGACGACCTGGTCACCAGCCCCAGCTTTGTGCTGGTCAACGAGTATCGCGCCGGCCCGCAGCACCGCCGCATGCCGATCTACCACGTCGACCTCTACCGCATCGCCGCCGAGGCCGAGTTGGCCACGATCGGCCTCGAGGAGCTCTGGGCCGGCGATGGGGTCTGCATCGTCGAGTGGCCCGAGCGGGCCCAGGCCCTGCTGCCCGACGACCATCTGGCCGTGCATATCCAGCACCTCAGCGAGACGAAGCGCCGCCTGCGGCTAGGGCCCCACGGGGCGCGCTACGTCGCCCTCGTAGGCGCGTTTAAGGGGAGTTCGTTCAGCTGATGCTGCTCGCTATCGACACCGCCACCGGGCTGACAGGCCTGGCCCTCTACGATGCCCAGGGCCCGCGCGCCGAGTGCGTCTGGGTCGCCGGGCGCAACCATACGGCCCAGCTCTTGCCGCAGCTCGAGGCTCTGTTACGCCACCTCGGCGCGGCCCGCACCGATCTCACCGCCGTGGCCGTGGGCCTGGGCCCCGGCAGCTGGAGCGGCCTGCGCGTGGGGATGAGTGTGGCCAAGGGCCTGGCCCTCGCCGGCGGCCTGCCGCTATTGGGGATCGGCACCCTCGACGCCCTGGCCTACGAGCACGCTCGCCCCGGCCTGCCGGTCTACCCGCTCATTCGCCTCGGCCGCGAGCGTTTCGCCGCCGCCGCGTTTCTGCCCGACGAGGAGGGGCCGGGTCGCCAGGGCCCCGACCGTAACCTCAGCCTGACCGAGCTCTGCGCCGAGATCGCCGGCCCTACCCGCTTCTGCGGCGATCTCGACGCCGATACGGCGAGCCAGCTGCGCCGCTTGCTCGGCGAGAACGCCCACCTGCCCGCGCCCGCCGCCGCCCTGCGCCGGCCCGCCTTCCTCGCCGAGCTGGCCTGGCGCCGTCTGGTCGCCGGCGAGCGCGACGACCTCGTCACCCTCGAGCCGATCTACCTCGGCGAGGCGGTCAAGCCCAGGGCTACGGGCTAAGCTTAGTACCCGCTCGGGGGAGCGTATGTCAGCACTCAGCCGCTTCGAGCAGTTTATGGAGCATATGGTTGAGGGGTCGGTCGCCCGACTCTTCCGCAGCCCCGTGCAGCCGGTGGAGATCGCGCGGCGGCTCGAGCGGGCCATGGAGAGCCAGCAGTCGATCAGCGTCAAGCGCGTGATCGTGCCGAGCTTCTACAAGGCCTACCTCCACCCGCAGGACTTTGCGGCCTTCCAGCCGGTGCGCGCACAGCTCGAGCAAGAGATGGCGACCTATCTCAGCGAGCTGGCCGCCGAGCGCAGCTTCGCCATGCTCGAGCACCCGCGGGTCGTGCTCGCCGAGGATGCGGCGGTGCCCAAGCGCAGCATCCAGGTTGTGGCCGAGATGACCAACACCCAGGGCGCCGAGTCGACTCAGGTGATGGCGCCGGCCACGGCGGCCCCGCAGCCGGCGCGCCGCAGCCACGCGATGCTCTTGCTCCAGGCCCCGGGCGGCCCACAGCCCATCCCGCTCGAGAGCACTATGGTCGCGCTCGGCCGCGGCCTCGGCAACGACATCATCCTCGAGGATACGCGCGTCTCGCGCCACCACGCCCAGCTGCGTTACAAGCAGCGCCGCTTCTGGATTACCGACCTGGGCAGCACCAACGGGACCTTCGTCAACGGCCAGCGGGTCAGCGAGAGCGGGCTGCGCGACGGCGATGTGATCTCGCTCGGCGGCCTCGAGCTTACTTTTCGCGACAGTTCGTGAAGCTACGGCGGGGTGGATGCTCCGCCTCGCGCCTCGCGCCTTACGCCTATGTTTGACATTGCCAATCTCTCGATCGGGGTCGTCCTGCTGCTGCTGCGGGTGGCGGTCGTCTTTCTGCTCTACTTCTTCCTGTGGCAGGTTGTGCGGGTGGTCTCGCGCGAGCTGATTGCGGGCGGGGCGCCCGCGCCGGCCCAGGCGACGCCCTATGGGCAGCTGGTGGTGACGAGCGCCGGCCAGACCGGCATACCCGTCGGCAAGGTCTTCCCTCTGGCCCCGGTGACGGTGATCGGGCGCAGCACCGACGTCGAGGTCTCGCTCAACGACACCTTCCTCTCGAGCGAGCACGCCCGGCTCGAGCTGCGCGACGGGGTCTGGTCCCTCGAGGACCTGAACAGCACCAACGGCACCTTCCTCAACGGCTTCGAGGTGCGGGCGGCCACCGAAGTGCATGGCGGCGATGTGGTGCGGGTCGGCCGGGTCGAGCTCAAGCTGGTCGGGCCGTAGCCCCGTACCCGGGTTGCCCACGCCTCGCCACATGCTCGCCCGGCGATCTGGGAATTATTCCCTTGTGATATTACACGCAAAAGGGGGTTTGCGTCTTTCTGACGCTCTGGCCGTGGGCGCGGCCTTTTGCAGGCTCGCCCGAATATGTGCTATACTTCGCCACGGTTACGCCACTGAAGGCTCTACCCACGGAGGGACGCAGCAGTGCTTGGCAACTACGCCTTCATCGGGGTCTTTCTCCTGGCGGCAGTGAGCTTTCCCCTAGTGCCGCTGGCCCTCGCCTTCTACTTGCGCCCCAAGCGCCCCACGCCCCTGAAGCAGTCGACCTACGAGTGCGGACTCGAGGCGATCGGCGACATCCACGTTCAGTTCAAGGTCCAGTACTACCTCTACGCCCTCGCCTTCGTGATTTTCGACATCGAGGTGGTCTTTCTCTACCCCTGGGCCGTGGCCTTCAATCAGCTCGGGCTCTACGGCTTCATCGCCGGGGCGACCTTCCTGCTGATGCTGTTCGCCGGCCTCCTCTACGAGTGGCGCAAGGGCGCCCTCGAGTGGGTCTAAGCGGCGGGGCGTCGGCTGGGCGCCGGCCCCTCCCCTGGAAACAGTCGCTGTATGGACGAGCGAGAGATCCAGCTTGACCTGGAGCAGCAGGGCGTGTTCCTCTCCACGGTCAACCGCTTCTACAACTGGGGCCGGCGCTCCTCGATCTGGCCGATGGCCTTCGGGCTGGCCTGCTGCGCGATCGAGATGATGGCCTTCGGCCTCAGCCGCTACGACGTCTCGCGCTTCGGCGCCGAGCTGTTCCGCGCCTCGCCACGGCAGGCCGACCTGATGATTGTGGCGGGAACGGTCACCAAGAAGATGGCGCCCCAGGTGGTGCGGCTCTACAACCAGATGGCCGAGCCGCGCTATGTGATCTCGATGGGCGCCTGCGCCACCTCGGGCGGCCCCTTCCGCGACGGTTATAACGTGCTGCGCGGCATCGACCTGCTGATCCCGGTCGACGTCTATGTCCCCGGCTGTCCGCCCCGCCCCGAGGCCTTGCTCCACGCCCTGATGACCCTGCAAGACCAGATCGACCGCCAGAAGCTGGGGCGGGTGCGCTGGTACGGCCAGGGCGACAAGCCCCAGACCAGCGATTTCCCGGTGCCGACCTTCGGGGCTCAGGGCCTCGAGGTCGACGGCAAGCTGATCGACCCGGTCGGCGGCCTGCCGCTGCTCAGCGCCTACACCACCCCGGCCCTGGGCGAGACGAAGAGCGGGCGCATCGAGCACCCGGAGATTGTGCGCCACTTCCCGATCATGGACCCGAGCGTCGAGCTCGAGCACGCGCTGAAGGCGCGGGGCATGGCCCCCGAGATCGCCGCCGACGACCTGAAGCGCGACGAGGTGGGCGATGCCGACGCTTAGCCCCGCCGAGCTGCGCGAGCTGATGGAGCGCGACCTGCCCGGCGCGGCCCTCGACGCTACGCCCCTGCGGGTGGCGGCGCCCCCCGCCCACGGCCCCCAGCCCGGCCTGTTCGCCACAGCCGACGTCGTCGTCGACCCCGCTCAGCTCGTCCCCGCGGCGCTCTATCTGCGCGATAAGCTCGGCTACGCCTTCCTCTCCGATATCGGGGTGGTCGACTATCTGGACGAGGGGCTCTTCGAGCTAGTCTATCGCTTCTACAACGTGGGCGGCGGCCCCTCGCTGGTGCTCAAGACGCGGGTACCGCGCGCGCGTCCCGAGGTCCCGGCCCTGACCCCGGCCTGGCCCGGCGCCAACTTCCACGAGCGCGAGGCCTTCGACCTGTATGGGATCACCTTCACCGGCCATCCCTTCCTGCGCCGCATCTATATGTGGGACGAGTTCGAGGGTTTCCCGATGCGCAAGGACTTCCCGAAGCAGGGTGATAAGTATATCGGCGAGGACGAGTGAGACAGAGCTCCCAGTCTCACAATCGCGACGACCATGCTAAAAACTGAAGAGCTCCAGATCAATATTGGCCCGCAGCATCCCTCGACCCACGGGGTGTTCCGCATGCTGGTCACGGTCGACGGCGAGACGATCATCGACCTGAAGCCGGTGTTCGGCTATCTGCACCGCAACCACGAGCAGATCGCCGAGCAGAATACCTACCTGCAGAACATGCCCTATACCGACCGGCTCGACTACTTCAACTCGATGGCCAACAACCAGGCCTACGCCATGGCGGTCGAGAAGTTGGCCGGAATCGAGGTGCCCGAGCGGGCCGAGTATATCCGCGTGCTGATGGTCGAGCTGACCCGTATCCTCAACCATGCCGGGGCCCTGGGCTTCTTGATCAACGACATGGGCATGTGGCAGACCCAGCTGGCCTTCGGCATGCGCGAGCGCGAGAAGATCCTCGACCTTTTCGAGGCGGCCTCGGGGGCGCGCCTGATGTGCAACTACTTCCGCTTCGGCGGGGTGGCCCGCGATCTGCCGCCCGACTTCATCCCGCGCCTGAAGGAGTTGCTGCAGGCCATGCCCGGCTTCGTCGACGAGCTCGAGCGCCTGCTGCGCGAGAATGAGATCCTGATGCAGCGGGCCGAGGGCATCGGCATCCTGCCGCGCGACCTGGCCCTCGCCTATAGCGTGACCGGCCCGGTGCTGCGCGGATCGGGCGTGCCCTACGATGTGCGCAAGGCCGAGCCCTATAGCGTCTACGACCGCTTCGACTTCGATGTGCCGGTGGGCAGCGTCGGCGATGTCTACGACCGCTTCCTGGTGCGCATCGAAGAGATGCGCCAGAGCAAGCGGATCATCGAGCAGATCATCCAGCAGCTGCCCGACGCGACTGGCGGCCATATCAACCCGAAGGCGCGCCAGAATGTGCGCCCGCCGGTCGGCGACGCCTACGCCCGCATCGAGTCGCCCAAGGGCGAGCTGGGCTTCTACCTGGTCAGCGACGGCAGCGGCAAGCCCTACCGCTACAAGGTGCGCGCGCCGTCGTTCATCAACCTCACGCCTCTGGGCGATATGTGCCGCGGCTACAAAGTTGCCGATGTGGTGGTCATCCTCGGCAGTATCGATATTGTGATGGGTGAAGTGGATCGATGACGACCGACGACCGACGACCGACGACCGCCCGCAGGCCGTCAGTAGTCAGCCGTCTTGCTCGGTGAGGCAGATGACGAGCGAGATCCAACGAGGCACAGTAGTCACGGTTGAGCGCGGCGGGCGCAGGCGGCGCGTGGCGGGCGGCGGCCTGCTCGACAGCATGGTCGTGGTCTGGAAGCACTGGCGCGAGTCGTTCCGCAAGAACCGCGACTTCAGCGACATCCACGGCACCTTCACGGTGCAGTACCCCGAGGAGCAGACGAAGCTCCCCGAGGCCTACCGCAACATGCCCATCCTGCTCTTCGACGAGGAGAGCGGGCACGAGCTGTGTACCTCGTGCTTTCAGTGCCAGCGCATCTGCCCGCCGCAGGTCATTCATATGACCCAGGCCAAAGATCCGACCACGGGCAAGGCGGTGCCGGCCGTCGCCGAGTTCGTGATCGAGTACGACGCCTGCATGAGCTGCGGCTTCTGCGCCGAGGTCTGCCCCTTCGACGCGATCAAGATGGACCACGCCTTCGAGCTCTCGACGGCGGACCACCCCAGCCTGACGGTGCATAAAGAAGCGCTGAACCGCCCGATCGCCTACTACGCGGGCCTCGCGCCCGGCATGTGGGCCGAGGTGCGCGACGGGGCGATGAAGAAGCTCCAGGGTAATATCAAGCGCCGCCCCGACGTGATCGGCATGGCCCCCCAGCTGATCGAGAAGATCGCTGCGCGCCGGGCCGAGCTGGCCGCCGCGGCTGCGGCCGCCCCGCCGCCTGCCGCTCCCGTCGCGGCCCCCGCAGCCGCGCCGGCGGAAGGCAAGAAGCTCACCCCCGAAGAGAAGGCGGCCAAGCTGGCGGCGATCAAGGCAGCCAACGCCGCGAAGGCGGCCGGCGCGCCGACCCCTGAGGCGCCCATAGCCGAGGCCCCGGCAGCTGCGGCGACGCCCGCCGACGAGAAGGCGGCGCGCCTGGCGGCGATCAGGGCGAAGAACGCGGCCAACGCCGAGGCTGCGCCGGCGGCGCCTGAGGCGGCCCCCGCCGCACCAGCGCCGGTGGACGAGAAGGCGGCGCGCCTGGCGGCGATCAGGGCGAAGAACGCGGCCAAAGCCGAGG
>CAZKTU010000030.1:30283-40794 GCA_964555675.1 uncultured Oscillochloris sp.
GCGGCCCCCGTGGCCCCCGCCGGCGAGGGCAAGGCCGAAGAGCCGGCCGCAGCGCCGGTGGACGACAAGGCGGCGCGCCTGGCGGCGATCAGGGCGGCCAACGCGGCCAAGAAGGCCGGCGGCTCAGACCCAGAGGGGAGCTGAGATGGAGCGCGGATGGCTCAACTTGCCCTACATCGCCTGGGCCGCTATCTGCACGGCCGTCGCCCTGGTCTACGCCTTCGTCTGGCCCCGCGAGCGAGTGGCGCTCGACGCGGCGCCCCTGCGCTTCCTGCTGGTGCGCTGGGGTCATAGTCTCGCCTGGGTGCTGCTGGCCGCCATGTGCCTGCTGAAGGCCACGGGCAACCCGTCGCTCGCCGGCTGGGGCAACCTCGTGGGCCTGCTGGCGCTGCCGGTCTATCTGGCCTTTCTCGGCGCGACCTTCGTCTTTCGCTGACCCCTGAGCCGGCGCGGAGTGGCTTTATGTTCGACATCGTCAACGGCCTGATCAATACGACCTTCGGCTGGGGCTGGCCGGGCTGGGCGATCAGCCTGATCAGCCACCTGCTGGTGGCCACCATCCTCTTTCTGGTCGCGCCGCTCCAGATGCTCTTTCTGACCTACTACGAGCGCCGGGCGATCGCCAGGATGCAGGACCGCATCGGCCCCAACCGGGTCGGCCCCGAGGGCCTGTTCCAGCCCGTGGCCGACGGGGTCAAGATGTTCACCAAAGAAGACATCGTCCCCGACGCCGCCGACAAGTGGGTCCACTTCATTGCGCCCTGCGTGGTGGTCGCGCCGACCATGCTCATGTTCGCGGTGGTGCCGTGGGGCCCGGGCATGGTGCCGGTCGACATGCACGTGGGCCTGCTCTTCTTCTTCGCGATCTCGTCGATCAGCGCCGTGGGCCTGATGGCGGCGGGCTGGGCCTCGAACAACAAGTTCGCCCTGCTCGGCGCGATGCGGGCCGTGGCCCAGATGGTCAGCTACGAGATCCCCGCCGTGCTCAGCCTGCTGGCGATCGTGATGATCACCGGCAGCCTGTCGATTGTCGGCCTGATCGCCCACCAGGGCGGGCTGATCATCAGCAGCAGCGATGTGGCGGGCATCCCCGACCTCGGGCTGGGCTGGTTCGTCTTCACGCCGGTGGGCTTTCTGGCCTTCGTCTGCTTCTTCATCGCCGCTCTGGCCGAGGGCGAGCGGACGCCCTTCGACATCCCCGAGGCCGACTCGGAGATTGTGGCGGGCTACATGACCGAGTACAGCGGCATGAAGTTCGGGCTGTTCTACCTGGCCCAGTATGTGCTGAACTTCTTGCTCTGCGCGATCACCGCGGTGATCTTCTTCGGCGGCTGGCAGGGCCCGGGGGTGGGCTGGCTCTACGCCCAGGGCGTCTCGCCGCTCAACCCCGAGGGCGCCTGGGTCTTCAACCTGCTGGCGGGCGTGCTGGGGGTCTTCTACTTCCTGGCCAAGACCTACTTCTTCTTCTTCGTGATGATCTGGATCCGCGGGGCCTACCCGCGCCTGCGGGTCGACCAGCTGATGGACTTCGGCTGGAAGTTCCTCATCCCCCTGACCCTGGTCAATATCTTCAGCGCGGCGATCTGGGTGGGGCTGACCCGCTGGGGCGCCGCCGAGGGCCTGGCCTTCGTCGAGGGCTGGGCGCCGCTGCTGCGCTGGGGCGCGGCCTTCGTCGTCACCCTGGCGCTCAACCTGGCCGCCTATGTGCTGATGGCCCGCATCTATGCCGACGCCCAGGCGGCGCGCAACAGGGTCGACCTCGACGACCTGCGCGAGGCCCAGGGCGGCGCCAGCCTGCGATCGGAAACATCATGGAGACCGTAGTCCAGATTACCTTCGGGCTGATCACCGCCCTGATCATCGGGGCGGCGGTGATGGTAGTGACGGTGCGCAACGTCATCCACGCCGCCCTCTGGCTGATCGCCTCGTTCTTCGGGGTCGGGGCGCTCTACTTTCTGCTCGAGGCCGAGTTCATCGCCGTCGTGCAGGTGCTGGTCTATGTCGGCGCGATCTCGGTGCTGATCCTGTTCGCGATCATGCTCACCAGGCAGGTCTCGGGCGAGGGCGTGCGCCAGCTCACCAGCCGCTGGTGGGTGAGCCTGATTGTGGCCGCGCTGCTCTTCGCCGCGGTGATCACGCCCACGGTGATCAACCACCAGTGGAATGTGCCCGTCCCGCCGGCCGTGGTCGAGGGCGTGCCGCCCGAGCCCGAACTGATCTCGGGCCCGGCCGAGCTGGGGCGCGGCTTCGTCTTCGAGTACCTGATCCAGTTCCAGGTGGCCGGGGTGCTGCTGACCGTGGCCCTGATCGGGGCGATCGTGGTCGCCTTCGAGGAGCGCGGGCGGCGCCGGCGCGTGCTGACCCTGGCCGAGGAGCACGAGCTGCGCAAGGGGGCGGCGCCGGTCGCGCCGATCGCCCAGGCAACAGACGGAGAGTAGGGGCCATGACGCGTGCGATCCCTCTGGAGGCGGTGCTGGTGGTGGCCGGGGCGCTCTTCTGCATCGGCCTGTTCGGCGCGCTCTCGCGGCGCAATATGGTCGGCGTGCTGATGGGCGTCGAGCTGATGCTCAACGCGGTCAATATCAACCTGGTCGCCATCTGGCGCTACCTCGAGCCCCGCTTCATCAGCGGGCCCACCTTCGCGATCTTCATCATCACGGTGGCCGCCGCCGAGGCCGCGGTGGGCCTGGCCATGATTATCGCGATCTACCGCACCTGGCTGACCTCGAACGTAGACAGCGTCGACTCCCTCAAGGGGTAGCGCGGAGCGCGTCATGGCTTTTTTCCTACAGTACGCATGGCTCATCCCGGTCCTGCCGCTGCTCGGCTGCGCCCTGATCACCTTCACGCCCCTGCGGCGCAGCAAGGCCGCCAGCGGCTGGGCGGCGATCGGCCTGATGGGGCTGGCGAGCCTGCTGGCCGTCGGCCTGCTGGCGGCCACGGCCCAGGGCCTAGCCCTGCGCGACGGGCAGGTGGCGACTCTCGAGGCCGTCGCCCACGGCGAGGGCGAGGCGGGCGAGGCGGCCTTCGCCTTCCCCGAGCCGAATGTGGTCGAGCGCTTCGCCTGGGCACCCACGGGCGCGAGCGTCCTGCGCATGGGCTACTACGTCGACACGCCCGTGGCGGCGATGTTGGCCATGGTGACGATCGCCGCGACCTGCATCCACCTCTTCTCGCTGGGCTACATGGCCGCCAACCCGCGCCAGAGCCGCTTCTTCAGCTTCATCTCGCTGTTCACGGCGGCGATGCTGCTGATGACCATGGCCGATAATCTGCTGCTCTTTTTCATGGCCTGGGAGGTCATGGGCCTCTGCTCGTACCTGCTGATCGGCTTCCTCTACGAGCGGCCCCAGGCCTACAGGGCGGCGGTCAAGGCCTTCATCACCACGCGCATCGGCGACGTGCTGATGCTGCTGGGCCTGGTCTACCTGTGGACGCAGGCCGGCAGCCTCGAGCTGGGCACGGGCGAGGGCCAGATCTTCAACCCGGCCTTCCTCGAGCGCATCGGCGCCGAGCAGGGCGTGCTCGGCCTGAGCCACGCCACTGGGATCGCGCTGCTGCTCTTCTGCGGCACGGTCGGCAAGTCGGCCCAGTTCCCGCTGCACGTCTGGTTGCCCGATGCGATGGAGGGGCCGACCCCGGTGTCGGCGCTCATCCACGCGGCGACCATGGTGGCGGCCGGCGTCTTCCTGGTGGCGCGCACCTTCCCGATCTTCCTGGCTGACGGCGGGGCCGCGCTCGACGTGGTGGCCTTCATCGGGGCCTTCACCGCGCTCTTCGCGGCGAGCATCGCGGTGGCCCAGTACGACATCAAGCGCATCCTGGCCTACTCGACCCTCTCGCAGCTGGGCTTCATGGTGGCGGCCCTGGGGATCGGGGGGTGGACGGCGGGCATGTTCCACCTGCTGACCCACGCCTTCTTCAAGGCCCTGCTCTTCCTCGGCTCGGGCTCGGTCATCCACGCCATGGAGGCCACGCCCGCGATTGCGAAGCTGCACCACACGGACGAGTACGCGGCCCAGCAGACCGCCCAGGACATCCGCAACATGGGCGGGCTGCGCACGCGCCTGCCGTGGACCTTCTGGACCTACACCATGGGCTACCTGGCCCTGGCGGGGGTGGTGCCCTTCGCCGGCTTCTGGAGCAAAGACGAGATCCTGGCCGACGCCTTCAAGGGCGGTCACTGGGTGGTTCTGGCCGTACTGACCGTCGCGGCCTTCCTCACGGCCTTCTATATGACGCGCCAGTGGCGGCTGGTCTTCTTCGGCGAGCTGCGGGTGGAGCAGCCGGTGGTCTTCACGAACCCCGAGCCGGCCCCGCATGGTCACGCCGAGGCCCATCACGACGCGGCCCACGATGAGCACAGCAACAGCGGCCCCCACTGGCACGAAAACCCGCTGATGATCGCGCCGCTGGTGGTGCTGGCGACCTTCGCCGTGAGCGCGGGCCTCTTCAATCTGCCCTTCAGCATCCCGGGCGGCCACTGGCTGAGCGGGATCTGGGGGCAGGAGGCGCCGCCGTTCAGCCCGCTGGTGGCCGGCATCTCGCTGCTGGCGGCCCTGGGCGGGATCGGGGCCGGCTGGAGCTTCTACGGCGGCGCGTTCGCGCGGGCGAGCGGGGTTGACCCCCTCGCAGAGCGGGCCCCGGCGATGTTCCGGCTGCTCAACGAGAAGTACCGCATCGACGAGATCTACCAGGGCAGTATCGGACGGCTGACCGCGCTGCTGGCCCTGGCCTGGGCCTGGATCGACCGCAGCATCCTGGACGGGATCGTCAACGGGGTGGGCCGGCTGACGCTCTTCCTCGGGCGCCTGAACTTCATCATCGACGACACCCTGCTCAACGACGGCCCCGACGCCCTGGCCGAGGGGACGCTGGCCACGGGCAAGCAGACCCGCCGTCTGCAGACCGGCAAGGCCCAGGACTACGTGACCTATCTCTTCGGCGGCGCGGTGATCCTGGCCCTGGTCTACCTCTACGTCATCAGGCGCTAATATGAACCTTCCTGCCTACCTCATCCCCTCGCCCGACGGCATCCCGTGGCTGACGCTGCTGCTGCTGTCGCCGCTGCTCGGCATGGTCCTGGTCGGGCTGGCGGCCTGGCTGCGCCTCGACGACCGCGTGGTGCGCCTGGGCGTCACGGCCTGGATGGGCGTGCCGATCGCCCTGGCGGCCCTGGTCTGGGCCCGCTTCGACCCGGCGGCCACAGCCGCGGGGCAGGGTGCGGTGCAGTTGGTCGAGAAGCTCCCCTGGATCAATGCGATCAGGGTCGACTACTTCCTGGGGGTGGACGGGCTGAGCCTGCCTCTGGTGCTGCTGACCGTGGTGATGGCGCCGGTGGCGGCCCTGGCCTCGTGGGGCGTCACCGACCGGGCCAAGGCCCACTTCGCCCTGCTGCTGCTGCTCGAGGCGGCCATGCTGGGCTACTTCCTGGCCCTCGACTTCTTCTTCTTCTTCATCTTCTGGGAGTTCAGCCTGGTTCCGGCCTTCTTCCTGATCCAGAGCTGGGGCCGCGAGAACCGGCGCTACGCCGCCTTCAAGTTCTTCGTCTACACCATGGCCGGCTCGATCGGGCTGCTGCTGCTCTTCCAGGTGATCTACCTGGCTACGCGGGCCGCCGGGGTGGGCGGGCCGGGCCTCGGCACGTGGAATCTGGTCGACCTGGGGCGCCTGGGCATGGGCCTGCCGGTCGAGGGCGCGGCGGGCACGCTGCGCGACATGCTCTTCGCCTACATGGAGCAGATCGGCCTGGTCAATGTGCTGGGGCGCTTCCCGCTGCTCTATACGAGCATTGCCTTCTGGGCGATCTTCGTCGCCTTCGCGATCAAGCTGGCGGTTTGGCCCTTCCACACCTGGCTGCCCGACGCCTACGCCGAGGCGCCCACAGCCGGCAGCATCCTGCTGAGCGCGGTGATGAGCAAGATGGGCGCGTACGGCATGCTGCGGATCATGCTGCCCCTGGTACCCGACGCGGCCCAGTACTTCGCCCCGGTGATGGGGGGCCTGGCCCTGATCGGGATTGTGGCGGGCGCCTTCGGGGCCCTGGCCAATACGAATGGCGATATCAAGCGGCTGATCGGTTACACCTCTATCAACCACATGGGCTATGTGATGCTGGCGATCGCGGCGGTCGCGGCCCTGCCGGGCGGGGCCACGCAGGATAGCCGGGCGATCGCCCTGAATGGCGCGGTCATGCAGATGGTGGCCCACGGGCTCTCGACCGGGGCGCTGTTCTTCCTGGCCGGGGCGCTCAACGCGCGCACCGGCAGCTGGAGCCTGGCCGACTATGGCGGGCTGCGGGTGGTGGCGCCCGCCTTCGCCGGGGTCATGGGCGTGGCGATGTTCGCCAACCTGGGGCTGCCCGGCCTGGCCGGCTTCGTGGGCGAGTTCTTCATCTTCCGGGGCGCCTGGGCGACCCTGCCGCTCTTCACGGCCCTGGCCACGGTCGGCCTGATCGTCACGGCCCTGGCGCTGCTGCTGATGTTCCAGCGGGTCTTCCTGGGGCCGCTCAACGAGCGCTGGGCCGGGGTGGCCGACCTGCGGCCGCTCGAGCTGTGGACGATGCTGCCCATCCTGGCCCTGCTGCTGATCCTGGGGGTCTACCCCGCGCCGATTATGGGCCTGGTCAATACGGCGGCAACCCAGATGGTCGCGGTGTTTCAGAATCTACTGAGTTGATACTCACTCACAAACGCGCAATCGCGCAACCGCGTGGAGCACTATGGGCCTGATCTCTCTCCCTTTGAATATCCCATGGCTAAGCCTGATCTGGCTGAGCATGGCCGTGCCCGCCGTTGTGATCGCGCTGATCCCGGGCGGCCAGAAAGAGCTGATGCGCTGGGTGGGGGCGGGCTTCGCTCTGCTCTCGCTGATCCTGTCGCTGCTGGTCTTTCTGGCCTACGACCCGGCGCGGGCCGACTTCCAGTTCGTCGAGCGACTCGACTGGATACCCCAGCTGGGCATCAGCTACCTGCTGGGCGTCGATGGGATCAGCCTGCCGATGCTGGTGCTCAACGGGGTGGTGATCTTCACCGGGGCCCTGATCAGCTGGAACATCGAGCACCGCACCAAAGAGTACTGGGTGCTGCTGCTGCTGCTGACCACGGGCGTGTACGGGGTCTTCGTCTCGCTCGACCTGTTCCTCTTCTTCGTCTTCTACGAGCTGGCGGTGCTGCCCATGTACCTGCTGATCGGGGTCTGGGGCAGCACGCGCAAAGAGTACGGGGCGATGAAGCTGACCCTCTTCCTGATGGCCGGCAGCGCCCTGACCATCGTGGGCATGCTGGCGGTCTACTTCGGGTCGGGCCTGCGCACCTTCGACATGATCACCCTCTCGCGCACGGTGACCCTCTCGGGTGACCTGCAGCGCATCTTCTTCCCGATGCTCTTCGTCGGCTTCGCCATTCTGGCGGGCATGTTTCCCTTCCATACCTGGAGCCCGACGGGCCATGTGGCCGCGCCGACGGCGGTGAGCATGCTCCACGCCGGGGTGCTGATGAAGCTGGGGGCCTACGGCTGCCTGCGGGCGGCGATGTGGCTGATGCCAGTGGGCGCCAATATCTGGCTGCCGGTGATCGCCGTGCTGACCCTGCTGAATGTGGTCTACGGGGCGACGATTGCCATGGCCCAGCGCGACGCGAAGTATATTATCGGCTACTCGTCGGTGAGCCACATGGGCCTGGTGGTGATGGGCCTGGCGGCGGGCACGCAGATCGCCCTGATGGGCGCGGTGCTGCAGATGTTCGCCCACGGGGTGATGACGGCGCTCTTCTTCGCGGTGGTGGGGCGCATGATCTACGAGCGCACCCACACCCGGCAGTTGCCCGAGCTGGGCGGCCTGGGCAAGGTGATGCCCTTCGCCGCGGTGATGTTCATCCTGGCGGGCCTCTCGTCGATGGGCATGCCGGGGCTGGCGGGCTTCTGGGCCGAGCTGAACATCTTCATGGGCGTCTGGGAGAAGTATCCGCTGATTGCGGTGATCGCGGCCCTCTCCATCCCGATCACCGGGGCCTACATCCTGCGGGCGGTCTGGTCGGTCTTCTACGACGAGGTGAAGAACCCCGAGTTCTTCAAGCTACCGAAGCTGACCTGGCAGGAGTACACCGGCGCGGCCATTCTGGCGGCCATTCTGATCTTCGTGGGGCTCTACCCGGCGGTGCTGACCGAGCTGATCGACACCGGGGTGCGCCCGGTCGTGGCCCAGCTGAGCGGGGTTGTCGTGGCGGAGCGGTAGACTCCTCTCTTGCGTCTCTGCGGTAAAGAAACCAGAGGTCCGTCGTGTTTCAGATCACCGATATCCCGCGCCTGCTGCCCGAGATCCTGTTGCTGGTGCTGGCCCTGCTGGTGCTGGGGTCGGACATCTTCGAGCAGTGGGGGCGCACGCCGGCGGCCCAGCTCGAGCGGGTGCGCTCGTCGGCCTCGCTGACGGCGATCGGCCTCGGGCTGGTCTTCGCGATCGCCCTGCTGCAGAGCGGCTATGTCTACCAGCTGCCCGAGGACGCGCCGCAGAATGTGCTGACCAACATCCTGCGCAACCTGCAGTCGGGCGGGCCCGCGGGCGACCCGATCATTGGGGCCTTCGCCACAGACCACCTGACCATGATCGCGCGCCTGGTCTTCATCGGCGCGGCTCTGCTGACCAGCCTGCTCTGCCTCGACTACAGGCCCACGGCTCATCCGGCCGAGTTCTACGCCCTGATCCTGTTCGCGACCCTGGGCATGTGCCTGATGGCCGGCGCGACCGAGCTGATCACGGCCTACCTGGCGGTCGAGCTGACCAGCATCCCGCTCTATATTCTGGCGGGCTACTTCCGCAGCGACGCCCGCTCGTCAGAGGCGGGCATGAAGTACTTCCTGTTCGGGGCGCTCTCGTCGGGCATCTTGCTCTATGGCATGAGTCTGGCCTACGGCTATGCGGCTAGCACTCTGGGCGGCCAGGGCACGGCCAATGACCTGACGCAGTTCGCCCGCATCGCCGAGTTGGCCGCGCAGGGCGGCCCCGGCTCGGCCCTGCTGACCCTGGCGATGGTCTTCATTATTGCGGGGGTGGGCTACAAAGTGGCGGTGGTGCCGTTCCACGGCTGGTCGCCCGACGTCTATCAGGGCGCGCCGACGCCGATCACGGCCTTCATCTCGACGGCATCGAAGGCGGCGGGCTTCATCCTGCTCTTCCGGCTGCTGACCACGGCCTTCCCCTCGCTGGTGGGCACGGCCACCCTGGGGGCCGAGCTGGGGGGGTGGACGGGCCTGGCGGCGATCCTGGCGGCCCTGACGCTGCTGGTCGGCAATCTGGCGGCCCTGCCGCAGACCAATGCCAAGCGCCTGCTGGCCTGGTCGAGCATCGCCCAGGCGGGCTTCCTGCTGCTGGGGCTGGTGGCCTGGGCGGCGCCGCAGCAGTTCGACCGCGACCAGGGCACCTCGGCGCTGATCTACTACCTGGTGGTCTACACCCTGACCAACCTGGGCGCCTTCGGGGCCCTGGCGGCAATCGCCCTGGCGGTGGGCGGCGAGGAGATCGCCGACCTGAACGGGCTGGCGCGGCGCAACCTGCCCCTGGCCACCCTGCTGACCCTCTGCGTGCTCTCGCTGGCGGGGGTGCCGCCGCTGGCAGGCTTCTTCGCCAAGTTCTATGTCTTTATGGTGGGCTGGCAGTCGGGGGCGCGCTGGCTGGTGGTCGTGGCCGTGGCGACGACGGTGATCAGCCTCTACTACTACCTGCGCTTGCTGCGGGCGATGTTCATCGAGCCGCCGCTCAGCGACGAGCCGTTGCGGGCGCCGCCCGGGATCACCGCTGCGGTGGCCGTGGCGACCCTGGGGCTGGTCGTGCTGGGGCTCTTCCCCAACCTCGTCCTCGGGGTGATCTCGCGCGTGCAGGCGGTGGCGGGGCTATAGGGGCCGCCGCCGGCCCCTTGCCCGTGCGCAGGGACTTCGTCCCTTGACCCTGGGCCGGTTACTACTGGGAGGGCCGCCGCCGGCCCTCCCAGACCCACCCGCGCAGGGACTGCGTCCCTTGACCCTGGAAAGAGCCGGCTCTGCTGTGCCGGCGGCCGTGCTGCTCTGCCTCGTGAATGCCGAAGGCATCCTCGAAGAGTGAGCTGCCGTAAGAACCCCTGGGCGGCCCCCATGCCCTTGCACCGACGTGGTCGCCCCGGCTGCCCAGGGGAGTGTGCCAGTAGCCCGAAGAAGGGCGGCATCAGCAAGCCAACATCGCGAACGGGCCTATGGTCAGCCAGAATGCCTGAACGGCAGCGCCCAGGCGGCATGACCGCACAGCAATAATAGCCGGCAGGGCCAATGCTTTTCGGGGTTTCGAAAGGGGCGAAAGCCCCTTCGCGGGGGCGTGGGGGCGAGAGCCCCCACAGAAGGCCAGGTTCGAGGTTTCGGAAGGGGCGAAGCCCCTTCGCGGGGGCGTGGGGGCGAGAGCCCCCACAGAAGGCCAGGTTCAGGGTTTCGAAAGGGGCGAAGCCCCTTCGCGGGGGCGCAGGGGGCCTGGTAACAGGCCCCCTGCAAAA
>CAZKTU010000030.1:40894-43090 GCA_964555675.1 uncultured Oscillochloris sp.
GGGGCGCAGGGGGCCTGGTAACAGGCCCCCTGCAAAAAGGTTTGGCAGGCAAGGCCTGCCTATCACCATGTGCCGAGGGCGGGCGAGCTCACCTCTTCGGCGGGGGCCTGGGCCGCCTTCTTGGTGGCGTGCTCTTGCTCGGCGAGGAACCAGGTGGCCTCCATGGCGGCCTTGCAGCCCTCGCCGGCGGCGGTGATCGCCTGGCGGTAGACGTGGTCGACTACGTCGCCGGCGGCGAAGACGCCCTCGATGTTGGTATGCTGGCGCTCGTTGGTGACGATGTAGCCGTTCTCGTCGAGGGTCAGCAGGCCCTGGAAGATGCCGGTGTTGGGCACGTGGCCGATGTAGGGGAAGACCCCGTCGGTGGCTAGCTCGGTGACCTCGCCGGTCTTCAGGTTGCGGATCTTCACCCCGGCGACCTTGTCGTCGCCGAGCACCTCGTCGACGGTGCTGTCCCAGATGAAGCGCACCTTCTCGTTGGCGAAGGCCCGCTCCTGCAGGATGGGGTCGGCGCGCAGTTCGTCGCGGCGGTGGACGATCACCAGCTCGTTGACGTAACGGGTCAGGAAGAGGCCCTCGTCGAGGGCGCTGTTGCCGCCGCCGACCACTACCACCGACTTGCCGCGGAAGAAGAAGCCGTCGCAGGTGGCGCAGTAGCTCACGCCGCGATTGGCCAGCTTCTCTTCGCCGGGGACGCCGAGCTTGCGCGGCGAGGCCCCGGTCGAGACGATGATCGTATCGGCGGTGAGCTGCTCGCCGCTGTCGGTGTGCAGCACGAAGGGGCGCACCGCGGCGTCGATGCGGGTGACCAGGGTATCCTTGAACTGGGCGCCGAAGCGGGCGGCCTGCTTCTCCATATTCTCGGCTAGCTCGTAACCGCCGATGCCCTCGACGAAGCCGGGGTAGTTCTCGACCTCGGAGGTGGTGGCGATCAGGCCGCCGGGCTGCAGGCCGCGCACCACCAGGGGCTCGAGGTTGGCGCGGGCGGCGTAGAGGGCCGCCGTCAGGCCGGCCGGGCCCGAGCCGATGATCACAACCTTGCTGTGCATCTCACACTCCTCTTGATCTGACGGCGGGACGCCATACCCCCCACCCGTAATCTGTAGCAAGTATACCATGGGCCGCAGCGCCCGTCTGTAATCTAGATTACCCCCCGGGGGTATGGGGGTGGGCGGCCGCACCAACCTGCCCTTCAGCCCCTCCCATGGCCTGTCAGCTCGGCTGTTCGTGCACCAGGCGAGCGAAGCCTGAATGCGCCGCCTTCCAGCCGGGCGCCGCGGCTACAATAGGCTGTACCGAAGGCTGTACCGAGCCCACACACCGAAAGGAGCCCCACCATGCCCAAGGAGCCCTGGCGCTACGACCATCTGACCTGGCCCGAGATGCGCGCGGCGATCGCGCGCGACCCGCAGCCCGTCGTCTGCGTGCCAATCGGCGCCGTCGAGGACCATGGCGCCCACATGAGTCTTTCGACCGACAATGACATTCTCGAGGGTGTGCTGGCGGCCTGCGGCGAGCGGGCGGCGGGCGACCTGCTGGTGCTGCCGGTCATCCCCTTCGGGCTTGACGAGCACCATATGGACTTTCCGGGTACGATCACGGTCGACATCGAGACAACCCTGGCCTATCTCTCGCAGGTGGCGACCTCTGTGGCCCGCCATGGCTTTCGCCACATCCTGATCGTCAACGGCCACGGCTCGAACCAGGCGATCTGCGAGCTTGCCGCGCGCAAGGTTGTGCTGGCCACAGGCGTGATCTGCGCGGCCACCACGGTCAACGCCGCGGTGAGCCCGGCCCTGGTGGCCGATGTGCTCGACGCCGAGCGCAAGGGTGGCCCCGGCTCGGTCGGCCACGCCTGCGAGTACGAGACCGCCATGATGCTGCACCTCGACCCGGCCAAGGTCGATATGGGCCTGGCCGAGCGCGATATCGGCCAGCTCAAGCTGAAGTACTTCAACTGGGACTACCCCGAGCCCTCGGCCTACGCCTGGCAAGATTGGTGGAGCCGCTTCTCGCGCGTGGGGGTTTGCGGCGACGCGGCTGCGGCCACGCCCGAGTTCGGCCGGCGCATGTTCGAGCTGACCGTCGAGCGCTTCGTCGAGCTGGCCCGCGAGTTTCGCACCATCCCGATCAAGGAGCGGGTGGATCACCATTAATCCTCTGTCCGAGTTACTCTGTGGGGTTGGGCGCACACAT
>CAZKTU010000031.1:0-42891 GCA_964555675.1 uncultured Oscillochloris sp.
AGTCCCAAAGCAGGGTTCGAAGGGACGCAGTCCCTCGCCCCCACTACGCTGGGAGCGTAGCCTCTACTCTTTGCCCAGCACATCCCGCAGGTCGGGAAACGTGCTGCTGCGGCGGGGGGTGGTGGCGGCGGCGAGGAACTCGGTGATCGCGCTGAGGCGGGCCAGGGTCTCGGCCTGCTCGGCCTCGTCGCCGTCGGCGAGGCGCTGCAGCAGGCGGCGCTGCAGGCGGCGGGCCTGGTCGGCGCGCAGGTTACGGGCGCAGTGCTCGGCCTCCTGGCGGTAGCGGAAATCCTCGGGGCTGCGGGCCGGGTCGGCGATCAGCACCAGGGCCTCCTCGCGCAGAGGCTCGTCGAGACTCTCGGCCCAGAGCAGCAGGTCCTCGGGGGTGCTGGCGCGCCACTCGAGCGGCAGGGTCGTGAATTGGCGCCAGAGCTCCTGGTGGAGCGGGTCCTCGAGCAGATCCTCGAGCCCGCCGCCGAGCAGATCGCGGATGGCGGGGTGTTTCGCCAGGCCCTCCTCGAGCAGGGCCTCGACCGCCGCGTCGACGCTGGGGTGGCGCAGGGCCAGGGCCAGCAGATAGCCCTCGCCGGTGGTGGGCAAGGTGCGGCGGGGCCGCGCCGCGGGCTGTCCCGGCTCGGCGGGGTGGGGCGCGTCGTCGGGGGGCGGGGGGGCGGCCTGGCGGGCGGGCACCTGGAAGGCCGGGCGGCCCTTGTCGCCGTCCTTGCCGCCTTTGCCGCCCTTGCCCCAGGGCTTGCCGCCCTTCGCCTGGGGGCGGTCGACCTTGCCTTTGAGCAGGTCGAGGATCAGCTCGGCGCGGATGCCCACCACCTGCTCGACCCGCGAGATATAGACCCGCTGCTGGGCGCCGTCGAGCTCGGCCAGCAGGGGTAGCAGGCGGTCGAGGGCCGCGCGCTGGTCCTCGGGGCGCTTCAGGTCTAGGCCGGCGGTGTAGGCGCTGAGGTAGAACTCCATCACCGGGGCGGCCTCGGCCACCAGGCGTCGCCAGAGCTCGGGGTCGCCCTTGATCACCTCGTCGGGGTCGCGCCCATCGGGCATGCGGATGATCCGCAGAGTCACGTCGCTCTCGAGGCGCACCGCGCCCTGGGCCGTCGTCACCAGGTGCCCGCCCTCCTCGGCGCTCTCGCGTAGGGCGCTCAGGCCCTTGAGGGTGGCCCGCTGGCCGGCGGCGTCGGCGTCGAGGGCCAGGTAGACATTGTGCGAGAGGCGTTTGAGCAGGGCGGCGTGGGCCTTGGTCAGGGCCGTGCCGAGGGGGGCGACCACATTGCGGAAGCCGTGCTGGTGGGCGGTGATCACGTCGATGTAGCCCTCGACCACCACCGTGCGGTCCTCGACCCGGATCGCCTCGCGGGCCAGGTCGAGGCCGTAGAGCAGCTCGCCCTTCCTGTAGAGCAGGGTCTCGGGCGTGTTGAGATACTTGGGCTGGCCGTCGCCGAGGGCCCGCCCGCCGAAGCCCACGATCTGGCCCTTGGCATTGCGGATGGGGAAGATCAGGCGGCCGCGGAAGCGGTCGTAGTAGCGCCCCGACTCGTGGCGGATGGCCAGGCCGGCCGCCTCGACGTCTTCGGGGTCGTAGCCCTTCTTCTCGGTGAGGTAGCTGCAGAGGAAGCCCCATTCGTCGGGGCTGTAGCCGAGCTGGAAGACCTCGACAATCTCCGCGCTCAGCTCGCGCTTCGCAACATAAGCCCGGGCCGGCTCGCCGCGCGGGGTGCTCACCAGCAGGTGGTTGAAGACCTTGGCGGCCAGGGCGTTGAGCTCGAGCAGCTTCGCGCGTCGCGCGTCCTCCTCGCGGTCGGCGTCGCCGCGCTGCTCGAGGCGCACCCCGGCGCGGGCGGCCAGCTGCTCGAGGGCGCCCTTGAAGTCGAGGCCCTGCTTGCGCATGAGGAAGTCGAAGGCCGTGCCCGCCGCGTGGCAGCCGAAGCAGTAGAAGCTCTGGGTGTCGGGGTAGACCGTAAAGGCCGGGGTGCGCGAGTTGGGGTGGAAGGGGCAGAAGCCCACATACGAGCGCCCCGTCTTGCGCAGGTTGACGCCCAGCGAGCCGATCAGCTCGACGATGTCGACTTTGCCGCGGATTTCGTCGATCTGGCTCATCAGACGCCCCAGGTGCGCGGGATGAAGATGCGCTTGAAGACCTCGAGGGCGTAGCGGTCGGTCATGCCGGCGATATAGTCGACCACCGCCCGCTCGATCGGCTCCTGGTGCAGGCGGTTGATCCGCAGCAGATCCTCCGGCAGCTCGTCGGGGCGCTTGAGAAAGTGGGCGTAGAGGGTCTCGATCACGAAGCGCACCTTCTCGTCGTCGGCCTTGGCCCGCTTGTCGAGGTAGACCTCGCGGTACATAAACTCACGTAGCTGGTTGGTGGCGGCCAGGATGGTGGGGCTCATCGCGATCAGGGGCGGGTCGGGGGCTGTGCCCTCGCCGCTGGCCCACCAGTTGAAGCTGATCAGGTCGCCGACCATGGTATTCAGGCGCTCGCCGTGGCTCGCGCCCAGCACCGCGAGGGGCTCGGCGGGCAGATCCTCCTGGCGCAGCACGCCGGCCCGGATCGCGTCGTCGATGTCGTGGTTGATGTAGGCCACGCTGTCGCAGATCTTGATGATCTGACCCTCGAGCGTGCTCGCCGTGCCCCACGCAGTTGTCATAATGTCGCGGCGGGCCTTCGAGTGCAGGTAGATGCCCTCGCGCACGGCGTAGGTCAGATTGAGGCCCTTACCGTCCCGTTCGAGCATCTCGACGATGCGGCGCGACTGCTCGTTATGGCGGAAGTGCTCGGGGAAGATCCTGGTGAGGGCCGTCTCGCCGGCGTGGCCGAAGGGTGCGTGGCCAATGTCGTGGCCCAGGCCGATCGCCTCGGTCAGGTCCTCGTTGAGTCGCAGGGCGCGGGCGACGGTGCGCGAGACCTGGGTGACCTCGAGGGTGTGGGTCAGCCGGGTGCGGTAGTGGTCGCCAAGGGGGGCGATGAAGACCTGGGTCTTGTGCTTCAGGCGTCTGAAGGGCTTGGAGTGCAGGATGCGGTCGCGGTCGCGCTGGTAGGCCGGGCGGATCGTGCACGGCTCCTCGGGGCGCTCGCGCACCGCCTCGTCGCTAAAGGCGGCCAGGGGCGAGAGGGTCTGCCGCTCGAGGGCCTCGCGGCGCTCACGGACGCTTGGTGGGTTCATGGGTGCGCCGAGCCAGTAGCTCGGATCAAGGCATTCAGCATGTCCCTAGATTATAGCGCACCTGGTCCGAGAAGAGGGGGGGAGGCGAGGAATTTGCAGGAGTTCCGGTGGGGGGCTCGGGAGGGCAAGGCCCTCCCGAAAACATCCACTCAGCCCAATCAGTGTGGTGAGCTACTAGGCGTTCTGGGCCTGGTCGGCCTCGGCCAGGTAGCGCTGCACATTGAAGGCGCTGGCGTAGCGGGCCTTGAAGGCGTCGCTGTCGGTGTTGAGCTTCTCGGTATAGAAGTGGTCGAAGTTCTCGTGGTGTACGAAGCCCTTGACGGCCTTCCAGAGCGTTTGTACCTCGGCGACGGTCAGCCCGTTGTCCTGGGAAAGGTCGAGCAGGGTCCAGAGCACCTTGTCAAAGATCACTTCCAGCTTGTCTTCGGGCATGGCGGCTTGGGCGTCGGACATGAGTGTTTGCTCCTGTACAAGACGTTATGGTGCGGACAACCTGGGATGCCGTCGGCGCACAAACCCAGCGCCCTTCGGGCAGGAAGATGCGCGCCTCATGTGCAAGAGACCTGGGATTGCCAGAAGCTATAGTACAATCCTCCGGGGTTGGCGTCAAGATTCGCGATCAATGTAGCGCGGCAATCCGCGGGCCACCATGGGCCGAGCGGAGCGATCCGTGGAGCGATTGCTCGTGCCGCGTTTCCGTTATAATTCCGCCCCGCCGCGGGGCGCGCTCTTTACCGCCCCCGCCAAAGGACGGTGCTAGACTTAACCCAGGCGGCGTGGCCGCCTCCCTTCCCCAATCCCCATACTCACCCCACCCGGTAACGGCCCGCGCTGTCCCCCAGCGCGGGCCGTTTTCAATTCGGGCGGTAGCTCAGCTTTGGTCTTTGGTCAGAACTGGCAAAGAACCTCTCGCTGGCACACCTAGCCCTCAGCGGCCACCATTGGGGCTGGCGCTGCGGCGTAGGGCGTCAGGGCGCGCCAGACGCACAGGGCGACGCCGGCGACGGCGTGAATGGCGATCACCAGGTTGAAGTAGAGGGCGTGGCCGTTGGCGGCGGCGGCCTCGGGGCTGACCGCCAGGCTCTCGATGCGCTGGGCCACGAAGAAGGTGAAGAAGTAGAGGCAGAAGCAGCAGAAGGCGGCGAGGCCGAGCTCGCGCCTGCGGGCGGCCAGCCAGCCCAGGAAGAGCGCGAACGGCCCGGCGAAGACCGTCCAGACCAGGGCGCGCACCACACTGTCGTTGCGAGCGCCCCCGGTCGAGGCCAGGCTATAGGCCGCCCAGCCCACGCCAACGGCCAGGGCCGCCAGCATGATCAGCAGGGTGCGGGTATCGATACGGCGGGTCATAGGCTCCTCGTTGCGCGCCGACCCGGCGCGCGCTGCGGTTCGACGCCCCCGATTGTACCAGAGGTTGCCGATGTCCGGGCGGCCCCCATGGTATACTCGCCAGCATGAGCAAGCAATACGAACAGCACGGCGGCACGGCCCTCGCGGGGCTGGGCTGGTTGCGCACTCGGCTGCTGCCTGGCGGTACGGCCTCGCTGAATCTGGCCGCGTACGCCATGGTGCTGGCCTCGCTCGTCACTTTTGTGCTCAACCAGCGCGACCTGCCCGCCCCTCAGTTCTACCTCGGCCTGATCGCCCTCGGCGCGCTGTTCGTGCTCCACATGGTCATGCTCGATCTCGAGCGCTGGCTCGGCGAGTGGCGGGCCGGCCTGCTCCACCTCGGGGCGAGCGGGGCGCTCTGGGCGCTGGTGGCCTGGATCTCTCTGGGCAGCGGCAACTTCAACTTTGCTCCCTTCCTGCTCTTCATGCTGATCGCCCAGGCGATCGTGATCTTGCCCTTCGGCGGCGCGCTGCTCTACACGCTGGCCCTGCTGGCCTTCATGAGCGCCGCCCTCTGGTTGCGCGGCTTCGGCGCCGAGGCGATCGTTTCGAATTTGATCTCGCTCAGCACCGGCCTGGTCTTCGTTGCCGTCTTCTCGATGGTGCTCAACCTGTATCGGCGCCAGACCGAGCGGGCCGAGACCCTGCTCGCTCAGCTGAGCGCCGCCAACGCCGAGCTCGAGGCCGCCCGGCGCCGCGACCGCGAGTTGGCCGTCGCCGAAGAGCGCGTGCGCCTCGCCCGCGATATCCACGATGGTCTCGGCCACCACCTGACCGCGCTGAATGTGCAGCTGCAGGCCGCCGCCCGCCTGCTCGAGCGCGACCCCGCCCGCGCTGCCGCCGCGATCGCCACTAGCCGTGAGGTCGCTCAGGCCGCGCTCGACGAGGTGCGCCAGAGCGTCGCCGCGATGCGGCGCACGCCGCTCGACGGGCAGAGCCTGCCCGACGCCCTCGCCACCCTCGCCGCCGAGTTCGCCCGCCGGGCCGAGCTGCGGGCCGAGCTCGACGTACGCGGCGCGCCGGTCGAGCTGCCGCCCGCGGCGGCCCAGACGCTCTATCGGGCCGCCCAAGAGGGCCTGACCAACGCGCAGAAGCACGGCGCGGCGCGCTCGGTGCGGCTACGCCTGGACTATGGGCCGCAGACGGTCGCGCTCGGCGTCGAGGACGACGGCGCCGCTGCCGGGCCGTCCGGCCCTGGCTTCGGCCTGGCCGGCCTGCGCGAACGGGCCGAGCAGCTCGGCGGGAGTCTCTGGGCCGGCCCGCGCGAGGATGGGGGCTTCGCGCTGCGCCTCGAGTTCCCCACCGTCCGCGATGAGGGCTAGCGATGATTCGGATCGTGCTGGTGGACGATCAGACGCTGATCAGGCAGGGCATCAAGACGCTACTCGAGCTTGAAGACGATCTGCAGGTGGTCGGCACGGCGGCGAACGGCCGCGAGGCGATCGCACTGGTCGAGCAGAGCGCCCCCGACGTCGTGCTGATGGATGTGCGTATGCCCGAGCTCGACGGCGTGGCCGCGACGCGGGCGATCCTCGCCCGCAGGCCGGGGCTGGGGGTGATCATCCTGACCACCTTCGACGACGACGAGTATGTCTTCGAGGGGCTCAAAGCGGGCGCGCGCGGCTACATGCTCAAGGACGCGAGCGCCGAGGAGATCGTCGCCGCCGTGCGCTCGGTGGCCGCCGGCGAGGCGCTGATCCAGCCCAGCATCGCCCGTAAAGTCGTGGCCGAGTTTACGCGCCTTGCGGCTACCCAGGCGCAGAGCGCCGAGCGCAGAGCGCAAGCGGCCGGCGCAGATGCAGCGCCCCCCAGCTCTCGGGCTCTCGAGCAGTTGACCGAACCATTGACCGAGCGCGAGCGCGAGGTGCTGGCCGCCCTGGCGCGGGGCCTCTCGAACCGCGAGATCGCCGAGTCGCTGGTGATCACCGAGGGTACGGTCAAGAACCACGTCTCCAGCCTGATCGCCAAGCTGGGCGTGCGCGACCGCACCCAGGCCGTGCTCAAGGCTCAGGAGCTGCGGCTGCTCTGATCTCTATCGAAAGTCATCCCTCCGCGACGAGATCTCTATCCACCGCTTCTACCCTCCGTCACTGGGCCCCGCAACCCCTCCGTCGTATCGTAGTGGCAGGACCAGACGATACTCGGAGGGCGATAATGGATACTCAGCTACATGGGCAGGTCGCGACCGATACGACGGCGGGCAAAGGCGAGCGCGGGCGGCTGGCGGCGGGGCTGCTCCTCGTCGGCGCGGGGCTAACCCTCTTCGCGGGGCAGTTCTTCAACCTGGGCGCCTTGCCGCTGCTGATACTGGGCCTGATCTTCACGGCAGCAGGCGGCCTCTCGCATACAGCCGGCTGGCTCATCCCGGGCGGGGTGCTCAACGGGATCTGGCTCGGGGCCTTGCTGAGCGAGAGCGCCCTGGCGACCGGCGAAGCGGCCGAGGGCGGCCTGTTCCTGCTCGGCTTTGCCGCGGGTTGGGCCAGCATCGATCTGCTCGCGCGCCTGCTGGCCGGGCAGCCGCTGCGCTGGGCTTACCTTCCGGCCGCCGTGATGAGCGCCATCGGGGTGCCGCTGCTCTTTGGTGCCGCCGGCGAGGCCGTGCTCGAGGCCGTCCTGCGCTGGGTCGGCTACCTCTGGCCTGTGGCTCTGGTCGCCGCCGGCGCGGCGCTCTTGATCCGCAGCCCACGCCACTAGACACTCCCCCTCGGGAGGACTGGCTATCTCCATCCCGGCACGGGGCCTCTGACCCCGTGCCTCGCCGCGGGCGGCGGCGAAGACTGTACCCGTTCCGCATCATACAAGGAGTTCTACGGTGGAGCTGATTGAGCTGCTCGACATGGCCCTGCGCTGGTCGCATATCCTCGCCGGGGTTGTTGCGCTACTGGTCGCGCCGGTGGCGATGGCGGTGCGCAAAGGGCGGGGCGCCCACGCGCGCTGGGGCAAAGTCTACTACTGGGGCATGGCCTGGATCTTCGTCAGCACGGTCGGCCTGACCCTGCTGCGGCCCAACCTCTTCTTGCTGGGCGTGGGCGTGCTGAGCTTCTACTCGGCCTTCACGGCGGTGCGGGTGCTGCGCATGAAGCGCCCCGAGCTCGACCGGCCGGCCCTTATCGATTGGGCGGGCGCGCTGCTCGCCGTCGCCGCGGGGGTGGCCCTGCTCGGCTGGGGCGCCGCGATGCTCTTCGGCGTGGCTACGACGGCGGTGCCCGACGACGGCCGGCTGGCCTTTGCGGGGTTGGGCGCCTTCTTCGGCTTCACGGTGCTGCAGAGCGGCGTGGCCGACCTGCGTCGCTTCCGCCGGCCGCCGACAGACCGGCAGTACTGGTGGTACCATCACATGGGCAACATGCTCGGCTCGTACATCGGCGCGGTCACGGCCTTTATGGTGCAGAGCGTCTCGCGCTGGATGTTCGACGTCGAGGCCCTGGCGCCCTACGCCTGGCTCGTCTGGGTGCTGCCGACAGCCATCGGTGTGCCGCTTGCCCAGATCTGGATCGGCCGTTACCGGCGGCGCTTCGCGGTCGAGCCCCGCGCCCAGGGCCCGGTCAGTGAGTCAGCGGGTTGACCGACGGCTTGACCCCGTAGACAATGGCGCTGGCCCATAGGGCCAGGCCGGCGGCGGTGACGAGGGCGACCAGGCCCCAGGCGACGATGCGCCCGAGCGGTCGCGGCAGCCACGGCTCGAGCAGGGCGGCGACCCCGGCGCAGACCAGGGGCGCGCTGAAGTAGCCGTAGCGCACCTGCTGATTGGTGACGATGTCGACGAGCAGGAAGAGCAGGGCGCTGGCCAGCCAGGCGCCGGCCAGTAAGCGGGCCCGCCCGGCGCTGCGCCAGAGCAGGGCGATCAGCCCGGCGACGGCGAGGGCCAGGGGGATGGGGGCGAACGAGGCGTTGATCCCCACCCAGATCTGGCTCAGCAGGGCCCCCCGGTCGCTGAGCTGGTTGGTGCTGTCGCCGGTCGCGGTCGAGCCGTCGAGCAGGCCCCCGATCATCAGGGTGGCCGCCTCGGCGTACTGCACCGCCAGGGCCAGGGCCGAGGCCGCGAGCAGCGCCAGGGTCCACCCGCGCCAGTAGGCCAACTCCTGACCCGCCAGGGCCTGCCGGAGGGCCACGCGACCTGCGGCGACGTCGCGCAGCCGCGGCCAGAGGCCGGCGAGCAGGTAGACGCCGAGGGCGATCCCACAGAGTAACAGCCCGCCGGGGTGGATCAGGAAGTTCACCGCGCAGAGGATGGTCGCGGCCGCCCAGCCGAGGCCCCGGCGGGGTGCAGGGCCGGCGACTACCACCAGGAAGAGCAGGGTGAGCCACTGGCCGACGATCTGCTTGACGAAGCCCCAGTAGAGCGCGGTGAGCTGCATGGGCAGGAAGGCGATCAGCCCGGCCGCAACCAGCGCGGCCCGCTCGCCCAGGCCCAGACGGCGGGCCAGCAGGCCCACCAGCAGGGGCGTCGTGCCGTCGAGCAGGGCGTAGAGCCCCTGCAGGGCCAGGCCCCGGTCGCCCAGCAGCGAGCCCGGCAGGGCCAGGACGAACACGGTCGGCGAGACCACCGCCACGCGCCGGCTGAACTCCGAGGGACGGTCGAAGAGGGTCAGATCGCCCAGCTGCACATTGCGCAGACGCCCGCTGTTGACCAGCAGGTCGTGGGCGAAGAAGAGCGGGTAGAGCACGCCCAGGAGCCTGATCGCCACGGCGGCCAGGGTGATCAGCAGCAAGGCCCTGATGAAGGCGTCGGACGAGCGGGGCTCGACCCGCGGCAGCACCTGGCCGGCGCCCCAGATCGTCGCCGCGGTGATCAGGCCGGCGCCCAGCAGCCGCCCGTGCCAGGGCGCCGCGAGGCCGGGGGCGAGGGCGGCGTGGGCCACCAGGCCGGCGACCATCGCCGCGGCTACGCCGGCCGTGGCGATCGCCCCAAGCCCAAGCTGGCGGGCGAGGGCCACCCAGAGCAGGGCCAGGCCCAGCTGGGCGATAAGGATCAGCGGCGGCGGCAGCTTCCAGGCGTCCTGGGGCCAGCTGATCGCGGCGGCGTCGACGCGCACCCCGAGGGGCCGCTCGTCGGGCGGGATGACCGTGACCTCGCTGCGCAAACCTAGGCGCAGCTCGCCATCGGCCATGGCCCCAGGGGGCAGCAGCAGCCTGTAGGTGCGCGGCTGGTCGGGCGCGGCCAGGGTCAGCCAGGCTGCCTCGTCGGCGCTGAGTGCGAGCATGCGCGGTCGCTCGGCGCCCGGGGGCAGCCAGCCGAGCGTGAGCGCGGCGAAGGCGGGGCCGCCGGTGGCCGGGCCACGCAGGATCAGCGCCGCGTCGGCGCTCGACCAGCGGTAGGTCGTGCCGGCCTCGTCCTGCTGCGGGCCGTGGAAGCCGGGCACGGCGGCGCGGTCGGCGCGCTCGCCGACATCCAGGGTATAGCCGGCCGGGCTCAGACGCAGGGCTACAAGGTTGGCGGCGAGCACGGCGACGACCAGCAGGGCGAGCAGCCCTGCGGGCTTGGCGAGGCCGACGACGACAGACGCCACGCTCAAGCCGGGCCGCTCGCCGCTCGCTGTCGCCCGTGATCGCCGGCCCCGTGCCTCCAGCGCCTCAGGGGTGGTCGGCTCGCTACTCACAGCGCCTCACCCGACAGAGGGCCTACGCATCGCATCAGGGTAGTGCGGCCTTCATCCTTCATCCTTCATCCCTCATCCTTTCCCAAGGCGCTTCAGGCGTTTCGTCGCCTGCTCCTCGAGGGCGGCGATCGTCGCGCGCAGGCGCTCCTCGTCGGCGGCGAGGGCGGCGAGGCGATCCTCGAGCTGGCCGAGGGTGGTCACATAGCGCTGGCGCAGGGCGCCCTCCTCGCCGTCGCGGCCGAGGGGCTGCAGGTTGCCTTGGATCTGGCGCTGCTGCTTATAGACGGCCTCGCGCTCCTGGTCGAGCTTGCGGATCTGGGCCTGGGCCTCGTCGGCCTGCTGGTAGAGGGCCAGGATGGCGGCGAGGGCCTTGACCGTGGCCTGGTCGAGCAGGCGCTCGCGCAGGAAGGCCTTGAGCTGGGCGCCGCTGAGGCTGCGCACCTGCTCGCTCCGGCTGACGAGGCGACGCTCGGTCACGGCGAAAGCGACGCGGGCCTGGGGCGGGCAGGGCACGCGCCAGCGGGCGAAGCCGGCGCTCTCCTCGTCGGGGGCGCGGGGCTCGGCGACGTCGTAGCCGGCCAGGCGACCGTGCTCGACGGTGACCTCGAGGGGCCGGTCGACGCCGCTGATCAGGTGGTAGGTGGTGACGAGCAGGTCGTGCTCCTCGAAGATCGCATAGTCGCCGCGGAAGCTGATCCCGACCAGCTCGCGCCGGCCCGCGCGCTCCTCCTCGACCTTGAGGCCGAGCTCGACGGCGAAGGGGACGATCAGCTCGGCGCCGGCGCGGGTGAAGGGCAGCACGGCCTCGCCGGCGTAGTCGCCCTCGGCGAGCACCGTGACCGGGCCGCGCTCGAGGGTGAGGCCGGTCTCGTTGCTCAGGCGCAGCGAGGCGACGGGGTGGCGCGGATGTTTGGCGCCGTTGTAGAGCAGCTCGCGGCGGGCGGGGATGCGCCGGCTGAGGATGGGCACCATGGCCGACTGGCCGCGGGCCACACTGACCGGGTGCTCGACGCTGTAGGCGAAGAGGGCCCCGCGCTCGTCGCCGCCGGCGGCCACCTGCACGGCCTCCTCGAGCTGGGCGACGCTCAGGCGCTCGGTGCGCGCGCTGCGCTTGCGGGCCCCGCCGTAGGACGCGTCGGCCTCGGCCAGCATCGCCGTGCCGAGCATGGGCGCGGCTGCGGCTTGAGGGACGGGGGGCGGCGCGGCGTCGAAGAAGATCGGGGCGTCGACGGTGCGCTCCTCATCCTCGACCAGCGGGCGCTCGGGGGTGCGCGGCTCGTAGAGCCTGTAACGGAACGAGACGGGCATGCCGGCCATCAGGGTCAACTGGACCTCGGCAAGGTCCTCTTCGAGCTGGTTATCGAAGAGGCCCCAGCCCTGGAGGAGGACAAAGGATGCCTCATCCTGCTCCTCGAAGAGCAGGCGGTAGCTGACGCGCCAGGCGGGGGCGGGGGCGATATAGCCGACCAGCAGCTCGTGCTCGCCGGGGGTGAGGCGCAGGGTCGCGGCGCGGCGCTGCTCTTCGCTCTGGGCGGCGCGCAGGAAGTAGGCCAAGTCGGCGGCGGCGCCCTCGTCGAGCAGCTCGACGCGGGCCAGGGCCTCGACGGGCACGGCGCGCACCTGGCGGGTCTCGGGGGTGTAGACCGAGACCACGGCGCGGCGCAGGGGCTCCTCGGGCTCGTAGTCGACGCCGACCACCAGGCCCTCGATGGGGGGCTCGGCCTTCTTGCCGTCGCCGACGCTGAGGCGCACCGGGCGGCCGCGCAGGTCGCGCAGCAGGTCGAGCAGGCTCTGCTGGTCGCTCAGGTGGATGCTGCCGCGGGCGAGGCGGGCGGCGCGGTCCTCGGGGGTCTCGAAGTCGACCCCGATCACCTGGCCGGCCCCGCGGTCGACGGCGACCAGACTCTTGAGCACGTCGTCCATGGCCTCGCGCGGGAAGCTCAGCTCGAGGCGCTCGCCGTCGAAGGCGCCGCTGCGCTCGAAGTAGCCGACGCCATGCTTAAAGAGGACAATCCGCGTAATAGGCAGTGTGGGCATTGCGCTCCCCGGGTCGCTAAGGCTTGGCACCGTATAGTACCATACCCGGCGCGGGAGCCCTCGCGGGGCGAGCGCCTACGCCAGCGCGGCGCCATACTCCTCGCGGATGGCGGCCAGCTCGCTGCGCAGGGCCCTGGCGTGGGCCCAGCCCACATACCCGGCGTAGACGCAGGCCCCGGTGGCGTCGCTTACATAGACGAAGTCGACCCCGAAGCGGTTCTTCCAGGTGCGCAGGGCCACCTGGTTGCTGAAGAGGGAATGCTGGCGGGCTCGCCCGAGGTCGGTCGGGGCCGTTTCGGTCATGCCGGCGACCCGGCGCAGACGCTCGGCCAGCTCGTTGGCCGTGGGCACGGCCGTGGGCGTGAAGATCGTCAGGTCGAGCTGAGCGATCTGGTAGACGCCCCCGCCGAGCAGGGCCGCCCCCTGGTCCTGGAACGCGCTGACCAGGCCCCCGTTCAGGTAGAGCTCGAAGCGGCCCTGCCACTGGGGGCGGTCGAGGGCCAGGTTGAGCACCTTCTCGCGAAAGCGCGTCGTGGTGACCACAAAGCAGATCACATTCACGCCCTCCTGCAGGGCCGGGGTCAGTGTCTCGGCGGCGCCCACCCGCAGGTCGAAGTGATAGGCGTTGACCGTCACATAGCCGGCGTCGCGCACGTCGGTCAGGCGCACCTGCAGGCTTTTCGGTCGCGCGATGGTGATCGCTGTGCGTTTCATAAATCTACTATACCAGCGCCCGGCGGCTTCTGGGGCGCCGGTTGCGGTAGCTCATCTCTGCTTTGCGATTGCTGCGCCAGAGTGCGGCGACCTATCGTATCATGGACATGACACGCTCGCCGCTGACTGAGGAGCCCGCCCGTGAAACAGCTATCGCCCCGGGCATGGATCAGCCTGCCCCTGCGCTCGCTCGCTCTGGCCGCCGCCGCCCTGCTCGCCGGCTGTAGCGGCCTGCCTCTGGGCGACCAGCCCACGGCTCGGCCTGTGGTGATCATCGTGACCGCCACCCCGGCCCCCGCCCCCCTCGCGAGCCCCACGGCGCAGCCTTCGGCCACCGCCGTCGCCCTGGCCGAGACCGCCGCCCCCACCGCCGCCCCCGATAGCCCCGCGGCCACGCCCGAGGCCCCCGCCGCCCCGGCCCTGCTCCAGCGGGTGCGCGAGCGCGGCCGGCTGGTCTGCGGCACCAACGCCGACCTGCCCGGCTTCGGCTTCTACGATAGCGTGCGCGGCCGCTGGAGCGGCTTCGACGTCGACTTCTGCAAGGCTATGGCGGCCGCGATCTTCGGCGATGCCGATGCGGTCGAGTATGTCGCCCTCAACACCGCTGGCACCAACGAGCGCTTCGAGGCCGTGCGCAGCGGCGCCGTCGATGTGCTCTTCCGCAACACCACCTGGACCCTCGGGCGCGACCTCTCGCAGCTCGCCTTCGGGCCGACCACCTTCCACGACGGGCAGACCTTCATGGTGCGCGCCGACGCCGGCATCGACAGCTCGGCCGACCTGGCGGGCAAGCGCGTCTGTGTGGCCCGCGGCACCACCAGCGAGCAGAACCTGAGCGATGACTTCGGCGCCCGCGGAATCGCCTTCGAGGCGGTGCTCTACGACGATGAGAACCAGCTCTACCCGGCCTACGACCGCGGCCAGTGCGACGCGGTCACCAGCGACAGCTCGCAGCTTGCCTCGAAGCTGCAGACCCTCGACCAGCCCGACGAGCATACCATCCTCGGCGAGCGTATCTCGCGCGAGCCCCTCGGGCCGGTGTTTGTCGAGGGCGACGAGCAGTGGCGCGACGTGGTGAGCTGGGTGGTCTTCGCCACGATCTACGCCGAGGAGCTGCGGGTCGCCCAGGCCGATGTCGCCGAGCAGCTCGAGAGCAGCGACGACCCGCGCGTGCGCCGCCTGCTGGGCGTCGAGGGCGACTTCGGGGCGGGCCTGGGCCTGAGCGATGACTTCGCCTACCAGATTATTCGCCAGGTCGGCAACTACGGCGATATCTACGCGCGCAACCTGGGCCCCGATACGCCCTTCGCCCTCGAGCGCGGCCCGAACAAGGTCTGGAACCTGGGCTCGGGCGGCGTGCTGGCCTCGCCGCCCTTCCGCTAGACGGCCCTCGCCCGGGGCTCCGGCCCAGTAGCCTGGTGCGCCACCAATGATCCAGTCTGTCGTCTGCCCCAGCTGCCGCAAGTCGAACCTGCCGCGCGCGCGCTTCTGCCAGCACTGCGGCCACGATCTGATTCTCAACAATAGCGGCCCGAGCTACAGGCTCACCCGCGTGATCAAGGAGGGCGGGCAGGGCGCGGTCTACGAGGGTGTGGATGCCAACGGGACGGTCTACGCGATCAAGGAGATGCTCGACCGCTTCACCGACCCCAAGGAGCGGGCCGAGGCCGTGGCCCGCTTTGGGGCCGAGGCCCAGACCCTGAGCGTGCTCAGCCATCCGCGCATCCCGCGGGTCTACGCCTCGTTCCACGACGAGGGCCGCCACTACCTGGTGATGGACTTCATCACCGGCGAGGACCTCGACGAGATTGTCTCGCGCGAGGGCCCCCAGCCCGAGGCGCGCGTCCTGGCCTGGGCCGCAGAGATCTGCGACGTGCTCGAGTATCTGCACGGCGAGGGTGTGATCTACCGCGACCTGAAGCCGTCGAACATCATGCTCGAGCGATCCGCGGGCACCCTCAAGCTGATCGACTTCGGCATCGCCAAGGTCTTTCAGCCCCAGGCCCGCGGCACGCAGATCGGCACGCCCGGCTATGCTCCGCCCGAGCAGTACCAGGGCATGGCCACCCGGCTCTCCGACGTGTACGCCTTCGGCGCGACTCTGCACCACCTGCTGAGCGGGCGCGACCCGCAGCAGAATCCGCCCTTCGTCTTCCCGCCGGTGCGCGACCTGGCCCCGGCCGTCTCGGCGCGCACCGAGGCCGCCCTCGTCCGGGCGCTCCAGATGCGCCAGGAGGATCGCTTCCAGAGCATCGGCGACTTCTGCGCGGCCCTGATGCCGGCGCAGGCGGGCCAGGTGCTGACCGCTGCCGGGGCGGCAACGTCTCAGGCCGCGGCGGCCTCGGCTGCGCCCCAGGCCCCGCCCGCCGCCCCTGCCCCGCCGCAGCCGTCGCCTGCCCCGCCGCAGCCGTCGCCCGCCGCGCCGCCCCCTGCTGTGGCGCCTACCGCCCCGCCGAAACCGGCGCCGGCCACGCCCGCCCCCACCGTCCCTGTGGCCTCGCCGGCCCCTGCTGCGGCGCCGGCCGCCCCGCCAAAGCCTGCGCCCGCCGCGCCCACACAGCCAAGACCAGCCGCGCAGGCCCCTGCTGCGGCGCCCCCCGCAGCTGCCCGGCGCTCGGGCCGGGGCGGCTGGATTTTGGGCCTCGGGGCCTTGCTGCTGCTCCTGGGCCTCGGGGCGGCGGCTCTCTTCGGCGCGGGGCTGCTGACCGGGCCCGCCCCGGGGCCTACGGCCACGGCCAGTGTCGTGGTGGCGCGCAGCTTCGTGGTGCGCGACCTCGAGCTCGTCGTGCCCGCCGGCTCGAGCGAGGCGGCGGTCAATCAGGCCTTCGCCGACGCCTTCCTCGAGCTGGCGCGCGGCGACTGCGCCTGCGAGCCGCAGGTCGAGCCGGGCACGCTGGTCTACCTCTTCGACGCGGCCCCGCGCCAGATCAGCGTAGGGGCCGACGGGGCCAGGTACCGCGCCTCGCTCCAGGCGACCATCCTGGTGCCGCAGCCGTAGGGTCTCAGCACACTGAGTGTGCTGCGTGGGTGTTTTCGGGCGGGCCGCGGGCTCACCTCGCCGAGGGCTGCTCGACCGGGTTGTAGGCGGTGTATACCAGGCGCGAGAAGGCCGCGACGGTGGGGGCCATCTCCTCGTCGGTCCAGTAGTCGCGCTTGCCGTCGAGAGGCTTGAAGTAGTAGACCGAGAGAATATAGTCGCCGCCCGGGCTTCTTACGATGCCGTTGTCGGCCTGCATATCTTCGATCCAGCCGCTCTTGTGCTCGACGCGCACGCCCGCGGGGATGCCGGCGACCATGCGCGTCTTATCGGCGTTCTTGGCGAGCCAGTCGAGCATCTCCTGGCAGCGCTTCTGGCTGAGACGCTCGAACCTGTCGAGCAGCTCGCCCTCGCCGTTGGCGCACTGGTCGATCAGCAGGTAGAGCCGGGCCATACTGGCGGGCTCGGCGCGCAGGCAGGCCCCCATCTCGGTGTAGGGCTTCTCACCGACGGGGCCGGCGGGGCCGCAGCGGAACTTGGGCTTGTAGAGCTTGATGTAGTCGCTGGTCTCGTAGGGCACGTAGAGATAAGTGTGGCGCAGGCCCAGCTCCTCCTGGAGCATGGTGCTCATCGCGTCGGCGCCCTCGAAGGCGTACTCGGTGCCCTGGCCGCCCACGGCCGCGGCGAGCAGGTCGTTGGCCGAGAGATTGTCGCTATAGCGGATCATCTCGTTCAGCCAGAAGCTCTGCCGCTCGGTGAAGCTCGACAGGTTGATGTACAGGTTGAGCATGATCGCCGTCTTGATCGTGCTGGCGCCGGCGAAGACGCTCCGGTCGTTCAGGCCGATGCTCTCGCCCGTCTCGAGGTCGATCAGGTGCAGGCCCACGACCCCCGGCAGCTCGTCGGCGAGAGAGGCCAACTCCTCGCGCAGCCGCTCGAGGGGCACGCGGGGCGGCGCCTCGCTCGCGCTCAGCTCGAGGGCGATCGTCTCGACGGGCTTGCCGCTCGCGGTGGCGGCGCTCAGCTCCGCGCCGATCTGCTCGACCGCGGCGTCGATGTCGAGGGCGAGGCCGGGCGCGTAGGCGAAGCTGCGTGAGAGCACATCGGTGGAGGTGAGCACGCTGATGCTCGAGCCGGCGGTGACCTCGTCGGCCAGGCCGGCCAGTTGCTCGCGCAGGGCCGCCTCGTCGAAGCTGACGACCGCCGGCACGTCGGCCGGGCTGCCCCGCTCGAAGGCGGCGCGGGCCTGCGCAATCAGCTCGCCGACGGGCACGCTGAGCTTGATCGCCTCCGGCTCCAGCTGCTGCGAGACCGGGCCCGCCTCGATCGTGATTGCACCAGGGGCGCCGGCGAGGCGCTGCTCGACCAGGGCCCTGGCCTTCTCGAAGCTCAGGCCCGAGACGTCGACCCCGGCGATTGACGAGCCATCGGCGAAGGTGGGGGTCGGCGTGGCCGTAGGCGCGAGGGTGGGGCGGGGGGTGGCGGTCGGCTGAGGTGGGGCGGTGGGGGGCAGGGCGGCGGCCGGCTGCGGCGGGGTGGGGGCGCAGGCGGCGAGCACAGTCAGACAGAGCAGGGCGATCGCGGCGAGACGAGGCCGAGGCATGCATCACTCCGTGGAGAGAGGACGAGGCGCGGCGTGGCGCCCCTCACTCATCGGGCTCAAGGTAGAACGTCAGGGGGTAGCCCTCCTCGCGGGCGGCGTGGTGCGCGTTGTAGACGCGCTCCTGGGCCTCCTCGAAGGGCAGTGTGCAGACGTGGGCCCGGCCCTCGTTGTGGGCGGTGAGCATCACGCCCATGGCCTGGTCGAAGCCGAGCCCGAAGAAGACGCGCAGCACCAGCACGACGAAGTCCATGGGCGTGACGTCGTCATTCTCGATGATCACCCTGTAGGGCTTCTCGAGCTCATCACGCTCGACGACCTTGAAGGTCACACTCGGGATGACCGTAACGTCGGGGTCCTGGGTGGTCACGGGCTGCACCTCCGCGCCGCCGCTGAAGCGGGCATACCGCCTAAGTATAGCATATCGGGCGGTGGGGCTTTCCTCCCGAGAAAAACTACACTTGCGAAGATAGCCGTGTGCGTGTATTATTTGCTTGCTACTGACCAGCTGCGGGGCGGGTCTACGCTGCCTGCCCAGCACATGAAACAACGGTGTGGAGGTGACGAGAGATGGACCGCTTTGAGCTCCTTGCCGCCCTCGAAGAGGGCCTCGAGAACGGGCGCATCAACCCCCAGACGGCGGCCTTTATCGCCGCCGAGATCCTCGGCGTCGAGGCGTATGAGACCGGCTACCAGGAGTGGGAGACGATCCCGACGACCGCCGAGGAGCCCGAGCTCGCCCTCGCCGCCGACTGACGACAGTGGCGGCCCAACGCCGCCGGGGCTCAGAGTGCTGCCGGTTCGCCCGCGCCTCTGGGCCCTTTTTTTTGTGTCCGCCGCATGAAGGGAGGGGCTAATGGAGATCATCGACCTCGTGCGACTGAACCTGCTCTCGCCCATGGTCCTGGCCTTTGTGCTCGGCGTCGTGGCCACCCTCGTCCGCAGCGACCTGCGCTTCCCCGAGGAGCTCTACACCGGTCTGTCGATCTACTTGCTCCTCGCCATCGGCCTCAAGGGCGGCGCCGAGCTCTCCGAGACCTCCCTCGGCAGCTTCTGGGCGCCCGCCCTGGCTACCCTGGCCCTGGGTGTGACCATCCCTATCGTGGCCTATGTCATCCTGCGCCGCTTCGGCCGCTTCGAGGTGGCCGACGCCGCGGCCCTCGCCGCCCACTATGGATCGGTCTCGGCCGTCACCTTCGCCGCAGTGCAGACCTTCCTCGAGGCCTTGCAGATACCCTACGAGGGCTTTATGCCCACCCTGGTGGCCATCCTCGAGGTGCCGGCGATCATGATCGCCCTGATCATCGCCCGGGTGGCCCTCGGCCATGGCGGCAGCATGGGCGAGGTGGTCAGAGAGCTGCTGGCGGGCAAGAGTATCCTGCTGCTGATCGGGGGCCTGGTGATCGGGGCCCTCGGCGGCAAGGCCGGGCTGGCCCAGGTCGCGCCCCTCTTCGTCGACCCGTTCAAGGGCGTCCTGACCCTCTTCTTGCTCGAGATGGGCATGGTGGCGGCGCGCCGCTTCCGCGATCTGCGCAAGGTCGGCGTCTTCCTGATCGCCTTCGGCGTGCTGATGCCGATCGCCAATGGCACCGTCGGTCTCTGGCTCGGCAGCCTCGCCGGCCTCTCGGCGGGCGGCGCGGTGGTCCTCGGCACCCTGGCCGCCAGCGCCTCGTATATCGCCGCGCCGGCCGCCGTGCGCATCGCCCTGCCTCAGGCCAACCCCAGCTACTATCTGACCGCCGCCCTCGCCATCACCTTCCCGTTCAACCTCGCCATCGGCATCCCGCTCTACTACGCCCTCTCAAATCTTTTCTACTGACTGGCACGTACAAAGGGGTAAGCCATGCAGACGACGAAGCTGAAGCTCGTCACGATCATCGCCGAGGCTATTCTCGAGGATCGCCTGCTGCGCGAGCTGCGGCAGCTCGGCGCGCGCGGTTACACCATCGGCGAGGCCCGTGGCGAGGGTACGCGCGGCCTCCAGGGCATCGACTGGGAGGGCCAGAATGTGCGCATCGAGACCCTGGTGAGCGCCGAGACCGCCGCACGGATTATGGAGCACGTCGCCCGGCACTATTTCGCCGACTACGCTGTGATTGTCTACGCGGTCGACGCCGAGGTGCTGCGCAGCGAGAAGTACCTTTAGGTTAAGAGCCCTCTTGACAGCCGTCTTCGGGCAGTCTATAGTGGTATATACCACACCACCATGGTATACACGGGTTCCCAATGACGAGCATCGACAAAGGTAGCTCCGTCCCGTTCTACCTGCAGCTCAAGCGTCTACTTGAGGATCAGGTGGCCAACGGTACTCTGACGCCCCACAGTCGGATTCCGTCCGAGCGCGAGCTAAGCGAGCAGTTTGACATCAGCCGTATGACGGCGCGGCGTGCCCTGCTCGAGCTGACCCGCGAGGGGCGGATCTACACGGCCGTGGGTAAGGGCACCTTTGTCGCCGAGCCGAAGATCAGCCAGAACTTGCAGGCCCTGACTAGCTTCAGCGAGGACATGCGCGCGCGGGGCTTGCACCCGGCCACGCGCCTACTACGCCGTGAGCTTATGCCCGCGCCGCCGGTGGTCAGCCGCTGCCTGCGCCTGCCGCCCGAGACGCCCGTGCTCTGCGTCGCGCGCCTGCGCTTAGTCGACGACGAGCCCATGGCCGTCGAGTGCGCTCACTTCGCTTTCCCGGGCATGGAGGAGCTCCTGGCTCTGCCTCTGGAGGGCTCGCTCTACGAGCTGCTGCGCGAGCGCTTCAGGCTCATCCCGAGCGAGGCTATTCAAGAGTTTGAGGCCCGACTGGCCGTCGACGACGAGCTGCCGCTGCTGAAGATCGTCGCCGGCACCCCCGTGCTGACCCTGGCTCGCACGACCTTCGACGCGGCCACGCGCCCCTTCGAGTACGTCCAGTCGGTCTACAGAAGCGACCGCTACCGCTTTGTGGCGCGCCTGGTGCGCGAGGTAGAGCGATGACCAACGGCGAGCTGGCCGGCCAGGCGCTGCTGCTGAGCTTCACCGGCACGACGCCGGGCGCCGAGCTGCGGGCGGCCCTGGCCCGCACCCGCGCCGCGGGTGTGATCCTCTTCGGGGCGAATATCGCCGCCCCGGCCCAGCTGCACGAGCTCTGCGCCACCCTGCAGGGCTGGGCCGCCGCCGAGGGGATGCCGCCGCTGCTGATTGGGGTTGACCAGGAGGGCGGCACGGTGTCGCGGCTACCCCCGCCCTTCGTCACCCCCCCGAGCCAGATGGCCCAGGCCGCCGCGGGCGATCCCGCCGTCGCCCAGACCTGCGCCGCCCTGACCGGCCGCCAGTTGCGGGCCTGCGGCGTCAACCTGAACTTCGCGCCCGTGGTCGACGTCAACAGCAACCCCGCCAATCCGGTGATCGGTATCAGGGCCTTTGGCGCCGAGGTCACCACCGTGACAGTCTGCATGGAGGCTGCTCTGCGCGGCTACGCCGAGGCCGGCGTGATCGCCTGCGTCAAGCACTTCCCCGGCCACGGCGACACCAGCCGCGACTCGCACCTCGCCCTGCCCGTGGTCGAGCATAGCGCCGAGCGGCTCGCCCAGATCGAGCTGGCGCCCTTTGCGGCGGCGGCCCGCGCCGGCGCCCCCGCGATGATGAGCGCCCATGTGGTCTTCCGCGCCCTCGACCCGCGCCCGGCCACCCTCGCGCCGCCCGTGCTGCGGGACCTTCTGCGCGGGCGCCTGGGCTTCGACGGCCTGATTTTTACCGACGCCCTCGATATGCGCGCCATCGCCGAGCGCTACGACAGCGCCGCCGCCACGCTGCTCGCCCTACAGGCCGGCGCTGATCTTGCTGTGCCACTAGGCTCTCTGGAGTCGCAGGTGGCCGTGGCCAGGAGCATCGCCGAGGCCTATGCCGATGGCCGCCTGAGCCCCGAGCACGGGGCCGCGACCGGGCGGCGCCTGGCCGCGTTGCGCGCGGCCTACGACCTGGGCGCCCCCTCGCCCGCCGGGGCCCTCACCCCGGACATCCTGGCGGAGCTCGACGCCGTGGCGTTCGACGCAGCCCGTCGCGGGACGACCGTGCGCGACCCGGGCGGCCTGCTGCCCCTTGCCTCCGGGGTCCGCCTGGCCGTGCTCGAGTGCCGGCAGCCGCGTTTCAACAACGCCGAGGAGGCCGCCGAGCGCTCGATCCTGCTGCGCGACCTGGTGGGCGCCGCCTTCCCGCAGGCCGTCTTCCTGAGCATCTCCGAGCAGATCGCCGAGGCGGAGCTTGACGCCGCTCTGGCCGTGGCGGACCGCGCCGAGCTGATCGTACTGCTGACTCGCAACGCCGCCTGGGCGCCCGCGCAGGCCCGCCTGGTCGCAGCCCTGGCCGAGCACCACCGTCCGCTCGTCCACGTCGCCGCACGCAGCCCTGAGGATACGGCCCTGCTGCCCGGCGCCGCGGCCTCGCTTTGCACCTACGGCGACCCGCCCGTGAGCCTGCGCGCTCTCGTGGCGGCCCTGCATGTGCAGGGGGGAGGGTGAGATGAGCGCCCTAGCTGAGCAACGCATACACGTGCTATCATCCCGCGCTCCGGCCCCCGCCGGAGTCGCACGGTTCCGAAGGTCGCGGAAGATACTCTAGGAGGACCCATGCACCGTCGACTGTCCGTCGCGCTCCTGCTCGCCCTGGTGTCAACCCTGCTGTTGGCCGCCTGTGGAGGCGCACCCGCCGCGCAGCCCACCTCGCCGCCCGCCGAGCCCACGGCCGCCCCGGCTGCCGAGCAGCCCACACAAGCACCCGCCGCCACCGAGGCGCCCGCCGCCACCGCGGCGCCCGCAGCACCCGCCGCCACCGAGGCGCCCGCCGCCGGCGCCGAGGATGACATCCGCGTCAGCAGCAGCGGCTACCAGGGCACCCTGAGCTACTGGGTGCTCGGCTTCACCCCGGGCAACCAGTTTGCCACGCCGATGGAGCAGGCCGTGGCCAAGTTCGAAGAGGCCAACCCCGGCATCGACGTCGAGCTGATCGGCTACCCGCCGAATGACGAGGGCTTCACCAAGCTCAACACCGCCGTGCAGGGCGGCCAGGGCGTCGATGTGCTGCGCCTGCCCTCGGACCGCCTGCTGGCCTTCGCCGCCGAGGGCCTGGTGGCTCCGATCGACGACTATATGACCGAGGCCGACAAGGCTGACTACTACCCCAACGTGCTCGACCGCGTGCGCGTCACGGGCGACGGCATGGCCTACGCCTGGCCCCTCTGGGTCGTGCCCATGGGCATGTACCTCAACACCGACGTCTTCGCCGAGAAGGGCGTGGCCCTGCCCCCGAAGGACTGGACCTGGGATCAGTTCGTCGAGACCGCCAAGGCCCTGACCTTCACCCGCGAGAACGGCGAGCAGGTCTACGGCTGGGCCGGCTTCGTCGACCCCGGCGTGGTCAACACCTGGGGCCTGTTCATGAACGAGTCGGACAGTGTGTTGCCCCTGGTCGAAGAGAACACCAAGTTCGGCCTCGACACGCCCGAGGCGACGGCGGCCATCCAGCGCTACGCCGACCTGGCCCTGGTCCATAAGGTCACGCCCCCCGACTTCGGGGCGATGGCCGACGCCGACGTGAAGGGCGGCTTCACCAATAAGCAGATCGCCATGATCGTCGACGCCACCGGGCCCGCCGCCCAGTTCCGCGCCGACGGCGTGAACTTCGAGATCTACCCCATCCCCAGCGTCAACGGCAACACCGTCACGGTCGGCGCCGTGGGCCTGATCGCCGTGGTCGAGACCGACGACGCGGCGCGCAAGCAGGCCGGCATGGACCTGGCCCGCTACCTCACCAGCGCGGCGGTGCAGGAGGACGTACCCCCGAGCGAGACCGCGCCGGTCGGGTTCTACCTGGCCCCCGGCGCACGCCAGTCGGTGCAGGTGGCCCCGCCCCTCGATAACTTCCTGCCCCTCGTCGAGTATATGTACGTCACGCCGATCATCCGGCCCTGGTCGGAGTTCACCCGTCTGGTCCACCCGGCCCTGCAGAATGTGATCTTCGGCGAGCAGACCGCCGAGGAAGCGATGACCGAGATCGCCCCCGACGTTAATGAGCTGCTGGCCGAGAGCGAGTAGCGTCCGCAGCGAGGCGGTAAGCGCCGACGGCGGACGGCCGGGGCCCGCGCCCGGCCGCCGTCGGCGCTCGGCGGCCCGACACGGAGGTGCGCCCTGTGACAACAGTGGATAAGGCCGAGCCTACGACCGACCGGGGGCGAGAGCATGGCGCCCTCGGGGGGCTGCGGCGCTTCGCGCGCAAGCACGGCTGGAGCTACCTCTTTGTGCTGCCCAGCCTGATCACCTTCGCCCTCTTCATGCTCATCCCGGTGCTCTGGTCGTTCATTATTTCGTTCCAGCGCTTCAGCCTGGCCCGCGGCGGGCGCTGGCAGGACCCCTGGTACGAGAACTACGTCGACGCCTTCACCCAGCAGCGCGGCGTCTTCCTGATCGCCATCCAGAACACCCTGATCTACAGCGTGTTCACGGTCACGGCGGCGATCTTCTTCGGGCTGGTGCTCGCAAGTCTGATCCAGCCCCTCTCGAACCGGCTCAAGACCGTCTTCCGGGCGGCCTACTACCTGCCGGCGGTCACCTCGGCCCTGATCATCGGGATGACCTGGCGCTACATCTTCAACGCCCAGTGGGGCTTCGCCAACTGGGTGCTGCGCAGCGTCGGCCTCGAGCCGGTGCGCTGGCTCTCGAACCCCGATATCGCCCTGGGCAGCGTGACCCTTTCGGCGGTGCTGACCATGCCGGCCACGGCCGTGGTGCTCTTCAGCGCGGCCATGGGGAGCATCCCCGCCGAGTACTACGAGGCCGCCGAGCTCGACGGGGCCGGGCCGATCAGGCGCTGGTGGAGCATCACCGTGCCCCTGATCAAGTCGACCACGCTCTACCTGGTGGTGCTCTACACGATCGCCAGCTTCGAGGTCTTCGATCGGGTCTACGCCATGGTGCCCAGCGGCGTCGGCAACAGCACCCAGACCATCGTCACCCAGATCTACACCAACGGCTTCAAAGAGCTCGACTTCGGCGTCGCCTCGGCCCAGGCCTTCGTGCTCTTCCTGATGATCGCCGCCGTGGCGGTGGTCCAGTTCCGCGCCTTGCGCAGCGATGTGGAGTACTGAAATGGCGGCAACGCAGATCGCGCGTGGGGCGCGCGGCAGGCGCGGCGGGTTGCCGATCGCCGGCTGGGCTGTGCTGATCATCACCTCGGTGATCGCCCTCTTCCCGATGTACTGGCTGTTCGTCAACGCCCTGACCCCGATCACCTCGAACCCGCCCCTGACCCCCATCCTCTGGCCGGCCTGGAGCCTGGATAACTTCCGGCGGCTGCTCGAGGGCAATGTCTACTACCGCAACTGGATGTTCAACAGCCTGATCGTCGCCCTCGCCATCACCATCTGGCACGTGCTCTTCGACAGCATGGCCGGCTACGCCTTCGCCAAGCGGCGCTTCCCGGGCCGCGAGGTGATCTTCTGGCTGATGCTGAGCACGCTGATGATCCCCATCCACGTGACGGTGATCCCGCTCTATATCGTGACCAACCGGCTGGGCCTGATCGACAACCTGCTCGCGATCATCCTGCCCGGCACGGCCAATGCCTTCGGCATCTTCCTGATGCGCCAGTACATCCAGACCCTGCCCTCCGAGCTCGAGGAGGCTGCGCGCATGGATGGGGCGAGCGAATGGCAGGTCTTCTGGAGCATCATCCTGCCGCTCTCGCGGCCCGCCCTCGGCGCCCTGGCGATCTTCACCTTCGTGCGTCACTGGAACGACTTCCTCTGGCCCCTGATCGCCCTGACCCGCCCCCAGAACTACACCCTTACGGTGGGCGTCGCCAATCTCCAGGGCGAGTTCGCCACCGACTACGGCGTGATCTTCGCCGGCGCGGCCCTCGCCGCCCTGCCGATGATCGTTTTCTTCTTCGCCTTCCAGCGCCAGTTTCTCGAGGGCGTGCGCATGGGTGCGGTGAAGGGGTGAGCGACGGCGTGTACTCTGCCCACAGGGAGGCCTCAATGGAGCGCACAGGATTCGCTTTGATCGGCGCGGGGGTCTTCGGCGAGCGACACGCCCAGGCCTACAGCCGCCACCACGCGGCCGAGTTGGTGGCCGTGTGCGACCTCGACCTGGCGCGGGCGCGGCAGATCGCCGAGCGCTATGGGGCTCGCTACGCCACGGATCGGCTCGACGAGGTCCTGGCCGACCCGGCGGTGCGGGCCGTCTCGGTGGCGACGCCCGACCACCTGCACCGCGAGGTGGCCGTGGCCTGCGCCCGCGCCGGCAAGGCCCTGCTCGTCGAGAAGCCCCTGGCCACCACGGTCGAGGACGCCGAGGCGATCGTGGCGGCCGCCCGCGCGGCCGGCGTGACCCTGATGGTCGATTTCCACAACCGGGTCAACCCGCCCATGTTGCAGGCCCGCGACGCCATCAGGCGCGGCGAGATCGGGACGCCCAGCTACGTCTACGCGCGGCTCAGCAACACTACGTTTGTGCCGACCGAGATGCTGCGCTGGTCGGGGCGCTCGTCGGCCCTCTGGTTTCTCGCCAGCCACATGGTCGACGTGGTGCGCTGGATGCTCGCCGACGAGCCCGCCCGGGTCTATGCCGTGCGCCGCGATGGCGTCCTGCGGGCCATGGGTGTCGACACCGCCGACTTCCACGTGGCCACGGTCGAGTTCCGCGGCGGCGCCGTGGCCGTCTTCGAGCACGCCTGGATCTTGCCGCGCAGCCACCCCACGCTGAAGGACCTGAAGCTGGAGATTTTGGGCAGCGCCGGCGCGATCAATATCGATGGCTCCCACAACCGTGCCCTCGAGCTCTACACCGCCGAACGGGCCGCCTGGCCCGACCTGTTGGCACCGCCCGTCGGCGAGCACCTCACCGGCTTCGTCCTCGACAGCATCGCCTACTTCGTCGACGCCGTGACCCGCGGCGCGCCCGTGATCGCCACCGGCGAGGATGGCGTCGCCGTCACCCGCATCCTCTGCGCAATCGAGGAGTCGGCCGCCGCCGGCCGGCCCGTGGAGCTATGAGCAGTTCACCCTCCGGCGAGCGCGCGGAGCGAGCCATGCGTGTTGTCGGCCTGATGTCCGGTACCTCGCTCGACGCGATCGACGCGGCCCTGGTCGAGCTCGCGCCGACGGACGAGCCCGGCACGCTCCGGCTCGCCGTGCGGGCGTTCGCCATGACCCCGTACGACGAGACCCTGCGCGAGCGGATCAGGGGCCTACTGCCGCCTCGTCAGGGCAGCACCGCCGAGGTCTGTCAGGTCGGGGCCCTGGTCGGCGAGGCGTTCGCCGAGGCTGCCCTCGCGGTGGTCGCCAGCGCCGGCCTCGCGCCGGACGACATCGACCTGCTCGCCTCGCACGGCCAGACGGTCTGGCACGCGGTGCGCCCCGGCGAGGTGCGCTCGACCCTGCAGATCGGCGCCCCCGCCGTAATCGCGGCCCGCACCGGCCGCACGGTGGCCGCCGACTTCCGCCCCGCCGACGTGGCCGCGGGCGGCCAGGGCGCGCCCCTGGTGCCCTACCTCGACGCTCTGCTCTTCGCCGACCCGCGCCTGCGGCGCGCCGTGCAGAACATCGGCGGGATCGGCAACGTGACCTACCTGGCCCCCGGCGCGCCGCCCCGCGCCTTCGACACGGGCCCGGGTAACGTGCTGATCGACGAGGCTGTACGCTACTTCACCGCCGGCGCCCGCGCGTACGACGAAGATGGTCGTATGGCCGCGGCTGGCCGCGTCGACGAGGCGCTCCTGGCCGACTGGCTGGCTCACCCCTTCCTCGTGGCCGCCCCGCCCCGCTCGACCGGGCGCGAGCTATTCGGCCCCGCCGAGGCCCGCGCTATGGCCGAGGCGGCCCTGGCGGCCGGCCTGCGGCCCGAGGACGCTCTGGCGACGCTCACGGCCCTGACGGCCTGGAGCATCTCCGAGGCCTACGAGCGTTTCTGCGGCCCCGTCGACGAGGTGGTGCTCAGCGGGGGCGGGGCGCGCAACCCGACCCTGCGCGCCATGCTCGCCGCGGCTATGCCGGGCGCGGCGGTGCGCTCGGCCGACGAGTTCGGCCTCGACCCCGACGCCAAAGAGGCTGTGGCCTTCGCCGTCCTCGGTTACGCCGCTCTCCACGGCTGGCCCGCCAACCTGACCGGCGCCACCGGCGCCCGCGAGCCCGTCGTGCTGGGCGCGATCACCCCGGGCCGGAACTATCGCGCCCTGATCGCCGGCGTCGCCCACGCCCCGCTCGAACCCCCGCGGCGTATCGTGCTTGCGCAGGGCGTTAGCTCACCGGTGCGCCCCTAACAGGTAGGAATCATGGTGAACCAGCCCTATACGCCGCTGACCGAGGCGAACAATCCCGCCTCAGCCGAGATCGACCGCATGAGCGCCCGCGCCATTGTTGCGCTGATCAATGCCGAGGACGCCAGGGTGGCGCCGGCCGTGGCCGCTGTTGGCGACGCCATCGCCGCCGTGGCCGAGCGGGCTGTCGCCGGAATGGAGCGTGGCGGGCGGCTGATCTACGTTGGCGCGGGCACCTCCGGCCGCCTGGGCGTCCTTGATGCCGCCGAGTGTCCACCCACCTACAGCACTCCGCCCGACCTGGTGCTCGGCCTGATCGCCGGAGGCCCCGCCGCTCTCACTCGCGCCGTCGAGGCCGTCGAGGACGACCCCGAGAACGGGCGGCGCGATGTCGTCGCCGTCGGGGTTGGGCCGGACGACACGCTGGTCGGCATCGCGGCCTCGGGGCGCACGCCCTATGTGCTCGGCGCCGTCGCCGAGGCCAGACGTCGTGGCGCCTACACCGCCGGGGTCACATGCTCGCACCCCTCGCCCCTCTCCGATGCCGTCGACACCGTGATCGCGCCCCTGGTCGGCCCCGAGGTGATCGCTGGCTCGACTCGCATGAAGGCCGGCACGGCCCAGAAGCTCGTGCTCAACAGCCTCAGCACGACCGTGATGGTGCGCCTGGGCAAGACCTACGGCAACCTGATGGTCGACTTGCAGCCGCTCAACGAGAAGCTGCGCCGCCGCTCGATGAGCATCGTCGTCGCCGTGAGCGGCCTCGAGCCCGAGGCGGCAGCCGCCATCCTGGCCGAGGCCGGCGACCTCAAGACCGCCCTGGTCATGGCGCTGGCCGGGGTTGGCGTCGCCGAGGCCAGGGCCCGCCTGTCAGCGAGCGGCGGCCACGTGCGCCAGGCCCTCGCCGGCGGCGCGCAGGCCCACTGATGGGCGCCGCAGAGCTGCTGCTCGGCGTGGACGGGGGCGGCTCCAAGACCCGCGCCCTCGTCGCCGATCGCGACCTACGTGTGCTCGGCGTGGGCGCCGCCGGCTCGAGCAACGTGCAGGTGGTCGGCCTCGCAGGCGTCGCCGCCGCCGTGAGCGCTGCCGCCGCCGCCGCGCTGAGGGCCGCCGCCGCCGGCGCTCAGCCGCTCGCCGTCTGTCTCGGGCTGGCGGGCGTGGGCCGCGCCGAGCAGCGCGGGCAGGTGGCCGGCTGGGCCGCCGGAGCCTTCGGCGGCGCCCCCTGCGCCGTGGTCACTGATATCGAGCTCGTCCTGGCCGCCGGCGCTCCCGCCGGCTGGGGCCTGGCGCTGATCGCGGGCACGGGCTCAGCCTGTCTGGGCCGCGCGCCGGGCGGCGCCTCCGTCAAGGTCGGGGGCTGGGGCTTTCTGCTCGGCGACGAGGGCAGCGGCTACGACCTGGCCCGCCGGGCTCTGCGCCTGGCTACCCAGGCCGCCGATGGGCGCGCCGACGCCGAGCGGCTGCTGCGGGCCGTCCTCGCCCACTATGACCTGCCCGACGCCGACGGCCTCGTCGCCCGGGTCTACACCGGCGACACCGCCCCCGCCGCCATCGCGGCTCTCGCCGCCCCTGTGGTCGCCCTGGCCGAGGCGGGCGACCCCCAGGCCCGCGCCCTGCTCGACGAGTCGGCCGCCGCCCTGGCTCATATGGGCGTCACGGCCGCCCGCCGCCTCGGCCTTGCCGGCGGCGCCGTCGCCTTGGGCGGTGGGCTGCTGGGCTCCAGCCCCTACCTACGCGCCCGGCTCGACGAGCGACTCGGCCCCGCATGGTCGCCCATGACCTATGTCGATGACCCGGCCCGCGGGGCCCTCGTGCTGGCCCGCCGGCTGCTCAATCCGCCGGGCGCGGCGGATGGCCGCGCGCCATGAGCGCCGCCGCGCCCTTGCAGCTGATCAACGGGCTGCTCATCGACGCCGACGGGGCGCGGCGGGGCGGACTGCTGCTCGCGGGTGGGCGCATCGTCGCCGCCGAGGCTCACCCCACGCTGGGCGCCCGCACCCTCGACCTCGGCGGCGCTATCGTTGTCCCCGGCTTCGTCGATGTGCATACTCACGGCGGCGGGGGCTTCAGTCTGCACACCGCCGACCCTGCCGAGATCCGGGCCTACGCGGCCTGGGCTCCCTCCACCGGCGTTACCGCCTTCCTCGCCGGCGTAGTCGGCGCTCCCGGCGGCCCGCCCGAAGTCCAGTTGGCCGCGGCCGTCGCGGCGGTCCGCGCCCCCGGCCCCGGCGCCGAGCTGCTCGGCATCCACCTCGAGGGGCCGTACATCAGCGCGGCCCGCCGGGGCGCTCACCCCCTCGCGTGGCTGCGGGCGCCCGACCCGGCCGAGACCGAGCGCGTCCTCGCGCTTGCGGCGGGACTGCTGCGCATCGTTACCCTGGCCCCCGAGTTGCCCGGAGCCGAGGCGCTCATCCGCCGCCTCGTCGCCGCCGGGGTGACCGTGAGCATCGGCCATACCGACTCCAGCTACGAGCAGGCTCGCGCCGCCATTCCCCTCGGCATCACTCACGCGACTCACTGCTTCAACGCCATGCGCCCGCTCCTCCACCGCGAGCCGGGGCCGCTTGGCGCCATCGTCGAGCATGACGCAGTTATGGGCGAGCTGATCGCCGACGGCATCCACGTCCACCCCGCGGCCATGCGCGTGCTGCTGCGCTCTCTCGGCCCAGCCCGGGTCGTAATCGTCACGGACGCCCTCGCCTGTGCCGGCCTGCGCGAGGGGCGCTTCAGCTTTGGCGGCCAGCAGGCGCACGTGGCTGGCGGCGTCGCCCGCCTGGCCGACGGCACTCTCGCCGGCTCGATCCTGACCATGGATCAGGCCCTGCGCCTGCTGGTGCGCGAGCTCGCTCTCGATCTGCCCGACGCCGTCGCCGCCCTGACGATCAACCCTGCTCGCTCCGCCGGCGCGGCGGGTCGCAAGGGCGCTCTGCGGCCCGGCTACGACGCCGATCTCCTCATCCTCGACCCCGACCTGCGCCTCGGGGCGACCCTCTGCCGGGGGCGGCCGGCTTACACCGCGCCGCCATGGGACGGAGTGTTACGGGGCGCCTAATCTTGGATAATGCCAGGAGCCGTTTTGAGCCTATGAGGTGACCTGTGGAGATTAGCGAGCTTATCGCCGGCGACCTGCCCGCTCTCGAGGAGCTCTGCCGGCGCGGCCTGCGCGACCGCCTTTCGTCCGAGACTCTGCGACGCTTGCTGCTCGATGAGCCCGACCTCAGGCCCGAGCTTCAGCTGGCCCTGTGGGACGGACCGCGCCTCGCCGGCGTCGCCCTCGGCGGCACTCGGGCCACCCCCGACGGCCTGATGGGCGGCCCCCGCCTGCTGCTGGTCGCCCCCGAGCTGCGCGGCCGCCGCCTGGGGACGCGCCTCATGGACGAGCTCGAGGCCCGCCTTACGGCCGCCGCCGTGTCCGAGCTGTGGGTCGGCCGCCTGGCGCCGAACTACCTGTGGCCCGGGCTCGACCCGCGCGACACCGCCGCCCTCTGCCTCTTCGAGCGCCGCGGCTACGCGCGGGCCGGCGACGCCGTCAACATGAGCGTCGCCCTCGCCGGTCGGTCCTGGTGGACCCCCGCCGACGACGAGCGTCTGGCCGCCACCGGCTGGGCCCTGCGCCGGGGCGAGCCGGGCGACGAGCCGGCGCTGTCGGCCTGGGTGCGCGAGCACTTTGGCGAGCTGTGGGTCTGGGAGGCCCGCGCCGCCCTCGCCGCCACTCCGCCCGCCGTCTTCCTCGCCGTGCGCGGCGCGCAGATCGGCGGCTTCGCCTGCCACAGCGTCAGCGGCCTGCCCGGCACCTTCGGGCCCACCGGCACCGACCCAGCCCTACGCGGCGCCGGCCTCGGCAAGGCCCTGCTGCTGCGCTGTCTGGCCGACCTCCACGAGCAGGGCTTCGCCGAGATCGAGATCGGCTGGGTGGGGCCCGTCGGCTTCTACAGCAAGGCGGCCGGCGCGACGATCAATCGCGTCACCTGGTTTCTGCGCAAGGCTGTGGGCTAGGGAGGTGTGCAGCAGCGCTTCCAACCAGAAGCTGAAAACCTCTTTTTCGTCCTACGGCGTGCCGCAAGCATGGCTTGCGAGCATTTAGCGCTCCCGGTCCAGGGCCAGCTTGAGCAGCGCGAGCCCGATCAGGGTCGGGTCGTGCCTGATCGTATCCTGCTTATTCCAGAGGGTGCGCTTCCCCACGCCCGCCTCGGCCAGGTTGCGCACCAGGGGCGTCACCCCGAGGGCGGCCACGCCGGCCAGCTCGTCGTCGGCGGGGTGCAGCAGGTGCAGCCCCTCGGCGGCGTACTGCGCGGCGACGCCCTGGTCGATCTGCCCGCTGCGGTTGATCAGGGCCGCGTCGAGGGTGCCGGGGCCAAGCAGCTCGACGATGCGCCGCACATGGTCGAGCACCCCTAGGCCGTCGGTCTGGCCCGGCTGAGTGGTCGTATTGCAGATGAAGATCACACTCGCCCTGGTCTGGCGCAGGGCCTCGGCCATACCCTCGAAGAGCAGGGTCGCCAGCACCGAGGTGAAGAAGCTGCCCGGGCCGATCGCCACCACGTCGGCCTGGGCGATCGCCTGGAGCGCGGCGGGGTTGGCGGGCGCGGCCGGCGGGCTGAGAAAGAGCCGGCTGATCGGGGCCTGGTTCAGTGCCCGCACGGCCAGTTCGTTCTCGGCGATGCTCCCGTCCTCGCGCTCGGCGCAGAGGTGCGTGTTCACCTTCGAGACCGGCAGGATGCGCGCCGTCGCGCCCAGCATCAGGCTGGCCGCCTCGATCGCCTCGGCGAAGTCGCCGGTCATCTGGGTCAGGGCGGCGATCATCAGGTTGCCGAAGGCCATGCCGTCGAGCAGGGGCACCGCCGGCGAGCTGATGCGCTGCTGCATGAGCCGGGCCAGCAGCGAGTCGGGGTCGCGGGCCAGGGCGGCCAGCGTGTTGCGCAGGTCGCCCGGGGCGGGCATGTCGGCGACAGCGCGGGCCGTGCCGGTGCTGCGCCCCGTGTCCGTCACCGCGATCACCCCCGTCAGGCCGCCGAAATAGGGCCGCGCCCCCAAAAGCACCTGGCTTACCCCGCCCCCCCCGCCGATGGCCACCAGCTTCAAGACCGGCGGGCTCTGCTCGCTACCGCTCATCAATGTGTCCTCACCACTCACGTCTCACACACTATCCACCGCCGGCTGAGCCTGTCGAAGCCGGCGCTCAATCGTTCCCCTCTCCGCTAGGGTCGGATCACCGGCCCGCTGGTCACCACCTCGAACGCGCTGCCCGGCACGCCCTTGAGCTGGTCCAGGTCCTCGTCGTTCCAGCGCGCGTCGGTGGCCCCGCTGATGTACCAGCTGGTGCCGTTGTCGGCGACGATCATGCCGTAGCGCCGCAGGGCCTCGAGGATGACCCGCGCGTGCCCCGTGAAGCCTGTGATATCGTAGTCGGCCTTCAGGCGCAGGCGCAGACCCATGGGCGGGTAGTTCTGGTCGTCGGTGGCCCCCGCGGCGTGGGTGGCCGGATGGATGTAGGCCCGCTGCGAGCGCCAGACCGTGAAGCGTAGCGCGTGCAGAATCGCCCCGGCCTCGGCTTCGTCGTAGCGGGCCAGGCCCGGCAGGATGGGCAGCCCCGCCGCGTCCGCCGAGGTCCAGCCCTCGGGGCGCAGCGCGTTCGAGCCCAGGTTCCACACCGCGCCCGAGCCGGCCTCCCACCCCGCGCCGACCTTGCGCGCGTGGTAGAGCTCGTAGAGCATGCACTCGCCCTGGCGCAGCACCAGCACGTGGCGGTCGCTGCCGGCCTCGACCGGGGCGTCGGGCGGCACCGGGTAGGGCCCCGGGTCGCTCTCGTCGCCGTACTCCACAAAGCTGATCGGCACCGGCGGCTGGCTGCTCGGCACGACCACATAGGGGATGCCGTAGGCGGGGTTTGCGCCGAAGTCGGCGTGCAGGAAGCGATCGCCCCCGGCGCTGATCGCCGCGATGTAGGCGTCCGAGCGCGGGTCCACCGGGTCGCGCGAGACGTCGCGGTTCCAGGCGTTGTCGGCCGGGAAGACGGCGCAGCCGCCCAGCGTTGGCCCTGTGGCCGGGCGCTGCACCTGGGGCAGGTAGGTTCGTCTGACGCCCTGGCTCAGGGCGACCCCGCCGGCCACGAGGGCCAGGGCGCAGCAGATCAGCAGTGCTCGGCGCAGCATCGGGGCCTCCCTTCAGGCGAGCGGTCGCGCCTGGTGCTCGGGCGCGGCCAGCAGTTCGGCGTAGAGCTCCATCGTCTTGCGGGCCACCACCGGCCAGTGGAAGGTGCTGCGTACGATGCGCACGCTCTCCTCGCCCCAGGCGGGCCAGCGTTCGCGCTGAGCCAGGGCCAGGCGCAGCTTCGCCGCCAGGTCGTCCACGTCGCCCGGGCGCACCAGGTAGCCGTTGCGTCCGTCGAAGACCTTGTCGGGGATACCGCCCGCCGCCGAGGCTACCATCGGCTTACGGTGTACCATGCCTTCTAGCGTGACCAGCGAGGAGCCTTCATACAGGGTCGGGTGGACCACCAGGTCGACCTCTTCGTAGAGGCTGTGCAGCTCGTCGTCGTCGAGCCTGCCGACGAAGCTCACGTGCTCGGCGATGCCCGCCTGGTGGGCCTGGGCTTCGAGGGCCGCGCGCTCTTTGCCGTTGCCGATCAGCAGCCAGCGCCAGCGCGGCGGCAGCTCGCCCCGCAGGCGGGCCAGGGCCTCGATCAGCACGTGGAAGCCCTTGTTGCGCTCGAGGCGCCCGACGCTCATCAGGGCCAGGTCGGCCGCGTCGAGCCCCAGGCGCGCCCGCAGCTCGGCCCGTAGCGCGGGGCGCACGTGGCCCAGGCACTCGTCGACGTCGATCGCCGAGGGGATGACCGCCACGCGTCGCGGGTCGACCCCCAGGTAGCGCGGCAGGTCGTCTTTGGTGCAGTCGTCGGTGGCGATGGCCCGGTCGGCCGCGCGGTGCCCATAGGCGTAGAGCGCCCTGAAGGGCGCGTAGGCTAGCCACTTGCGCCGGTCGGGGGTGCGAAACTCCTCCATACCGTGGGGGTTCGCCACAAACGGCACCTGGCGCAGCAGCGGGTCGCGGGCACGGATCGCCCCGTAGCCCGTCGCGCACAGGCCCTGGCTGTGGACCACGTCGAAGGCGCCCGCGCGCACCCCGGCGGCGGCCCGCCGGCCCAGCTGCCAGGTGTACCAGGGGTAGTTGATCTGGCGCCCGAGGATGCCGTTGGGCGGCAGGGCGGGCGAGGTATAGTCGTAGCGCAGGTAGACCACCCGCTCGAGGCCGGTCGTCACCGTGCGGGTCGCGGCGTCGTCGGCTGTGCGCCTGGCCGCGTCGACCTCCTGCACGAAGAGGGTCACCGCGGCCCCGAGGCGCGTCAGGTGGGTCACCAGGTGGAAGACGTGGCGCTCGATCCCGCCGTAGCCGTGGAGCGGGAAGACGACCCGGGCGAGCATGGCGACCCTGATCGGTCGGTCAAGTGGGTTGGCGCTCATAGGGCGCCATGATACCACGCCGCCGCGGCCCGCGGTATCATAGGGGCCTGGGGCGAGCCTGCCCCGACCCAGCGCGGTACCTGGCCGCAAGGAGTTGTTATGGCCGGCGCCCTCGACGATCTGCTCGTCCTCGACCTCAGCCGGGTCCTCGCCGGGCCCTACGCCACCCAGCTGCTCGGCGACATGGGCGCCCGCATCGTCAAGGTCGAGCAGCCCGGGCGCGGCGACGAGACCCGCGAGTGGGGCCCGCCCTTCACCCCGGGCGGCCAGAGCGCCTACTTCGTCGGGGTCAATCGCAACAAAGAGAGCCTGGCCCTCGACCTCAAAACCCCTGGCGGCCGGGCCGTGCTACGCGAGCTGGCCGCTCGGGCCGACGTCCTGATCGAGAACTTCAAGCTGGGTACCATGGCCGCGCTCGGGCTCGGCTATGACGAGCTGCGCGCCGCCAACCCCGGCCTGATCTACTGCGCCCTCACCGGCTACGGCCAGACCGGGCCTTATGCCGCGCGGCCGGGCTACGACACGGTCATCCAGGCCCAGGCGGGCCTGATGAGCATCACTGGCGAGGCGGACGGCGAGCCCCAGAAGGTCGGCGTGGCCGTGGTGGATATCACCGCGGGTCTCTACGCCGCCGCCAGCATCCTGGCCGCCCTGCACCACCGCGAGCGCAGCGGCGCGGGCCAGCTGATCGATCTGGCCCTCTTCGACGTGCAGCTAAGCTGGCTGGCCAACGTCGGCTCGGCCTACCTGGTCTCGGGCCACCCGCCCCGCCGCTACGGCAATGGCCACAGCACGATCGTGCCCTACCAGCCCTTCCGCGCCGCAGACGGCTATCTGATGGTGGCCGTGGGCAACGACGGGCAGTTCGCCCGCTTCTGCGACGCCCTCGGCCGCCCCGAGTGGCCCGCCGACCCCCGCTTCGCCACCAACCCCGCCCGCGTGGCGAACCGCGCCGAGCTGGTGCCGCTGATCGAGGAGCTCATGGCCGCGCGCACGATCGCCGATTGGGAGCACATCCTCCACGCCGCCGGCGTGCCCTGCGCCCCCGTCAACGACGTGCCCACCGCCCTAGCCGATCCCCAGGCCGTCGCGCGCCAGATGGTCCGCGAGATCGCCGACGACCGCGGCGAGACCGTCCGCCTCGTCGGCCCGGCCCCGCGGCTCAGCGCCACGCCTCTGACGATTCGCTCGGCGCCCCCGCGGCTCGGCCAGCACAGCGAGGCGGTGCTGCGCGACCTGCTCGGTTATGACGACGAGCGCATCGCCGCCCTGCGCGCCGAGGGCGCTATCGAGCCCTAGACCCCCAGGGTCAGCCTGATCGCCAGCCGGTCCCTGTAGAAGAGCACCTTGCGCACCAGGTAATAGACCTGCTTGTAGAGCCGGCTCTGACGCACGAAGTCATAGTCCACCAGGGCCACCGGCCGGGCCGGGTCGGAGGTCAGCAGCAGGTTATGCGAGCGCAGCAGGGTCCGCTCGACCAGGAAGCTCCACATGCGGCGCGGCAGATTCAGTAGCGAGCGATTGCGCCGGCGCTCCTCGTGGCTCGAGCTCGTGCGCCCGTACAGGTCGGGCATATTGCCCGTCTCTTTGTACATCGCCTTGGCGCGCCTGATGATCGCCAGCAGGTGGCGGCCCAGGGCTCGGCGCTGCTCAGGTGACATAGCCCGGTAGTCCAGGCTGGAGAGCGGGCGGGCGTCGTGCAGGAAGGGCTGCAGCACCAGCACCTGGGTGCGGCCGCTGCTCTCGCGCGAAAGCAGGTAGTGGCTGGGGATGGCGTAGGTAGGGCCGAGGCAGTCGGCGAAGGCCTCTGCCGCGCTGCGCATACTGCGCGCCTCGGCGATAGCCTGGTCGCGGCTGCCGCCCAGCTCGCCCTTCAGCTTGGCGACGAAGCGCCCGTCGTCGCTGCGGTAGACCTCGGTCTCATTGCCGCCCGCCACTCGCTCGAGGGCGAGGTCGCGGTCGATCGGCGCGAACACCGTGTCCGTGTAGCTCGTCATCACTGTCCCGCACAAGCGTGGGGCCCGCCCCCACCCGGCCGCCTCGCCCCCGCGGGCGAACTGACCGTATGACGCCACCAGCGCGGGCGCTGTTGCAGATCACGCCCTCTACCAAGCCAGGGGCGGGGTTTCGGTGAGGGCTTCGCCCTACCTGAAAACCCTGTCCAAGCTCATTTGACGGCTTCAGGAGGGTCGCAGGGAGGGCCTGGCCCTCCCTGAAAAACCCTTTTCCGTCTTTCCCAGTGCCGCAAGCATGGCTTGCGAGCACCTAGCGTGTACTGAGCTGGCTCACATAGAGCGTGTGGGGCGCGGCGCTTGTGCGCAGCCGCACGGTGAAGCGGGCCCTCGGCAGCGAGGGGTCATTGCTCAGCAGCTCGACCACCCCGCTGAAGCGCTGCTCGAATGGCCGCGCCGAGATCCACTGCACCGTCACGGGCACGCCGACCTGGGCGTTCGGCGCGATGCTGCCGTCGGCCTTCTCGAGGGTCAGCCACATCGTCCCGGGCACCTGCGGCCTGAGCTCGATGGTCAGGCCATCGTCAACCAGGAGCCCCTCTTTGCAGCCGAGGCTCTGCAGCTCGGATAGATTGTGCTGGATCCCCGCGCTTGCGCTCTCGCTATCGGCCAGCGGCCCGACGCTCTTATAGCGCAGGCTGATCCGCCCGTCGGGCATCAGCAGGGCCTGGAAGCTGAGGCGTCGGCTGGGGTCGCTGTAGAGCGGCACCTGCTCCCAGCTGACCAGCAGGCCCTCGGGCAGGTTGGCATAGCTCACGCGGGCCCCTGGTGCGCCGGGGTCGAGGTCGACGCGCAGCGGCGCAATCGCCGGCCCCGGGGTCTCGGTGAAGGGCAGGCAGGTCTTGGCGAAGCTCAGCTCGCCCGCCGGCAGGGGGGCCAGGGCGATCACCCCGTTGGCCGAGATCGCGAACTGCTCGTAGCTGCGATGGTAGTAGGGGAAGCGAAAGCCAATCGGGATGATCCCCGTCGCGCCATCGTCGGTGAGGGGCACAACCACGGCATTGGCGGGCGGGTCGCTCCAGGTGGGGGCGGGGCCGTCGGCCTCGTCGCTACGCCAGACCCCGTAGTGCTCGTGGGGCAAGTTGACCGTATAACTGAGGGGCTGCGTGCCCTGGTTGCCGACCGGCAGCAGCACCGTGGTGCGCTCGCCGAAGGCCAACTCGACCGGCTGCGGGGTCGTGTCGGCGGCGAGGCGGGGCTGGTCGGCAGCGAGGGCGAAGTTGGCGGTGACGCTGGCCCCGGCGGTCAGCGTAATCGTCCTAGACGCGGCGACATGGTTGCGGGCGGTGGCCCTGAGCTCGTAGGCTGAGGCGGCCGGTGGCAAGACCAGGCTGTAACGGCCCTCGGCGTCGGCCGTGATGCTTGGGCCGCCCGTCACCTGAATGGTTGCCTGAATAGGCGCGCCGCCGTCGGCCCGGGTTACCTTACCGCTCACCACGGCCAATCGCGCGTCGCTGGTCACGCGCATCGTCACCAGTACCACCGCGGGCGGCCGGCTCAGGTCGGAGCCATGGACGAGGACGCGGGCCTGGTAGACCCCCGGGCCCGGCACCATCCGTGCGTCGAGGCTCAGGTTCAGGTTGGCGCTTGAGGCCGGAGCGATGGCCCCGAGGGGGCCGCCGGGCAAGCGGAGCCAAGGCACGTCGACGGTCGCCTGGGCCACCGCACTGTAGGTGTCGAGGCGGCCATAGCCGTAGATATTGTTGGGCGAGCTGTCGGGGCGGCAGGCCGAATGACTTGGCCCCATATAGCGGCTGTCGCCAATGCTCGGCGTGGCCGTGCCGGTCAGGGCCGCGTAGGTGGCCTCGTAGTCGCCGATCAGGCTCGGATTGGCCGACCAGAGCAGGGCCACAGACCCGGCGACGTGGGGTGTCGCCATCGAGGTGCCGCTGTTGCTGCCGTACGCCCGCTGGTCGGCCAGGGTCGAGTAGATCCCCTGGCCCGGCGCGGTCAGGTCAGGCTTCATGCGCCCGTCGAGGCTCGGGCCGATGCTGCTGAAGCTGGTCAGGCGATCGCTGTTGTCTGTGGCGCCCACGGCTGTCACCTGGGCGTAGTCGCCGGGCGACTGGATTGTGCTGCAGCCGATCAAGTTGCCGGCGTTGCCCGCGGCGAAGACCGGGTAGATGCCTGCCGCGCGCCAGGCGGCCACATAGCCGGTGTACCAGTTTGCGTTCTGGCCGCCCGTCCACGAGTTATTCACCACGTGGGGGCGCAGGTCGGGGCGCGGGTTGTTGCCCTGCAGGTCGGTCGGCGCGAGGAGCCACTGGGCGGCCCTGATCAGGTCGACCTCGCTGCAGTCGCGCGCCGAGCAGGCGCGCACCGCGATCCAGCGCGCGCCCGGGGCCACGCCGACGGCTGGCTGGGTCACCGCGAAGCCGCGGGCCACCATCGTGCCCATCGTGTGGGTCCCGTGGTTGCCCGAGTCGACCGGCGCCGGCTGGCCGGCATAGGCGTCGAACCAGTTGTAGTCGTGGCGCACCGTGCCGGACGTGTTGCCGCGGTACTGGGTCAGCAGGGCGGGGTGGTCGAAGCGCACGCCGCTGTCGATATTGGCGACGGTGATACCTTCGCCGCGCACGCCGAAGTCGCTCCAGACGCGGCTGGCCCCGATGCGGGCGATGTTCCAGCAGGCATTATCGGCCCCGGCGGCGCAGGCGGCCGGCGACGTCTGGGCGGGCCGCGCCTCAGGGGGCGCCTCGAGCGAGGCGACCTTGCTGGCCCACAGCTCGGACACGCTGCCCTGAGCGGCGATGGCGGCAACATCGGCGGCCGTGCCCCGCACAGCCAGTGCGTTGACGATCCAGAGGGGGGTGTAGGACAGGCCGCGGGCATCGAGGGTGGCGCGTAGCCCGTGCTGGCTTGCCTCGGCGTAGGAGTGCAGAGTGGTGTAGACGTACTGGCCGCGCTCGACCCAGTTGTCGATCATGTAGGCCGCCGAAAGGTCGGCCTGGTCGTCGAGCATGACGATGAACTCGGCCTCGCCGGCCGGGTCGGCGGCCTGAGTCGCGGCGATCTGCGGATCAATCAGGGGGGCGGCGTCGGGCCCGGCCAGCTGGCGAGCGATCTGCACGGGCCTGGTCAGGCGCCCGCCAGGGTTGTCGGCCCCCGTGGGCAGGCTGCCCGGGATCACGGCCTCGAAGAGCCTGGGGGTGACAGGGGCGCCGCTGTCGTTGCGCAGCGCGAGGGGGGCCTCGACGTTCTCGCCCAGGGCGACCGTCGCCTCGACGGCCTCGGGGGCGCTGCTGAGCATGGGCGCGGCAATTTGCGCCCGGGCTGGGGATGCCGGCGGAACGATCACGGACAGCAAGACTGCCAGAGCCAGGGTCAGGCTCGCGGCTGATTGGGTAGGAGCGCGCATGGCTCGCATGGCCCTTCGCTGTGGCGCTGTCCATAGGTGAGCGTACTACAGCCCACCCATGGAAGCGTACCAGGACACGCCACGCCTGTCAACGTCTCCCCCGCAACCGTTGTGGCCAGGTTATCCTATGCTATGCAGATGAATGAGGTATGAATAGGGGGGCTGCCGCACGTTTGGCTTGCGAACATCACGCGGTGGCGCGGGCGTCCTCGAGGCGAGTGAGCAGCCGCTCGAGCTCGGCCAGGGTATGGGCGAGGCCGGCGGGCGCGCTGTGCAGCGAGCCGTCCGAGGCGAGGGCGGCGCGCATCGCTTTGACATCATCGCCGGCAGCGTTGAGGTTGCGCAAGTCGTGCGTGATGCGCCGGTTGCTGATCGGGACGCCATGGCGGGCCATCATGCTACTGTAGTAGGGGTAGTGTTCGTTCAGGTGGCCGGCGACCGTCTCGTAGCCGTGGCGCGCGATGGTCATGCGGGTCCGATAGCGCATCGTATTGTCCGAGAACATTACATGATCGTTACGCGTCGGCTCGATCAGGATGATGTCGACCTCGGGGTGGCGGCGGCGGACCTGCTTGATATGGTAGTGCAGCCCGGCGTGGATGAAGGTGCGGAAGACCTGGTTGCCAATGCGCTGCACCCCCTCGTCGCCGATGCCGCGCCCGGGGGCGTGGCCGCCATTGTCGAAGGGCACCATGGGGTTGATGCAGACGATCAGCTCGGCGCCGGCCTCGATCGCCACGTCGAGGCTGGCCGTGCCGCGGATGCCCCCGTCGATATAGTCGCGTGCGCCGATGCGCACCGGGCGATAGAAGAGGGGAATCGCCGCCGAGGCGCAGACGGCCAGCGAGATCGGTACTTCGTTCAGGGGGGGTTTGCCGAAGACGGCCCGCTCGCCGCTATCGAGGTCGGTGGCCACGATCGCCAGCTCGTGGGGCAAGTCGGCGAACCTGTTGCTGCGACCCGGCATGGACAGGGCCGAGCGCAGGTAGCCCTCGAGGCCCGAGGTATCATACAGGCCTGTGGGCAGCCCGACGGCCAGAGTCTCGACCAGGTCGAGCAGCGAGACGGCGCTCCACTCGTTGAGCAGGCGGCGGGCGGCGTCGACCAGAGCGGCGGGCAGGCGCTGGGTGCGCCCCAGCAGGTCGGGCAGGTTCAGGGCGAAGAGGTGGTGCGGCTCGAGCTGGTCGATGCCGAGGATGGCGCTGTCGAGCACCGAGAGCAGGGTGCGCGGCGAGATATTGTTGGCCAGGCAGGCTGCGACAAGGCCACCCGCGCTGGTGCCGACGTAGATGTCGAACTCGTTGACCGAGAGCTGCTCGAGCAGCTGGTCGATTGCGCAGAGGGCCCCGATCTCATAGGCTGCTCCGGCGACGCCGCCGCCAGCCAGCACAAGGGCGGTCTTGCTACGCTGCATAGCGGCCCTATCTACAGGTTGGGGCCAGTCAGGAGGGGGCAGGCAGCCCCCCGTCCGCCCGACCCTGGTGGCTACGGTTTTTGCTGTTTGAGCAGCTGCTCGACGATCTGAGAGAGGGCATCGACCTGCGAGTGGAGCTTGACCACGTCGTTACGGCTGGGCACCTCGGCGGCGCCGACCACAAGCTCTTGGGCGGGGCTTGGCCCAAAGTCGCTATTGACGAGCAGATCGCGCCAGCGGGCGCTCTCTTCGGGGGCCACGGCGCCAGTCGCCACGAGGTGATCGATGCGCCGGTCGATCTCGGCGTTGATCACCTCGTGGCCGCCGAGGGAGGCGACGAGTGTGCGCCGCAGATTCGAGAGCGTGTCGCCCCCGATCTGGATCAGGCCGGTCAAGAGCTGGGTGGGCAACTGGGGGCCGCTGCGGCCGCGCGCCGTCAGCACCACCTGGGCCAGAATGCTTGACGTAATATCATCGCCAGTCTCGTTATCGAGAATCTGCACCGGCTCGCCCTCTTGGACCAGGCGTGCAATCCCCTCGAGGGTGATGTACTGCTTCTGGTTCGTGTGGTAGAGCTTCCGGTTGGCGTACTTTTTGATGATATGCATAGGCCCTAGATCTCTCGTCGCGGCGTGTGGCCATTATAACACGCCGTGTCAAAATGGGCCTCGCGAATAACAAACGCGCCGGGCCGGAACGATCCGACCCGGCGCGCGCTGCCGACTGAGGCAGCTACTCCTCGGTCTTGGCCTCGACCCTGGCAGTGCGGGGCTTGCCGACCGGCTCGCCGGTGCGGCGCAGCTCCTCGACGCGGGCGGCCAGCTGGGCGATCTTGGCGCTCAGCTCGTCGATGTCGCGCTTCGAGGGGATGTTCAT
>CAZKTU010000032.1:0-41982 GCA_964555675.1 uncultured Oscillochloris sp.
GCACGCCGACGGATGAGCCGACGGCGACGCGCACGCCGACGCGGACCCCTACGGCCACGGCTAAGGCCACGAGTACGCCGACGGACGAGCCGACGGCGACGCGCACGCCAACGCGGACTCCGACAGACGAGCCGGCTGGTGCACCGCCGCCGAGCGTAACACGCACGCCGACGCGGACGCCGACAGAGGCGGCGACGAGCACGGCAAGGCCGAGTGCGACGCGGACGCCGACGGAGGAGCCTACAAGCACGCCGAGGCCGAGCGCGACGCGGACGCCGACGGAGGAGCCGACGAGCACGCCGAGGCCGACGGACGCGCCTACGAGCACGCCGAGGCCGAGCGCGACCAATGCCCCCGAGCCCAGCTCGACGAGAGCGCCCGCTAACCCGTACCCGGCGCCCTACCCGCCGCCCGCCGAGCCCGAGCCGACGAGCGCGGCGACGGCGACTCAGCCCCCGGCGGCGACGAGCGCGGCGACGGTGACTCAGCCCCCGGCGGCGACGAGCGCTGCGACGGCGACTCAGCCCCCGGCGGCGACCAGCGCGCCGAGCGCGACCGCGCCCTCTGATGAAGACGACGAACCGCGCGTCCCTACTCCGCCGACCACGCAGCCCATCGCCAGGGCCCTACAGCAGCCCATGGGAACCATGGGCCCGAGCGGCGGCTCGCTGCTCGCCTACGTGCTTCTCGCCGCTATGCTGCTCGCCCTACCCCGCCGGAAGTAGCTCCACAGGATCCCTGTGCCAGCCTACTAGGCGGGAGCGAGCAGGCGCGCCCCGACGTCGAGCACGAGGGGCAGCAGGATCACCATGACAATGGGGATCCAGATCGGGCTGAGCATGAGAAACATACTCAGCGGCAGCAGCATGAGGATGAGCGAGAAGACCATCCGGCCGGGGCTGCCCCACCCCGAGGCCAGGGCCACCCCGACGATCGTCAGCACGCCGAGCACGCCGTCGCTGCAGTTGCTCAGCCCGGGCATTTGCGAGCAGGCGTACATCGCCGAGGGCATGGCGATGTAGAAGGGCACGCCCTCGATCTCGAAGACCGTAGGGAGCAAGAGGCGGCGGAGGAGGAAGAGGATCGCGCCCGCGAGCAGCACCGTGTAGGCGTTCATGGTCCGTCGGCTAAACATACCGTATGGGGAGAGGGGGCGGCGCTGCCGCCCCCCGCTAGGCTCTATCCGACGACCACATTGACCAGTTTGCCGGGCACGACGATCACCTTGCGGATGCTCTTCTCGCCGACGTGCCCCTTGACCCGGTCGCTGGCCATCGCCAGCTCGCGCAGTTGCTCTTCGCCGGCGCCGGCGGGCACCGTCAGCTTATCGCGCACCTTGCCGTTCACCTGCAGGACGATCTCGACCTCGTCTTCGGCGGCCAGGGCCGGGTCGGCCACAGGCCAGGCCTGCTGGTGGACGCTGTAGCCGCGTCCGGTGCGGGACCACAGCTCCTCGGCGATATGCGGGGCGACCGGGGCGATCAGCAGCATCAGGGTTTCGATCGCGCTCTTCCAGGCCGGCGTGCCGGCCAGCCCGGCGTCGCGGGCCTTATACAGCGCGTTGGTGAACTCCATCAGGGCCGCGACCATGGTGTTGAATTTGAACTCGGTGATATCGTTCGACACACGCATGATCGTCTGGTGGGTGACGCGCTGCAGCTGGCGCTCGTTATACTCGCCGGCCTGGCCCCGGTCGTCCTCGGGGGCCAGCACGATACGCCAGATGCGGTCCAGCCAGCGCCTGATCCCGGGCACGCCGTCGGTGTTCCAGGGCACCGAGGCCTCGAAGTCTGAGATGAAGCACTCGTAGCCGCGCAGCGCGTCGGCCCCATGCTTGGCGACCACCTCGTCGGGGGTGATCACATTGTTCTTCGACTTCGACATCTTCTCGACGACGATCTGGCCGTCGACCTCGCGCGGCGGCGCCAGGATCAGGCCCTGGTTGCGCAGGGCCTGGAAGGGCTCGATGAAGGGGACCAGCCCATAATCGTGCAGGAACTTGGTCCAGAAGCGGGCGTACAGCAGGTGCATGACCGCGTGCTCGGCGCCGCCGACATACATATCGACGGGCAGCCAGTAGGCCAGTTCCTCTTTCGCCGCCAGCTGGTCGGGGTTCTTCGGGTCGACGAAGCGCAGGAAGTACCACGACGAGCAGGCGAAGGTGCCCATGGTGTCGGTCTCGCGCCGGCCCTTGCGCCCATCGGGCAGGGCGACGCTGACCCACTCGTCGATCTGGGCCAGGGGCGACTCGCCGGTGGCGGTGGGCTCGTAGCTCTCGACGCCGGGCAGAGTCAGGGGCAGCTGATCGTCGCCGGCCATCAACTCCTGGCCGTCCTCGGCGTGGATGATCGGGATGGGCGTGCCCCAGTAGCGCTGGCGGCTGATCAGCCAGTCGCGCATCTTGTAGTTCAGGCGGCCCTTACCCTGGCCCCGCTCCTCCAGGTAGGCGATGGTGCGCTCGATCGCCGCCTCGGCGGGCAGCCCATTGATCGGGCCCGAGTTGATCGGCGTGCCCGTATCATCGTGGTAGACCAGCTCGCGGTAGGCCGGCACCGTCAGCAGGTAGGTCATGTAGCTGGGGATGGCGTCGACCTGCAGGGCGGTGCGGATGCGGTCGGTGATGCGGGCGTCGGCCTCGGCCGAGTCGAAGACGATCGTCTCGTCGGGGAAGATTGCCAGCCAGCCCGAACCGGCCACCTCGGTCCAGCCCTCGCTCAGGTGCGGGCGCACCAGCTCGGCGTAGGCCCGGGCCTGGGCGCCGGTCAGCTCGACGGTCAGCTGGCCGTCCTCGTCGGCGAAGGCGAAGCCGGCGGCGCGCAGAGCGGCGGGCAGCTCGGCGGCATAGGTGCCGGCCTGCAGCACCGAGCGGGCCGCGTCGTCGGGCCTCTGGATGACCGGGATGATCGGCAGGCCGAACTTGATCGCGAAGGCGAAGTCGCGCTCGTCGTGGGCCGGCACGGCCATGATCGCCCCGGTGCCGTAGCCCATCAGCACATAGTCGCCGATCCAGATCGGGACCCTGGCCCCGTTGACCGGGTTGACGGCATAGCTACCGGTGAAGACGCCGGTCTTCTCCTTGTCCTCGACCGGGGTGACCACGGCCGACTTCTCTTTGGCCAGGGCAGTGTAGGCGGCCACGGCCTCGCGCTGAGCGGCGGTGGTCAGCTTCGGCACCAGGGGATGCTCGGGCGACAGCACCATAAAGGTTGCGCCCCACAGCGTATCGGGCCGGGTGGTGAAGACGATGATCTCGTCGCCCTGATCGCCGGGCTGTGTGGCGACGGTCTTGAAGATCACCTCGGCGCCGCGCGATTTGCCGATCCAGTTGCGCTGCATGGTCACGATGCGCGCGGGCCAGTCGACCGTATCCAAGTCGCGGTCCAGCCGGTCGGCGTAGGCCGTGATGCGGAAGAACCACTGCTTCAGCACCTTGCGCTCGACCAGGGCGCCCGAGCGCCAGGCCCGTCCGTCGGGGCCGACCTCTTCGTTGGCGATCACCGTCTTGTCGACCGGGTCCCAGTTGACCGTGGCCTCGCCGCGGTAGGCCAGGCGAAAGCGCTTCAGCAGGTCCTGGCGCTGCAGCGGGGTGTAGCCGCGCCACTCCTCGGCCGAGATCTGGCGCTCCGACAGGGGCAGGCCGATCCGGGCGGTGCCGCTCTCGGCCAGCTCGGCCTCCAGCTCGCTGATCGGGCGGGCCTTGTCGGCGCGCGGGTCGTACCAGTGATCGTACAGGCGCAGGAAGATCCACTGGGTCCAGTGGTAGTAGTCGGGCTCGGACGAAGTGATCTCGCGGCTCCAGTCGTAGCTGGCGCCGATCAGATTCATCTGGCGCTTGTAGTTGGCCGCGTAGCGCCGCGTCAGCACCGACGGGTTGGTCTTCGTCTTGATCGCCTGGTTCTCGGTCGGCAGGCCGAACGCGTCCCAGCCCATGGGGTGCAGCACGTTGAAGCCGCGCATGCGGTACGAGCGGGCGATCACGTCGGTCGGCACGTAGTTGCGGCAGTGGCCTACGCTCAGGCCCTCGCCCGACGGGTAGGGGTAGAAGTCCAAGACGTAGTACTTCGGGCGGTTGTCGGCCGGCCCGGTCTTGTACAGGTCGTCGGCGGCCCAGCGATTCTGCCACTTCCCTTCGATGGCCGCTGGATCATAGCGCTCGATGGACGTCCTCTCGGGGCGGTTGTCACTCATAGCGGTTCGCTCCTCAGTGGGTGAGCACGGCAAGGTACGGCTGCGCGAGGCGTCGGCTTCAGGCCACTAAGGTCACTAAGGTCTGGTTCCGACACGGTGCTCACCCCCCTTCGAAGCGTCATATGGAGTTTGCGCGCGACATCATATGCCACACGCTAGCGCGGGTTCTTCCGCATATTATAGCATAGTAGCGCCTTGGGGCGCTCAGGCCCGAGGCTGAGGCCCTACCGGCGCACGGCCGGCAATACGCTGCTGTAGAGCTGGGCGACGACGAGGATCGAGGCGGCCTGCAGCTCTTCGCCGGGCCCGCGCACGCTTATGGCGAGGGCGCCGGGCGCGGCGACATCGGCCGCCAGCAGCGTGAAGTCGAGGCTCGTCGCGCTCACGTATGTGGTGGGCCGGTCCTCGCCGTTCACCTGCACGACGCTGGTCGCACTGAAGCCGGCCCCGCTCAGGCTGCGCCCGCGCTCGACGGCGCCCTGCTCGATCAGCCTGCCCGCGACGCTCAGGGCGACCACCAGCTCGAACGCGCCCAGGTCGCATAGTCCGGCCTGGGGTCGCGTGATGCCGCGCTGGTCGCTGGCCGGGCAGCCCTGGCCGCTCGGGTCGCCCCCGTTGAAGGCCGGGCTGTTCGCCCCGATCGCCATGGTCCGCGTCGGGCCGCCGTTATTGGCCAGGGGCGCCAGCCGCGGGTCGCGGAACTGGGGGTCGCTCCGCTGCTCGGGCGCGCTCTTCCCGGCGAAACAGGTGACGTCGTTGAAGAAGTTGGCGCCGGTCAGGCGCGGCGGATACTGCAGGCTGCGCCCGTCGTGGCTCAGCTCGGACGAGCAGTGCTGCTGGATGTTCCAGTCGTTCGGCCCATTATCGGCCGTATTGTTGACGAAGAGGCTGGTGCGCACCCGCCCGCCCGGCTCGCCGCCGATCTTGCTGTTGCTGATCGCGCCGCCCACCCAGCCCGCGAAGTTGTTGGCGAAGGTCGAGCCCGTGATCTCGAAGGGGTCGCTGTTGTTGACCACATAGAGCGCCCCGCCGTTGGCGTTGAAGCTGCTGCCGAAGGCCTTGTTGCCCTCGAAGGTGCTGCTGCTGATGCTGAGGCGGGCCCGCTGGGGGAAGGCCAGGGCCCCGCCCGAGCCGTCTTCGGTGGTGTTGCCGTCGGCCCCGACGGTGCGGCGCACGCTGTTGCCGGTGAAGAGGCTCCCGGCGATGGTGATGCTCGGGTTGCCCGTGGCGCCGCCGCTGCTCGTGCCGCCGCCGCCGATCGCGCCGCCCTGGGCCCGCACCCCGCCCACCACGGCGTTGTCGCTAAAGCTGCTCTCGCTGATCAGCGCGCCGCTGCTATTCTCGTAGAGGTTGAGATAGATGGCGCCACCGCTGTTGTAGGTGCGGTTATTGGTGAAGCTGCTGCGCTCGACGCGCAAGAGGCCGCCCTCGCCCCCCAGGCCGTCGATGTAGATCGCGCCGCCCAGGCTGTCGCGGGCCGTCGCGCCGATCGCCGAATTATTGCTGAAGCTGCTGTCCTCGATCGTCAGACCGCTCTGCAGAATGTGGATCGCCCCGCCCGAGCCGTTGGTCGCGTCGTTGTCGAGGAACTGGCTATTGCGCACCGAGACGGCGCCCCCTTGCGAGTAGATCGCCCCGCCGCCGTAGTCGTAGGCGTTGCCGCCGCTGGGCACCCCGGTGACGGTGCTGTCGTTGTCCCTGAAGATCACACGCTCGATGATCAGAGCCGGCTTGAACTGAGGCTGGGCCGCCTGGAAGACGCTGCGCACCGCGCCGCCATTGGCCTCGCCGGTCGCCCCGCTGCCGCTCGCCCGGCCCCCGGTAAGGGTCAGATTCTTCAGGGTCAGGGTGCTGCTGCCGATGTTGCCGAAGCTGCGGTGGTTGAAGATGCGCGTCCCCTGCCCCTGCAGGGTGATCAGCCCGCCGCCGTCGACCACCGTCTCAGGCGCCGTGACCTCGAAGGCCTGGGTGACGACGATCGTGTGGGGCGCTGCGCCGCAGCTGAAACTGATGCTGCCGCCGCCCGCCAGGGCCGCCCTGAGTGCTTCGGCGGTGCAACTGGCGGTTGTTCCGTTGCCTACGACCTCGGTTGCCGCAATGACGGGCTGGTTCAGGGTAACTACGAGCGGGAGCATGAGGAGGAAGCTGAGACCGCGAGCTCGGTGACCCATAGGACGCCCCTGGTGTTTTAACCAATATTTAACTATGCCCAGCATACAGCTGCGCAGGGCAATAGGACAACAGTACCAATGTCCCTTCGGTGAATGGGACACTATGTCAATTTGTTCATCCACGGCTGAGGGGCGCGGGGAGGAGCTGATCTGACAGCTTCAGGAGGGGCGCGGGGAGGCCTGGCCTCCCCGCAAAAGATTACCCAGCCCGTCAGAGTAGCTCTGACGGAGCACTACATGCGCTGTGCCACTACGATCATCCGCGGCGACTCGGCGCTCAGGGCGTGCAGGTTGACGCTGCCGTACCAGGCCGTCGGCACCAGCCCCGCCGCCCGCAGCATCGTGTCGAGCTCGGTGGCCGTGTAGATGCGGATGCGGTGGTAGCGCTCCTCCTCTTCGCCGTCCGGGGTGCGCCAGCGGTCGACCGAGGTGAGCAGGCCGCGCACAGGGTCGAAGTGGCGGCGCACCCAGACCACCGTGCCGTCCTCGAGCTCGTACCAGTCCGTGGGCTGGAAGCCGTTCACCACCCGATCGCGGTGGGCGAGCTCCATCACCAGGGTGCCGCCGGCCTTGAGCGCGCGGGCGATCCCCGCTAGCACGGCCATGTTCTCGGCCTCGTCGCCGAAGTAGCCGAAGGCCGTGTAGATGTTGATCGCCGCGTCGAAGCAGTTGACATAGGGCAGGGCGCGCATATCGCCGGCCACGAAGCTCAGCTCGACGCCCTCGACGGCCGCCGCGGCCCGGGCGTGGGCGAGCAGCGGCTCTGAGGCGTCGAGGCCGACCACGCTGAAGCCGCCCCGGGCCAGGGCGATGCTGTGGCGACCCTGCCCACAGGCCACGTCGAGCAGGTCGGCCGGCGGCTCGGGCAGCAGGTCGCGCAGCATCAGCACCTCGGCCACCGTCTGCTCGCCGTCGAGGGCGTAGCGTCGCAGGTAGCTCGCGTCGAAGTAGTCTCGCCACCAGTCCATCGCACACCCCTTTATGTTACGGGCCTACCTTGATCACTCCGAGCTCGGCGTAGTCGCCGATCGCGGCCCCGTCGGCCGCCCAGACCTTCTGCCGTCGCCCGTCCTTGTCGGCCCTGAAGAGGCCCACCCGCAGCCTGTACTCGCCCGCCGGCAGGTCCGCCGGCAGCTCCAGTATGTGCGTGTCGGCCACCCAGTCGCCCGGCGTCCAGAGCGGGAAGGGCAGGCTGTCGGCCCGCGGCTGCCTGTTGCTCTGAGCGACGATCGTCTCGGCCCCGTCGACCAGGTGCACGAAGACCGTCCACGGGCGCGGCACCGGCTCGAGGCTGTTCCAGGTCAGGGTCAGGGGCAGGGTTGTGCCAGGTGCGGCCGGGCCCTCCAGGCGCCAGCCTCGCAGCGCCACCCCCTGCTCCCACGAGGCCGCGAAGCGCGCATAGGTCGCGCTGCCCAGGTTCGCCATCGCCGCCCCGGGCGCCAGGGCCACCCAGGTGTAGGCCGGCCGGATCACCGCGAAGGGCATCGCGGCCGCCAGAACGGCCAGGAGCAGCGCCATGAGGGGCGGCACGAGGGCGCGCAGTTTACCGGCGGGCTGTTGCGCGGTCGTCCGCGGGCCGAGCAGCCCTCGCACTCCCTGCGCCAGCAGCAGCGCGATCGCGCCGACGGCGGGGAAGAGCATGCGCCCCTGCCAGGCCACCAGCCCCGCCGTCCAGGCGAAGGCCAGGGTCCACGCCAGGGCCATTGCGGCGGCGATCAGCGGCCCCGCCCAGAGCCCCAGGGTCCCTGCGCCGCCGCGCCGGGCGAGCAGCCGCCCCCAGCCGACTATGGCCAGGGCGCAGAGGGCCATGTAGGGCCAGAGAACCCAGTCCGCGGGCCGCACGCTCATCCAGCCGAAACGGGCCCAGAACGAGCCGAAGAGCTGCCCGACGGCCCCGGCCCAGGCCGCGGGGTCGCCCCAGTCGAAGGGCTGCGTTACGAACTCGGCCTTGAAGGCCCCGAGCCCGAAGAGGTCGCCGTAGAGCCCCAGGTTGCGCCAGAACCACCAGCCCGCCGTCAGCAGCGTGGTGAGGCCCAGGGCGAGGCAAGTGCCCACGAGGCCCCGCAGCTGCCCGCCTGTGGCCCGCCAGGCCCCCCAGAGCAGCAGCGGGCCGAGCAGCAGGGCGCTCTGTTTGGTCAGCAGGGCCAGCCCGAAGAGCAGGCCCGCCACGAGCGCCCAGCGTATGGGCGAACGTGTCGGCCTGAGGCACCACCAGAGGGTGGCCGCGCCGAGGGCCGCCAGGAGCGCGTCGTTCGTCGCCAGGGCCGTCGTAAAGAGCAGCTGCGGGTTCAGGGCCACCAGGGCCGCGGCCGCAGGCGCGAGCCAGGGGTCGGCGGGGCTGAGGCGTCGCGCCGCCAGGAAGGTGAAGCTGATCGCGAGGGCGCCCCAGAGCCCTGAGACGGCCCGCACCAGATGCCATGCCGCGGTCAGGCCCGTCCAGGGCAGCAACTCGCGGCTGCCGCGCATAAACGCGCCGGGCTCGTCGCCCCCGGCCCAGACGAAGCGGGGGTTGGCGGTCAGCAGGATGGCCCGCTGCTCGGCGGGCAGCCAGGCCACGGCCGGCGTGGCCAGGGCGTAGGCCAGGGGCGGCTGGTGGCCCTCGCCGGGCACATCGCTCGGCTCGGGTGCCTCGCGCTGCACGGGCAGCCGGCCCTCGTCGGCCAGGAACAGCACATAGGCCAGGTGGCCCGGCTCGTCGGGCCCCTCGCCCAGGGGGATGGCCCAGTTGTAGAGCGCGTGGAGCGCGAGGAAGAGGGCGAGGAGCGGCCAGAGTGTGCTGCGCATGGCTGCGGCGGGGCTCAGGGGGGCCTGGCCCCCCTGTAGCAGCCTATCCGAACATCTCGCCGAAGCGCGCGTCGCCGCTGTAGAAGTGTCTGATGTCGTCGATGCCGTACTTCAGGAGGGCGATGCGTTCGGGGCCGAAGCCGCCGGCGAAGCCGCTGAACTGCTCGGGGTCGTAGCCGCCGTTGCGCAGCACATTGGGGTGCATCATGCCGCAGCCGCCGATCTCGAGCCAGCCCGAGTACTTGCAGATGCGGCAGCCCTTGCCCTCGCAGAGGAAGCAGCTGACGTCCATCTCGGCGCTCGGCTCGGTGAAGGGGAAGAAGCTCGGGCGCAGGCGCACCTGTGTGCCGGGGCCGTACATGCGCTCGGCGAAGTAGCCCAGGGTGCCCTTCAGGTCGCCCATGGTGATGTTCCGCCCGACGGCGAGGAACTCGAACTGGTGGAACATCATCTCGCTGCGCACGGTCACCTGCTCGTTGCGGTAGACCTTGCCGGGCAGCAGGACGCGCAAGGGCTCTGGGGCGCGCTCGCGCATCATGCGGATCTGGCCGGGCGAGGTGTGGGTGCGCAGCAGCACCGAGGGCGCGCCGGCCGGCATCTCTACGTAGAACGTATCCTGCATGTCGCGGGCCGGGTGGTCGTCGGCGAAGTTGAGCAGGCTGAAGTTGTACTCGTCCAGCTCGACCTCGGGGCTCTCGGCGACCAGGAAGCCCATCTCGGCGAAGATCGACTGCACCTGGGCGAGCACCTGGTTGGTCAGGTGGACATGGCCCAGGGCGGGCGCCCTGCCGGGCATGCTCACGTCGATGCGGTCGGAGGCCAGCTCTGCGGCCTGCGCGGCGCCCTTGAGGCGCTCCTCGGCGCTCGCGTAGGCGGCCTCGAGCTGCTCGCGCAGGGCGTTGACCCTGCGGCCCACCTCGGGGCGCTCCTCGGCGGGCAGGCTGCCCAGGCCGCGGCTGAGCCGGGTCAGCTCGCCCGACTTGCCGGTGTACTTCGTCTTCCACTCGGCCAGCCCTGCCAGGTCGGCCACGGCCGCGAGGGCCGCGGCGGCCTCCTGCTCGAGGGTGGCCAGCTCGTCGATCACGGTCATACCTGTATCCACTTCGTTCTTGCCAGCGCGTTCTGCCGTGATCAATATTCTAAGGCGAAACCGGCAAACCGCAAATCGGGCCTATGTCCGACCTCTGCTGCGCTGGCGCAGGGCCTCGAAGAGCATGATACTGCCGGCCACCCCGGCGTTGAGCGACTCGGCGCGACCGACCATGGGGATGGCGATGCGGTGGGTGGCCAGAGCCATGCCCTCGTCGCTGACCCCGCGGGCCTCGCCGCCGATGATCAGGGCTGCGGGCTGCTTCCAGTCTGCGGCGAAATAGGGCATGCCGGCCTCGGCGTCTGCGGCGTAGACCAGCGGGCAAGCGCCGAGCTCGTCGGCGATCGCCTCCCAGCCCAGGTCGGCCCGCAGGGGCAGGCTGAAGTGGGCACCCATGGCGGCCCGCAGCACCTTGGGGCTGTAGGGGTCGGCGGTGCCCGGGGCGCAGACCACCAGCCCCACCCCGGCGGCCTCGGCCGAGCGCAGGAGCGTGCCGGTGTTGCCAGGGTCTTGCACGCCGTCGATCACCAGGCGCAGGCCCTGCCTCGGCTCGTGCTCGGGCCAGGCGCAGGCGGCGACCACGCCTTGGGGGTGCCGGGTGTCGGCGGCGGCGGCCACGGCGGCGGGGGTGGCCTCATAGCAGCCGGGGCGGCCGGCCAGGGCCGCGAGCAGGGCCGCGCCCTCGGGGGTGGCCTCGAGCTGCTCGGGGGCATAGAGAGCCACGCGCAGGTCGGCGCCCGTGGCGAGGGCGTGGGCCAGCAGGCGCACGCCCTCGACAAAGACGCTGCGCTCGCTGCGACGCTCCTTGGCGGAGTCGCGCAGCGAGCGCAGGCGCTTGACGTGGAGGTTGGCCAGGCTGGTGATCACCAGCTTACTTATCGCCCTCGTAGCTGAAGGTGGCGACCTCAGTACCCTGGGTGTCCGAGAGGACGGCGGTGTCGCCCTCGTTGTTCCAGATGGCGCTGCGGTTGCCCCAGTAGAGGTTCGCGGCGTCGTCGTCGCCGGCCTTCGTCCAGACCTGCACCTCGGCGCCGGCGGCCAGGGTGAAGGCGGGGAAGGTGTAGACGTGGCGCGTGGCGAAGTCGCGCAGGCTCCAGCCCGTCAGATCGATGGCGGCGTCGCTGCCGTTGCTGATGCGGACGTACTCGCCCTCGACGTCCCTGCCCTCGGGGTTGTACTCGATGAAGCTGATCGTCAGGCCGCTGTAGTCGACCGTCGGGGCCTGCGGGGCGAGGGTGGCGACCGGGGCCGCGCCGAGGGTCGGCTCGGCGGCGGGCAGCTTGACCGTCAGAGCGGGCGCGGCCGCGCTGATGTTCGACGGGCCGAGCAGGGTCGGGCGGGCGGGCTTCAGACCCTTGGTCGCGCTGCGACCGCCGGTGGATGCCTGCATGGCGACGGCGACGACATTGCCGAAGCCGTTGAGGTCGCGCACGGCCATGTCGGCCAGAATCTTGCGGTCGAGGTCGATCCCGGCGTTCTTCAGGCCAGCGATCAGCCGGCTGTAGGTCGTGCCGTGGATGCGGGCCGCGGCGTTGATGCGCTGGATCCAGAGGCGGCGGAAGTCGCGCTTGCGGTTGCGGCGGTCGCGGTAGGCGTAGGCCAGGGCGTGCATAACCGCCTCGTGCGCCACCTTGTAGTGACGACTACGAGCGCCGCGAAAGCCCTTCGCCTGATCAAGCAGCTTATTGTGACGCTTGCGCGTCATCACGCCACGCTTGACACGTGCCATGGTGTAATCCTCCAATACAACGGGCAGGCCAGGGGGTGGCTGTGTCCCTGGGCTACGCCCGATACGCAGGCGACAGGTGGCAGGTGGCGGCCCTCAGGGGCGCCCGACTGCACTTTGCCAATTTGAACCCGTCACCTCGAAGTAACGACAGACGTTCGTGCGGCGTCCTACTTCAGCCCGTAGGGCAGGGCGACCTTCAGATGCTCGCGGTTGCCCCGCGCGGTCGGCTGGTCTTTGCCCCACTTGCGCTGCGAGCGGCCAGGTCGGTTGACCTTGTTCCCGCGCACACCGTACTGCTGAAGCACCTTGCCGCCTGCGGTGATCTTGAAGCGGCGCTTGGCGCCCTTGTGGGTCTTCATCTTCGGCATTGCTGCAACCTTTTAGGGTTTCTCGTCGCCGGCGGGGGCATCGTCGTCGAGATCGTCATCGTCCTCGTCGTCGAACTCCTCGTCGTCGTCGAACTCCTCGTCGTCGAGGTCCTCGTCATCGAGATCCTCATCCTCAAGCACCTCGGCCTCGCTGTCTGCGCCGGCCGCGCCCGTGTCGCTCACCGGCTGGGCCTTCTGGGCGGCCTTCGCCTTCTGCGCCTGCTGCGCCGCCTTCAGCACCTTGGCCGTCGGGGCGAGCAGCAGCGAGAGCACGCGGCCCTCCATCAAAGGCTTCTGCTCAACGATCGCAATCTCACGCAGCTGCTCGGCAATATCCTCGAGCATCTTGCGCCCGATGTCCGGGTGGGCCATCTCGCGCCCGCGGAAGCGCACGTTGAACTTGACCTTGTCGCCCTGCAGCAGGAACCGCTTGGCCTGGTTGGCCTTGACCGAGATGTCGTGATCGGCCGTCTTTGGCATCAGGCGGATCTGCTTCAGCTCGGCCTGCTTCTGGTTCTTGCGCGCCTCGCGCTCTTTCTGGCTCTGCTCGTAGCGGAACTTGCCGTAGTCGAGCAGACGACAGACAGGCGGAACCGCGTTCGGCGCAACCTCGACCAAGTCGAAGCCACGCTCCTCGGCCATGGCGATCGCCTCGCGCACGCCGATGATCCCTACCTGGGTGCCATTCTCGTCGATCAGGCGCACTTCGCGTGCGCGGATACGACCGTTAATGCGGAACCGATCCCTAATGGCCTGACTCCTTCGTCTTCAGGGCGTCGCCCGGCGATGCGCGGTCTGCGCCGCTCTCACACGAGGCCGCCCGCCCGCCCCTGGTGGAACGTGCGCGTGGCGTCGCTGCATCCCGGACAAGCCAACTGCGGCCGGTCGTCCCGGCCGCCACCACGTCGAAGGCGTATTATAGCAGCGCCTTCCCCGACCGTCAAACGCCCTAGCGCGGCCCAACCATCTCGGCGGCCACGCGTTGGCCCAGCTCGACCGCAAAGTTGGTCCCGCGGTCCCACGGGTAGACCTGGCTCATGCTCGCCCAGTACAGCCCCGGCAGGGGCGTGCGCAGCGGGGGGATGCTGGCGCTATGGCCGACGGGCGCAATGGGTTGGGCGTAGCGCTCGCGGTGCAGCCAACTCGCCCGCACCCAGCTACGCTCGAAGGCCGGGTTGACCAGCTTCAGCGAGGGCAGGAAGCGCTCCAGCAGCTCTTCGTGGCTCAGCCTAAAGTACTCGTGGTCGGGCTCGAGGTAATCGCCCAGGTAGATCAGCCGGTCGCCCCCGTAGTGCTCGGGCTCGACGAAGTTGGTGTGCTCGACCAGGGCCAGGTAGGGGAACTGGTCCTTGGGCATGTTCACCCAGTAGAGGCCGCCCGTGAGGGGCTGGTTGAGGGCCAGCGTCATCACCACGGCGCCCATCGAGCGTAGCTGGCTCAGCCTGCCCAGATAGTCGCCCGGCAACTGTGGCGCAAGCCTGGCGAGCAGCCCCGGGGCCCCGGTCACCAGCAGCTGGTCGAAGTGCTCGGCGGGCATGCCGGGGGCGATCACCTCCCAGCCGCCGTTGAGCTGGCGCACCGCCGAGACCGGCGAGCTGAGGCGCACCTCGACGCCCTGGCGGCGCAGCGAGGCCAGCAGACCGTCGCAGAAGGCCTGGAAGCCGCCCGCGAAGTAGCCGAGCTTGAAGCTGCGGGCCTTCAGGCGGGCCCAGAGCCAGGCCATATTCACCTCGTCGGCGTGGGGGCCGAACTTGCCCTCGAGCAGGGGCCGCCAGAGCACCTCGTAGACCTTGCGGCCGGCCCAGCGCGAGGTCCAGGCGGCGGCCGTGGTACGCTCGAGGCTGGACCAGTTGCTGGTCACATACTTCAGGTAGAAGGCCACAGCCCCGAAGCGCACCCGGTCGTGAAAGGGCAGAGCCGGGAAGCGCAGCACCTGGGCCGGCCCGTTCAGGTCGTAGCCGCGGCCGCGCCACCACTGGGCGGTGATCTGCCCGCGAAAGAAGAGCTTGTCGCCCAGGCCGATCGCTTCGGCGAGCTTGATGATCGCCGTATCGGTCTGGAAGATATGGTGGTAAAAGCGCTCGAGGGGCCATGCCCAGCGCTCGTCGCGAAAGCCCGAGGCCAGGCCGCCGGCCTGCGTGGCCGCCTCGAACACAGTTACCTGCTGCCCGGCGTGGGCCAGATCGCGGGCGGCGGCCATGCCCGCCACGCCGGCCCCGATGATCGCGGTCTTCACAGGCTTACTCCGGGGGCTACGTCCTCGGCTTCGCTCTTCTCGACGGTCGTGGTCGCCTGCTGCTCCTTCAGCTCGGCGGCGCGGGCCATATCGCTCCAGCCGATGCTTTCGCGCAGCATAAAGAAGGCGCCCAACAGGGTGATCGGCAGCCAGAGGGTCGCGTGCAGCACCACGGTGAAGCCCGTGGCGACGGCCTGGGCCACGCCGAACTGCATCAGCACCGCGATGCCGGGGGCGTGGAAGGTGCCCACGTAGCCCGGCGTCGACGGGATAGTGGTGAACAGGTTGACCACGGCCGTCATCAGCATGAGGACGGGGAAGGGGACGCTGAAGGGGAAGGCCAGCATCACGATCCAGTAGGTTAGCGTCTCGATCAGCCAGATGATAATCGAGGTGAGGGCGATCGCGAGGAGTTGGCTAGGGCTGCGCAGCGATTGCAGGCCCACGATGAAGCGGTCGAACAGGCCGTGGAGCTGCGATCGCCAGCGGGCCGGCGCGATGCTGTCGACCCCCAGGGTGTACAGGCTACTCAGGCGCGCGGGCCGGGCGGCGAGGAGCATAAAGACCAGTAGGGCGACCCCGAAGACGGCGCTCACCGCGAAGATCAGGCCGCCGAAGACCGGCGGCAGCGGGGCGAAGGGCAGGGTCGCGAAGATAAAGAGCAGCATCACCAGCCCGTCGAAGAGCCGCTCGAGGACCACTGTGGCCAGCGAGGCGCTCATCGCCACGCCCTCGTTGCGGCGCAGCACGTAGCTGCGCAGCACCTCGCCCATACGGGCGGGGTAGACATTGTTGCCCATGTAGCCGATCACGACGGTGGGGAAGAGCCGCGCCACGGGGATCGGGGTGAGGTGGAGCAGCATGATGCGCCAGCGAATGGTGCGCAGCCAGACGCCGACGAAGTAGACCGGCACGGCGAGGGCGAGCCACCAGTAGTTGGCTTGCTGCAGGATCTGCCAGAACGATGCCAGGTCGAGGCCCCGCAAAGCGATCCACAGGAAGACAAGACTGATCAGTAGGCCGACCCAGAACTTCCAGCTACGCAACAGTGCCTCCGCCGGTGATAGCGCGCCTTGACGCCACATCTTACCCCGGCGCCTACCCCTTGTCAACGCACCCCGCTGGTCGCGAGGGCCGCCTATTGACAGATTAGAACGCTTGTGCTATCATAGTCGTGGGACGACCCGGTACGGACGAGCCATCTGCCAGCGGCTCGCGCGACGATGAGTATGAACAGGCCCAGGGCCGGAAAGGCTGACGTCGATGTACGAGAAAGAGATCGTGTACGACCCCGAGACGCGCGACTTCGCCATGTACCTTGATGGCGAGCTTGTCGGCTTTGCGCGGACCTACCAGGAGGCCGAGCAGACCCTTGACGAGCTGGTCTACGAGCTGCTCAACGGCCACTATTTTCAAGAGGCCGCGTAGCGAGGCGTCCGATCGTCCATCATCGCGTAAGGGCCGCCGGGTGTCGCGCGGATAATGATCCGTGGCGACGCCGGCGGCCTTCTTGTGAGGACCTGAATCTCCGTTATAATCGAGGGGTCTGGAGCTCGACGCCGAACTACCATGTGAGGCCCCCATGTCTGAGCAGAGCTGGTGGCAGCGCACCTTCGCAGCGATCACCCGCGAGTACGAGCGGCGCATCCGTCGGGCAAGTCTGGTCACCGACTATGGCGTCCCCCATCACGATGACCATGGCGCGCCGACACAGCCCGCAGACGACGAGGCTGAAGCCGCCGAGATTGTGAATTTGCCCAAGGGTACGCCCCTAGGGCGCCACTCCCGTTCTGAGCCTTCCCCCCAGTCGCCCGAGCCGCCCGTCACCTGAGGCGACGCACAGGCCTGGTCAACCTGCCGTGAGCCCCTTGCCAGGGGCCACGGCATTGTGTTATACTGCCTCTTGCTTATAAACAAAAAAATGTCAGTATTAGACCCATGTTGGTGTGCTTGCGAGCAGCCGGTAAGCCAAAAGCGGCACAGGCCAGGCCTGGGGTAAGCCTTGTTGCCTGCTTCATGCGCTGCCAAGGGCTGGTGCCCGCCTCGGCAAGCGAACATCCTACCCGGAGCAGCATGTGGATCTCCAGCTTGGTCAGCCCGCGCCGACGACACGCGCGGAGACTGTTCGCACGGCGCCTCGTCACCCCGAGCGCCAGATTGGCATCTATTGGCTGATTTCGCTCGTCCTGGGCGGCCTGTTTCTCTGGGACTGGCTCTCGGTCTGGAATGTGCCGGCGACCCTCAGCCGACCATGGCTGGTTGTCTATCTCTGCTGCTCATTCGCCCTGAGCCAGCTGCTCTATGTGCTGGTCGCGCGTCATGACGGGCGCCCGATCCAGTGGTGGGCCCTGGTCGTCTTCTCGCTGGGCAACGGTATCGCCGAGACCTTTGCTTTTGTGGCCGTCTACAGGCTCGGCGAGATCCTGGGCGCGGCGCTAGTCGGGCTGTTCGCCCCAGCTCTGGCCTCCGTGGCCGGCTTCATCTTCGGCGTGATCACCTTCACCATCTATGGAGGGCTGATCCATGGCCTCTTCTGGCTGCGGGTGCTGCCGCCCCACCTCGATGACGCCCCGCGCTCGCGGCGTATCCGTAAGCTGCGCCCGATCGCCGAGGTCGCCCTCGTGCTCGGTTGGAGCCTGTGCCTCTGGCTGAACCGCGACATCTGGACGGTGATCTTCTTCCATACCCTGGTAGACGTCGGGCTGATGCTGCTGGTGCGCCCCACCTTCTTCGATGGCGCAGGTAGCTCGCACTAACCCCGGCCGTGACGACCGAGGGCGACGAGTTGTTTCTCGTCGCCTTTTCTTTGCGACCGATACATCCATCCTCCGCAGGGCTCCGTACAGGTAGATGTGACGACAACTTGTGCAGGAAGTAAACACAAGCTGTGCGTATCGCCCTGTGAATGAGCGTCTTAGGAGGAACTCTGTGAAGATCCGGAAGCTGATCGTCCTCGGCCTGGCCGCCGCCCTCATGGCTCTAGCCCTCATCCCGTCCGCCTTCGCCCAGGCGGGCACCGCCAAGGTACGGGTCATCCACGCCTCGCCCGACGCGCCGGCCGTCGACGTCTATGTCAACGGCACCGTGGCCCTCACCAACGTGCCCTTCTTCACCGCCAGCGACTACCTCGATCTTCCCGCGGGCAGCTACCGCGTTCAGGTTTCCCCCACCGGCCAGCCGGCCAGCGCCGCTGTGATTGACGCCACCGCCACCATCGAGGCGGGCAAGGCGTACACCATCGCCGCTACCGGCCTCGTCGCCGACATCGAGCCGACGATCTTCGTCGATGACCTCACCGCCCCGGCCGCCGGCAACGCCAAGGTCCGCGTTTACCACCTCTCGCCTGATGCCCCGGCCGTCGACGTCAAGCCCGCCGGCGCCGCCGCTCTGATCTCGGGCCTGGCCTTCCCCGAGGCCAGCGACTACCTCGAGGTTCCCGCCGGCAGCTACGACCTGCAGGTGACCCCGGCCGGCGACAGCGCCGTGGTGATCGACCTCCCCGGCACCGCCGTCGAGGCTGGCAAGATCTACTCGGTGTTCGCCACCAACGTGGTCGCCGAGATTGCCCCCGAGCTGGCCGTCTACACCCCGGCCGCCACCCCGGCCACCCTGCCCGCCACCAGCGGCGAGGCTTCGCCCCTCGGCCTGATGGCCGTCTTCGCCGCGGCCCTGATCGGCGCCGCCTTCGTCCTGCGCCGCCGCGCCGCCCTCTAAGTCCGGCTCGCGTAGCCAATCAGCGGCCCCCGGGCATTGCCCGGGGGCCGTTTATACATGGGTGTAGTAAGACAGTAAATATGCGAAAACTATTGACAACTGGTCTTGACATCGGCCTCCCAGAAGCGTTATACTCTTCACAGAAAATGGACGAATTGCGCCAGAGTAAGGCGCGCTGCAACTTTCGTGAGACTGAAAACGTCTAATGCTTTGGTCCGATAATGCGAGCGTCGGTACCAGGAAGCAGTCAAGACCATCGAACTATATGCGGGTCTTGCAATCGACCGTAAGAAATGTTAAAAAGTGGTTGTTCATTCCAGGATCGCACATGGGCCCCGTCCCGTACTCGAACAATTGAGTCCATAAAGCGAGCAGCCGCCGTGCTTAACCAGCAAATAGAGTCTTTCCCACGCCTTCGTCCCACACCAGGGGCGATGCATCGGGGACGGCTCGGAGCGGCGGTCATGCTTTGTGCTGTTGTCATGCTGCTGTCGGGCTGTATGTCCGCCTTGCAGTCCAGTTCCGGGTCGGAGGTAGCGCGCCCCGCCGCCCTCCCCTCGGCGACAGCAGTGTCTACAGCTCAGGCCGCCCTCGGCAGCCCGAGCTCTGGTGCGCCCGGTAGCTTCGCCCCCGACCCGGCTACAGCGGCGCCGACGATTGTGTCCACGGCAGTTCCGTCCGCTCAGCCCGCCCCGGTCGCGACCGTATCCCCGCCGGCCGCGCCCCTGCCCACCCTGACCTTGCCAACTCCGGCGGCCCTGAGCAACGAGGAGCGCTGGCGGGCTCAGCAGATTGATCGCACGCCGTTCGAAGGCCCACGGCCTTACTACACATCAGGCAGCGAGCTATGGTGGTACGACCCGGTAAACCAGCAGAACGTCATCCTCGGCCGGATCACGGGCGATTTTCAGGGCCAGGCCGAGTTCGTCCTTCGCGGGCAGGGTGTCGTCGCGCTCGAGGTGCCCTACCAGGTTAATCTTGGCTATGGGCTGACGGCTCTCTCGCCGGTGCTGCTTGATCGGATCAGCGCAGCAGGCTACTCTGAGTGGATCGAGACATACGTGTTCTTGACGCCCAATGTAGCGCCCCGCTAGGCGCCTAAGAGGGTCACCCGTGCAGCGATCTCGCGCACCCTCGTAAGTGAGACGGCAGTCGGCAGGCGCAAGCCCGCAGTGCTGCCGTCTCGCTTCATTTTCGGCCTTGAAGTTGAAGAACGTCTGTGCTAAAATAGTGTTCAGCCGGTGTGCCCCACGACCGGCGGGCCCTGTAGAAGGAACGATACGTGAGCAGCAGATATCTGGACATGGTCCGCGGGCAGCAGCGGCGGCGGGGCGGCGGTTGGCAGTTCACCGCCAAATCGTTGCTTGCGCTGTTGGCAGTCATCGCCATGGGCGGCTCGGCCGTCTATTGGTGGGGCGTGCAGAGCCAGCTGACCACCAACTGGATCGTCGCCGGCGCGTTCACGGCCATTCTGGTTCTGGCCCCGCCGAGCCTGACCTCATTTTTGATTCCCTGGTCCCCCGGCGGCATGCTGCTGCAAAAGATTAATGCGCGGACATGGGGCTACACCGTCGTTATTGGCGCAGCCCTCTATCTGCTCTACTACTCGTTCGAAATCCAGTACAGCTGGTGGGCCTCGCAGCCGGCGGTGGCCTCGACGGGGCTGATCCTGCAGCAGGTGATCATCGGCATCATCGGCTTTATCATCATTCCCGCCCTGCTCTGGACGCCTGTCACCAGCGAAGAGTTGGTCGAGCAGGTGCGCCAGGCCCATCTGGTGCGCCGCTACGAGCTGCAAACCCAGGCCGATATTGCCATCCTGCGTGCCACACTGCTGCGCGCGCAAGAGAAGGCCCTGATCGGTTTCGCCAACCTGACGGTCCAGGAGAAGGAAGAGCTCGCCGGGGTGATGCGCGGCCTGGTCAAAGGCATCGATCAGACGCTGAAGGATATTGGCGACTCGGTGAAGACGGTCAGCGGCGCGGCGGTGCCATTCTCCAGCCTCGACGATAACGACGACATTCGCGGCTACCTCGACTATATCAGCGATAGCCTGACCGAAAACGCCTTGCTGCCACGGCGCACCGGCCAGCACGAGCGTGTCGCCGCCCCCGGCCAGCAGTACGCGGCCGGCCAGCAGTACGCCGAAGAGCCCTACGACGAATCCGCCTACGATGATCGCCGCCAGCGCCTGGGCAATGGCCGCCGCTAAGCGCACCTGTAACCCCGGAATCGGACTATGCAAGGCTTTCGTTTCACTACCAATCACCGTCTCCCCGAGCGCGATATGCTCGACCTCGCCGATGCCCTGGCCCTGCAGATCCACCACAGCCTTGGTCCGCGGGTGTATATGCTGCCCCGCACCGATGTGTTTGACCTGATCGTCCCCTACGTCGACGACCTCGCCGGCGAGGATCAGCTCGACCTCTCGTGGATGGTCTGGCACCTGTTCCAGGACGCCTGCGAGATGGAGCAGCGGGCCGCCTAGGCCGGCCCGTGTCGCCCCCCACCCAGGCGCCCTGACCAGCGGCGGAGCGACACGGTGACCCAGCCTCTACGCCTCGGAATCTACGGGGGCAGCTTCGACCCTATTCATATCGGCCACCTCGCCATTGCCGAGGAGGCCCGCGCTACTCTCGGACTCGCCAGCGTGGCCTTCGTGCCGGCGGCGCGCCAGCCCCTGAAGCGCCAGGCTCAGACTGCCCCCGACCACCGCCTGGCTATGGTGCGCCTGGCCTGCGCCGATAACCCCGCCTTCTACGCCGACGACCTCGAGCTGCGCCGCCCCCCGCCCTCGTATAGCGTCGATACCCTGCGCGCCTTTCGCGAACGCCACCCCCCGCCCGCCGAGCTATGGTTTATCATAGGCGCAGACGCCGCCCGCGACCTGCCACGCTGGCGCGAGGTCGAGGCGATCGTGGCCCTGGCCTGTCTCGCGATCGTCGCCCGCCCCGGCTTCGAGCTCGACCTGCCGGCCCTGCTCGAGGCCCTCCCCGGCCTGAAGGGCCGCCACGCCCTGCTTGACGGCCCGCGTCTCGATATCTCCAGTACCGCCCTGCGCGGCCGCATCGCCGCCGGCCGACCGGTGCGCTACCAGCTGCCCGAGGTCGTACGCAGCTACATCCTCGCGCACGGGCTCTACCACGATGACCAGTGATCACCCCGAGCAACTGCTCGCCGAGACGGCCTTAGCCTGGGGCCTGCCCCTCACCTCGGCTCAGCTGGCCCAGTTCCAGCTCTACGCCGACGAGCTGGCGGCCTATAATGCCCATACCAACCTGACCGCGATCACCGAACGCGGCGCCGTCTACGTGCGCCACTTTCTCGACTCCCTGGCCCTCGCGCGCCACTGGGGCGCGGCCCCCGACTCGTTGATCGACCTGGGCTCCGGCGCCGGCTTCCCCGGCCTGCCCCTCAAGTTGCTGCGGCCCGAGCTCGCCCTCACGCTGGTCGACTCGGTCGGCAAGAAGACCGCCTTTCTGGCCCATGTGGCCGACCGGCTGGGCCTCGAAGACGTGCGCGTCATCACGGCCCGCGCCGAGGAGCTCGGGCGCGACCGGCGCGAACGCGAGGGTTACGCCGTCGTCACCGCCCGCGCCGTGGCCGATCTGCGTATCCTGGCCGAGTATGGCCTGCCCCTGTTGCGGGTCGGCGGGCGCCTCCTGGCGCCCAAGGGGGCGGGCGCCGAGGCAGAGGCGGCCGCCGCCAGCCGCGCGATCGGGCTGCTCGGCGGCGCCCTGCTTGGGGTCGAGCCGGTCGAGCTGCCAGGCGTCGAGCCGCGCGCCCTGGTGGTCATCGCAAAGGTGGCGCGGACCGACCCGCGCTACCCCAGGCCCGTCGGTATCCCCGCGCGTAAACCGCTGTGACTTTTTTGCCGGGCCTGCGTATCATTTGTGGAACCAAAAACGGCGTGCTAGAATGACCATCGGACCAGCGTGGTCGCACTGCCGGTTCCGTACAATGTCGCCGGACACCTGTCTATCCGCAAGGAGGGAGATCGACCATGTCTATTCTGGGCCGCATTTCAGACCTGATCAGCGCCAACGTTAACTCCATGCTCGACAAGGCCGAGGACCCCGAGAAGATGGCCAATGAGTACCTCCGCCAGCTCACGAACGAGCTGTACGAGGTACGTACCGGCGTCGCATCAGCCATGGCCGACGAGACGAAGCTTGAGCAGCGACGTATCTCGTCCACCGCCGAGGTGACCCAGTGGCAGACCAAGGCCGAGGCCGCCCTGCGCGCCGGCGACGAGGAGCTCGCTAAGGCGGCCCTCGCCCGCAAGGTGCAGGCCCAGAAGCTCGCCGAGCAGTACCAGGCCCAGGAGACTGCCCAGGAAGAGCAGGTCGACGCCATGCAGAACGCCCTGGTGCAGCTCGAGACGCGCATTGCCGAGGTGAAGGCGAAGAAAGAGCTGATCATCGCCAAGAAGAACCGCGCCCAGACCCAGGAGGCCCTCCAGCGCACCGCTAACCGCATGGGTCAGATCACGGCCATGGACAAGCTCGACCAGCTCGAGGAGCGGGTCGACGGCGACCTGGCCCGCGCCGAGGCGATGTCGAAGCTCGAGCAGGGCTCCCTCGAGGCCCGCTTCAAGGACCTCGAGAAGGCTAGCGAGGTAGACTCCGAGTTCGCCGAGCTCAAGCGCAAGCTGGGGATGTAGCTGGCTGTGGCCAAGATTCGAGGAGGGGGGGCGCCGGGCCAGGAATGGCTCAGCGCTCCCCCTCCAGTCGTATCGCGCCCGGCTGATTGGTGGCTTCAGGAGGGGTAGGGCTTGTCTCCTCGGCAATCTCTTCCTATCCGTCAGCGTAACTCGGACGGTGTCTGTTAGAGGGCCGCCTCGTAGCAATTGCGGCAGCGGGCCTCGTAGAGATCGAGGCCGCCGACCACGATCGTCGGGGCGTCGGCGGGGGCGGGGCGACCGTTGATCAGGCGCTGCGAGCGGGTGGCGTAGGCGCCGCAGCGAACACAGATCGCATAGAGCTTGTCGACCTGCTCGGCCACCGCCATCAGCTGCATCATGGCGGGGAAGGGCTCGGCCCGATAGCTCTGATCGAGGCCCGCGACGATTACTCGCAGACCGCGGTCGGCCAGACGCTGGCAGACGTCGAGGATCTCCTCGGCCGTATCCTGGAGGAAGTGCAGCTCGTCGATGGCGATGACCTGGGCGTCCTCAACGCCGCTGAGCACCTCGCGGATCGAGCTGACCGGTACGGCCTCGAGCTTGGCGCCCGTGTGGCTCGCCACGTGGCCAACGCTGTAGCGGGTGTCTAGCCGCGGGGTGAAGATTCGGCAGGCTTGACGGGCGATCATCACCTGGCGCATGCGCCGGATCAGCTCCTCCGTCTTGCCGCTGTACATGCACCCGCAGACCACCTCAATCCGGCCGCCGCTACTTGGTCGCGTCATCGCTCCATTTCTCCTGTTCACACAGGCGCGTCGGGCGCAGCGGGGCAAGGGCACGATCTGAATTCGTGCTAGAAGATGGCCGCTGCAGCGCGCCTTAACGAATGTGCGAGTATACCACGGATACGCGGTGTCACTGCCACGGAGGCTGTAATGAGCGACAGGGTGAGCTGGGCGGCGGACGCCGAGCTGGTGACGCTTCTGCGACGCTACTACCGGGGCGAGGCGGGACTCTGGCCCGCCATACTCTCGCGCGTTCACGCGACGCTGCGCGCTCGCGAGCTGCCCGTCGCCCCGCGCCACGTGCGCTTTCGCCTCACCGACGCGGGCTACGACGTCATCGTCGAGGGCGCCGAGGACTACCTGGTGTAGGCTCTCGTCTCGCTCGCGCGCCTACACCCGTTCCTCGTACTGCTTGCGATAGTATTCGCGGTAGGCCCCGGACTTGATCGGGCGCCACCACTCCTCGTTCTCGACGAACCAGCGCACCGTCTGTTCGAGAGCCTGGTCGAAGCTGTGGCGCGAGCGCCAACCAAGGGCGCGCAGTTTCGAGCAGTCGAGGGCGTAACGCCTGTCGTGCCCGGCCCGGTCGGTGACGTGCTGGATCAGGCTGCGCGGCTTGCCCAGGAGGTCGAGGATCTTGTGGGCCATCTCGATGTTGGGCGTCTCGACCTCGGTCCCCACGTTGTAGATCTCGCCCAGGGCGCCCTTGTGCAGCACCAGGTCGATCCCCTCGCAATGGTCGAGCACATACTGGTAGTCGCGCATCTGCAGGCCGTCGCCGTAGATCGGCAGGGGCAGATCGTCGATGGCGTTGGTGGTGAAGAGGGGCACGGCCTTTTCGGGGTAGTGGAATGGGCCGATGTTGTTCGAGCCGCGGGTAGTGGTGACCGGCAGCCCATAGGTGACGAAATAGGCGTAGACCAGGTGCTCGGCGCCGGCCTTGCTCGCCGAGTAGGGGCTGCGCGGCTCGAGCGGGTCCCCCTCCTTCGAGCGGCCCGGGGTCGGGATAGCCCCGTAGACCTCGTCGGTGCTGATCTGGTGGAAGCGCTCGAGCCTCAGCTCGCGGGCCACCTCGAGCAGCGCCCAGGTGCCGTTGACGTTGGTCGTGACGACGGCATCGGGGGCCAGGATCGAGCGATCGACGTGGGTCTCGGCTGCGAAGTTGACGATCGTGTCGATCGCGTAGTGCTGCACCGCCGCCCGGACTGCCGCCAGGTCGCAGATGTCGCCCTGCACAAACCTATAGCGCGGCCCGTGGGCCTCGACGTCGGCGAGGTTCTCGCGGCGGCCCGCGTAGGTGAGCTTATCGAAGACGACGATCGTGTAGCCTTCATACTTCTCGAGCATATAGCGGACGAAGTTCGAGCCGATAAAGCCGGCGCCGCCCGTGACGAGCAGGTTTTTCATGGTCTGGTACTCCTTACTTGTGCTCCGCCCCGCAGTGTAGCGGGGTCGTGCCGATGCATCAATGGTGCTCAGCCTCACCCGAGCCTGAGCCGGGGCTGAGTCTGGCGTTCTTCGCCCGTGACTGCGCGGCCAGCTCTTCTTTGTAGGCGAGCATACGGGCGAGCAGCGCCGGGTCGGACGCGGCGAGGATCTGCACGGCGAGCAGGCCGGCGTTGCGCCCGCCGCCGATCGCCACCGTCGCCACGGGGACGCCTGCGGGCATCTGCACGATCGAGAGCAGCGAGTCGAGGCCGCTGAGGGCCTTGCTCTGCACGGGGACGCCGATCACCGGCAGGGGAGTGCAGGCCGCGATCATCCCCGGCAGGTGGGCGGCGCCGCCCGCACCCGCGATCAGGACCTGCAAGCCTCGCGTGTGGGCGGACCGCCCGTACTCGATCATCTCGAGGGGGGTGCGGTGGGCCGACACGACCCTGGCCTCGTAGGCTACCCCGAACTCGACACAGACATCGATCGCGCCCTGCATGGTCGGCAGATCGCTGTCGCTCCCCATTACGACGCCAACCCGTGCCGACATACTGCCTTCCCCCTCGGGGCGCTCGGCGAGGGGCCTGGCCTCTCGACGCGCGCCCGCATGCGTTGTCGCTGTGGCGACCCTAGATCTGCACCAGTTCGGCCGCCCGCTGTGCAACCGCCTCGGCGGCGGCGATGTTCTCGCCCAGGGCGGTGATATGGCCCATCTTGCGGCCCACGCGCGACTCGCGCTTGCCATACAGATGGATGTGAGCCCCGGGGACGGCGAGGGCCTCCCGCAGGGCGTCGGGCCCGACCGGGCCGGCGCGCCGCCCCAACAGGTTGACCATAACGGCCGCCGGCGCGCGCAGCGTCGTCGGGCCAAGGGGCCAGCCCAGCACAGCCCGTAGATGATTCTCGAACTGCGAGGTGAGGCAGCCCTCGATGGTATAGTGGCCCGAATTGTGCGGGCGTGGGGCGAGCTCGTTGAAGAGCACCCGTCCGTCGGCCAGCTCGAAGAGCTCGACGCCGAAGATGCCCACACCCCCTACGGCCTCGACCGCTCGTACGGCGAGCGCTGTGGCTGCCGCGGCCTCGGCGGGCGGCAGGGGGGCCGGGGCGCGCACGAGGTGACAGATATGATTGCGCTGGACGGTCTCGACCACAGGGTAGGTCTCAGTCGCCCCATCGCGACCGCGCACAACCATGACCGCCAGCTCGCGCACAAAGGGGGCCCAAGCCTCGACCAGCAGGGGGCTGCCGCCCGCGGCGAGGCGCTGCCACGCGGCTTCGATCTCCTCAGCTCGACGGATAGTGGCATTGCCATAGCCGTCGTAGCCATTGCGGCGGGCCTTCAGCACCAGGGGCCAGCCGAGCTCGGCGCCGGCCAGGCGCACCTCGGCGGGGGCAGTGACGCCGCGAAAGGCGGGCAGGGCCAGGCCCGCGGCGCCGATGCGCGCCTTCTGGGTCAGCTTATCCTGCACCAGGCCGACCGTGGTCGCCGTGGGGTAGACCGGCAGCCCCCTGGCTTCGAGGCTGGCCAGGATGGCGGCGTCGACGAACTCGTTCTCGAGGGTCACCAGGTCGCAGCTGGCGGCGAAGGCGTCCAGGGCCTCGGGATCCTCCCACGGGCCCACCACCTCGCGCTTGGTGAGGCGGCCTGCCGGGCTGTCGGGCGTCCGCTCGAAGATCGCCGTCTCGACGCCGAGGGCGACGGCGGACTGTGTGAGCATCTGGGCGAGCTGGCCGCCCCCAAAAATGCCGATGCGCGTCATAGGCCGCTATAGTATCCGCAGAAGCCGCGGCGCGCAACTTCTGTTCACGGCCCTGTACACGGCGGCGTCAACGCCGTCGGGCTACACTACCGGCAGCAGCTAGTAAAGAAAGTGAGCGCGACCATGGCACAGCCTGTGATTGACGAGCGAACTGCGGTCGGCCCGGTGCGGCTGACGGTGGCCGACCTTGGGCGGGCCCTGAGCTTCTACGAGGGGGTCCTGGGCATGCGCGGCGTGCAGCAGCCCGGCGGTGACTACCTTCTCTCTGCGGGCGGGCCGACCCTGCTCAGCCTCGAGGAGCGGCGGGGCGCCAGGCCCAAGCCCCAGCGCAGCACCGGCCTCTACCACGTCGCCATCCTCATGCCCTCGCGCGCCGCCCTCGCCAGGGTGATTGCGCGCCTGGCCGAGACCCGCTACCCCGTCACCGGCGCCTCCGATCACCTGGTTAGCGAGGCCCTCTACCTCGACGACCCGGACGGCAACGGCATCGAGATCTACGCCGACCGCCCCCGCAGCGCCTGGCCGAAGTCGGGGAGCGAGGTGCGCATGACGGTGGACCCGCTCAATATCGAGAGCATTCTTGGCGAGCTTGGCGAGCCCGAGCCCTGGGCGGGCCTGCCCGCCGGCACGACCATCGGGCACGTCCACCTGCACGTCTCCGACCTACGCTCGGCCGAGGCCTTCTACGTGGGCCTGCTGGGCTTCGAGGTGATGCAGCGCTTCGGCAACAGCGCCCTCTTTGTGGCCGCCGGCGGCTACCACCACCATCTGGGGCTGAACATCTGGGCGGGCGTTGGCGCCCCGCCGCCCCCCGCCGACGCGGTCGGCCTGCGCCACTACGCCATCAGGCTGCCCGATGCGGCGGCCCTCGAGGCCGTCGTCGCCCGCCTGCGTGCGGCGGGGCTGCCGCTTGAAGAGTGCTGTGCGGGCCTCCTGGTGCGCGACCCCGCCCAGAATGGGGTGCTGCTGCTGGGCGCGAACGATGGTATAATCGGGTAGCTTGTGTTCTTCTGCCGCTGCGGCGGCGCCCACATAGGTGAACCGATGCCCGCAACCTCCCGCAGCCAGCGCCGGCGCCAGCCCGTTCGCTCGTCTCAGCCGCGCCGCCCGAGCCTTCAGCCGAGCAGGGTCCTCGAGGCGCCCGACTACGCTCGCGACTACGCCGACGTGCGCCGCGACCTCAGGCTGATCACGATCATCAGCAGCCTGCTCTTCGCCGGCATGGTCGCCCTGTCGTTCTTCATCTAACCACGCGGGGCGCGGCCGTGTCCGAGGATGACCGGATCAGGAGTAAGGCCGCTCGCCTGCGCCGTATCGAGCACCGGCTCTATAACGCGCCGGGCGGTCTGCGTGTGGCCGACATCGCCAGGGACTGCGGGGTCGCCCGACGCACGATCTACCGCGATCTGCTCGCCCTCGAGGAGATGGGCGTGCCGATCTGGGAGGATCAGGGCCGCTTCGGCCTTGATCGTAGCGCCTACCTCTCGACGGTCCGCCTGAACCTCAACGAGGCTGTGGCCCTCTATTTTGCCGCGCGCCTCCTGGCTCACCACAGCGACGAGCACAACCCCCACATCGTCTCGGCCCTCGACAAGCTGGCCGCAGGGCTGCCTGCAGGCACCATCGCGGCCCACATTGCGCGGGTGGCTGATCTGGTGCGCGAGCGCCCCGTGCGCTCGGACTATATTCGCACCCTCGAGGTGCTGACTCGGGCCTGGTCTGATCGCCGCATGGTGCGCCTGCGTTACAGGACGCCAAGCCGCGAGCTAACCGAGCGTGAGGTGGCGCCCTATTTCATCGAGGTAGCCCGCAGTGCGCCCGGGGCCTATGTGATCGGCTTCGACCGGCTGCGCGGCGCCATCCGCACCTTCAAGATCGAACGGGTCGAGCGGGCCGAGCTACTCGACGAGAGCTACGAGCTGCCCGATGACTTCGACCCCTACGACTTCCTGGCCCGGGCCTGGGGTGTCATGGACGAGAGCGAGGTCGAGGTGCACCTGCGCTTCAACGCGCTGGCGGCAGCCCGCGTCCGCGAGAGCCTCTGGCACAGCAGTCAGCGCCTGGTCGAGCGGGCCGACGGCGGCTGCGACCTGATGATGACCATTGGCGGGATCCGCGAAGTGCTGCCGTGGGTGCTGGGCTGGGGCGCCGACGTAGAGGTGCTGGCGCCCGACGAGCTGCGGGCCGAGGTCGCGGCCCATGGCGCACGCCTGGCGGCGATGTATGGGAGCGGAGCCCTGGTGGGGAATCAGTAAGGGGAGGGCAAGAGCCCTCCCCTCATCTGGCTGCTGTCGTCGCGCTCTAGGCGTCGTCGCCGTAGAGCTCCTTGAGCAGGCTCTTCTTCGGCTCGGGCTGGCTCTTGCTGCCGCGCTGCTTCTCGATGGCGGCCTGGCGGTCCTGCGAGGCGCTCAGGCGCTTCATGAAGCGGTCGACCTGGCCGGCGGTGTCGACGATGCGCTGCTCGCCCGTGTAGAAGGGGTGGCAGTTGGCGCAGATCTCGACGCGCAGGCCGGGCCGAGTCGTGCCGACCATCCAGCGGGTGCCGCACGTCGTGCAGACGATCCCGTCGGTGTTGTACTTCGGGTGGATGCCCTGCTTCACTGTGATGCTCCTTGTTGCGGGCGACCAGGGGATGCAGCCCCTTCTGGGCCGCCCGGTTGTTGCTCTGGGCCTTAGTCCGCGGCGGCCGCGCTCTCGGCGGGCTGCGCGAGGGGAATCACGCTGACCATCTTCTGGTCGCGCGAGTAGGGCTGGAATTTGACCGTGCCCTCGATCTTGGCGTAGATGGTATAGTCGCGGCCGAGGCCGACGTTCTGGCCGGGCTTGATCTTCGTGCCGCACTGGCGCACGATAATGTTGCCGGGGACGACGTGCTCGCCGCCGTAGGCCTTCACGCCGCGCATCTTCGGCTTGCTGTCGCGGCCGTTGCGCGAGCTGCCAACACCTTTTTTGTGAGCCATGGCTTAACTCCTAGACGATGATCTCGCTGATCTTGATCTGCGTGTAGCGCTGGCGGTGGCCGGTGCGGCGGCGAAAGCGCTTCTTGTTCCTGTAGCGGAAGACGATGATCTTGTCGCCCTTCTTCTCGCCGAGGACCTCGGCGCGCACCCGGGCGCCACTGACCACTGGGGAGCCGACTTTGACCGACTCGCCATCGCCGATCAGCAGGACCTCGCCCAGCTCGATCTGGCTGCCGGCCTCGGCCTGCTCAATCAGGTCGATCGTGAGCACCTGGCCCTGCTCGACGCGGTACTGCATCCCGCGGTCACGAATAATCGCGTACACGACTGGTTCTCCTGCTATCCTCTGGGCGGCGGGCCGCGTCTTGCGGGTGCGCCGGTGCTCCGACCAAGGCTATCGTTTCTCGACAACATGAAAAGAGAGCGGGTGTTCCGCCCTTTTAACCTTGGAGATTATAGCAGAGGCGCGGGGCCGTGTCAAACGCTCCGCGCCTACGTCTTCTGCCGCCGCGGCCAGGCCTCCTGGCGGGCCCTATACATCGCCCCGGGCGATGTGCAGTACCTCCTCGCAGGCTCGCAGAGTGGCGATGCGCGCCCAGCCGAGGGAGGCGTTGGGGCCGATGGCGATCAGCAGCAGCAGGTCGCCCATGGTGGCCATAATAATGCTCTGATCCTGGCCCTCATGGATGATCAGATGGCCGGGGTTCTGCTGGCCGAGGTTGCGCCCGATCTCGGCCAGGGCCATGGTGTTGCCCGCGGCCAGGGCCGCCACCACCGTCACGTTAATATCGCGCCGACGGCTCCAGTGGGTCAGCACGATCCCGCTGATGTCGGCGAGGACGGCGCAGTGGACGTCGGGCTCGAGAGCCAGCTCTTTAAGGGCCTGGCGCATCGCCTCGATCTGCTGCTCTGAGTAGCTGCGCCCGCTGGCGCCGGGGCTGCGCGGCGTGAGGTGTACGGCCACGGGCGCGCCCTGCTGCACCGTCTGCAGTGCCCCCGTCTGCTTCTTCGCCCGCAGGGCCGCCAACCGCTGCCCGAGGGGCCCGGCAGGCAGCCCCGCCGCCGTGGGCGATTGGGCCGGCGCCGCCTCGCCGGGGGTGGGCTCGCGGGTCTCGCCCACCTGTGATGGGCGCGGCAGCAGCTTGATCGGGTCGAGCAGCAGGTCGACGGCCAGGCGCATGCGCTCGGGCGAGACCGGCTTCTCCAGCAGGCAGTCGATCTTCAGCTGGGCCGCCCGGGTGGGCGAAAGGTCTTCCGGGCTGACGGTGAAGACGATGATCGCCGTCTTCGGGTCGAGCTCGTGAACCCGCTGGACCAGGTCGAGGCCGTTCATGCCCGGCATGCGGATGTCGGTGAAGAGCAGATCGACGGGCTGGCGGGCGATGTGCAGCAGCGCGGCCTCGGCTGACGATACGGCGTTGACGACGTAGGGCGAGTCGTCGGTGAGGGCCATGCTCACGATGCGCCTGATGTTTGGGTCATCGTCAACGATCAGGATGCGCTTTGACATCGGTACAGCTCCCTAGGCGAGGCCGCCTCCGCGACGGGCCACCGTTGCGGTTTCGCTATAGGTCTATGTAGTATAACGTACTCCCAGTCTGTTCTGTCAGACGTTAAAGAAACGTTAATGGGGCAAAAAACCCCCTCTCTGACCTAGCGGAGAGGGGGTGACGAGCGTTGGCGCGACAGCCTAGCGCAGCGAGATATGCAGATCCTTGAGCTGACGCTCGTCGACGTTCGAGGGCGCCGCGGTCATCAGGTCGACGGCCTGCTGGGTCTTCGGGAAGGCCATAACCTCGCGGATGGTGACCTCGTCGGCCAGGAGCATCACGATACGGTCGATGCCGGGGGCGATCCCGCCGTGGGGCGGCGCGCCGTACTCGAAGGCCTCGAGCATATGGCCGAACTGCGACAGCGCCGTCTCGGGGCTGATCCCGAGCAGGTCGAACAGCTTCTGCTGAATATCGCGGCGGTGGATCCTGATGCTGCCGCCGCCGACCTCGTAGCCGTTGAGCACCAGGTCGTAGGCCTTGGCGCGCACCTTGCCCGGGTCGCTGTCCATCAGAGCCAGGTCGTCGTCCTGGGGCGCGGTGAACGGGTGGTGCACGGCGTCCCAGCGGTTCTCGTCGGCGTTCCACTCGACCAGGGGGAAGTCGAGCACCCACGAGAAGTGCAGCAGGTTCGGGTCGGCCAGGCCGAGCCGGGAGGCGAACTCGCGGCGCAGTTTGTCGAGGGTCCCGGCGACGACGGCCGGCCTATCGGCGACGATCAGCAGCAGGTCGCCGGGCTGGCCGCCCAGGCGCTCGACGATGGCCTGCAGCTCGCCCTCGCCGAGGTTCTTCGCGAACGACGAGCGAATCTCGCCGCCGTCTGCGGGCAGAGCCGCCCAGGCCAGGCCACGGGCGCCATTGGCCTTGGCGATATCGGTCAGCTCGTCGATCTGCTTGCGCGAGTAGCCGCCGCAGCCCGGGGCCCGCAAGCCCTTGACCTGGCCGCCGCTCTCGAGGGCGCCCTTGAAGACCTGGAAGGGCGTGCCGGAGAGCAGATCGCCCAGGTTGACCAGCTCGAGGTCATAGCGCAGGTCGGGCTTGTCGCTGCCGTAACGCTCGATCGCCTCGGCGTAGGTCAGCCGGCGAAACGGCGTCGCCACCGTCTTATGGGGCACCACCGTGCGGCAAAGCTCGGTGAAGAGCCGCTCGAGCAGCTGGATCACATCCTCTTGGTCGACGAAGCTCAGCTCCATATCGAGCTGGGTGAACTCGGGCTGGCGGTCGGCCCGCAGATCCTCGTCGCGGAAGCAGCGGGCGATCTGGAAGTAGCGGTCGTAGCCGGCCACCATCAGCAGCTGCTTGAGCTGCTGGGGGCTCTGCGGGAGCGCATAGAACTTGCCGGGGTGCACGCGCGAGGGCACCAGGTAGTCGCGGGCGCCCTCGGGGGTTGACTTGATCAGGATGGGCGTCTCGATCTCGAGGAAGCCCTCCTGGTCGAGGAAGTCGCGCATGAACTTGATCACGCGGTGGCGCAGGATCAGGTTCTTCTGCATACGCTCGCGCCGCAGGTCGAGGTAACGATACTTCAGGCGGATCGTCTCGTCCTCGCCGCCCTCCTGGGCGATATAGATCGGCGTGGTGCGGGCCGGATTGAGCACCTGGGCCTCGTCGGCGATCACCTCGATCGCGCCCGTGGCCAGGCCCGGGTTGACCGCCTCGGGGGGGCGCGGGCGGACCCGGCCGTGCACCTGGAGCACAAACTCCGAGCGGGCGGTCTCGGCCACGTCGTGGGCGGCGGCGGTGGCGCTGTCGAACACCACCTGGGTGATGCCGTAGCGGTCTCGCAGGTCGATGAAAATCAGCTCGCCATGGTCGCGACGGCGGTGGACCCAGCCCGCTAGGGTGATCGTGCTGCCGACGTGCTCGGGGCGAAGCTCGCCGCATGTGTGCGAGCGAAACATAGTCTCTCCTGAGTGACGCTGAAACGACAAAAGGCCTGAGCGGCGCAGCGCTCGGGAACCGCAGCATTATAGCATGGCGCTGTGAGCCGCCGGTTCTCGGCTATAATTCCCGCAGCGCCCGACGCAGCAGCCCTGTAACTCGACGGCTCATCATGGCGGCAGACGCGCTCACACCCATCAGCCCTGAGTTCCCACGCCCGCGGCGTGTCTCGATCCTCGGCGTTGCGATCGACGACGTCACCGAGGACGAAGCCGTCCTGCTTGTGGAGGCCATGATCGGCAGCGGCCGCCCCCACCAGATCTGCACGGTCAACCCCGAGTTCGTGGTCGAGGCGGGTCGCAACCCCGCCTTCGCCGCCGTGCTCGCTGGGGCCGACCTGTGCACCCCCGACGGGGTCGGCCTGCTGCTGGCGGCCCGCTACCGGCGCACGCCCTTGCGCGGCCGCGTCACCGGCGTCGAGCTGACCCGCCGCATAGCTGCCCTGGCGGCGGCTCGCGGCTACAGGCTCTTTCTGCTTGGCGCGGCCCCCGGCGTGGCCGAGGCCGCAGCTGCAGCCCTGTGTGAGCAGCACCCCGGCCTACAGGTCGTCGGCTGCTTCGCCGGCTCGCCCGAGCCGCGCCACGAGCCCTTTCTGCGCCAGCTGATCGCCGCCGCGCGCCCCGATATCCTGCTGGTGGCCTTTGGCCACCCGCGCCAGGATCTCTGGATCGCCCGCAACCAGCCCTTCGTGCGGGCGCCCATAGCCATGGGCGTGGGCGGGGTCTTCGACTATCTTTCGGGGCGTGTGCCGCGGGCGCCGCGCTGGCTGCGCCGGCTGGGGCTCGAGTGGCTCTACAGGCTTGCCCGCCAGCCGAGCCGCTGGCGCCGCATCGTCGACGCGGTCCCCCGTTTCACATGGCAGGTCTTGCGCTATGGGCGTTCATAGCTGGACGTGACGGCAGCGTTGCTAAGGAGAGCTGAGTATGTCCCAGACTACGGCCGAGAAGATCGAGGAGCTGCGCCGGCGTCGCGAGCAGGCGATCGCGGGCGACCAGCAGGCGATCGCCAAGCAGCACGAGCGCGGCAAGCTCACCGCCCGCGAGCGCATCGACCAGCTGCTCGACCCGGGCAGCTTCGTCGAGCTCGACGCCTTCGCCGTCCATCGCACCGCCGCCTTCGGCATGGAGCGCCGCAAGCCCCTGGGCGACGGCGTGATCACGGGCCACGGCACGATCGACGGCCGCGCGGTCTGTGTCTTCTCACAAGACTTCACCGTCTTCGGCGGCAGCCTGGGCGAGGTCTTCGCCGAGAAGATCGTCAAGGTGATGGACCTGGCCCTGCGCATGGGCGTGCCCTGTATCGGCATTAACGACTCGGGCGGGGCGCGCATCCAGGATGGCGTGGTCAGCCTGGGCGGGTACGCCGAGATCTTCTACCGCAATGTGATCAGCAGCGGGGTCATCCCGCAGCTCTCGGTGATCGCCGGCCCCTGCGCGGGCGGCGCGGTCTACTCGCCCGTGATGACCGACTTCATCATGATGGTCAAGGGCTCGAGCCAGATGTTCATCACCGGCCCCGACGTGATCAAGACGGTCACCGGCGAAGAGGTCGGCTTCGAGGAGCTGGGCGGGGCCATGACCCACAATACGCGCAGCGGCGTGGCCCACTTCGCCGCCGAGAGCGAGCAGGAGTGCTTCGAGCAGCTGCGCACCCTGATCTCGTTCCTGCCCCTGAACAATATGGACGACCCGCCCTATGTCGCCCCCAGCGATGACCCCGAGCGCATGGACGAGGATCTGCAGACCCTGATCCCCGATAGCCCGCGCAAGGCCTACGATATGATCAAGGTGATCGAGGCCGTGGTCGACGACGGCTTCTTCTTCGAGGTGCAGCCCTACTGGGCCCGCAACCTGGTGATCGGCTTCGCCCGCCTCGACGGCCACGTGGTCGGGATCGTGGCCAACCAGCCGATGCAGCTCGCCGGCACCCTCGACATCGACAGCTCGGTCAAAGGCGCCCGCTTCGTGCGCTTCTGCGATGCCTTCAACATCCCGCTGCTGACCTTCGTCGACGTGCCCGGCTTTCTGCCCGGGACGCAGCAGGAGTACGGCGGGATCATCCGCCACGGGGCCAAGCTGCTCTACGCCTACTGCGAGGCCACCGTGCCGAAGCTGACCGTGATCACCCGCAAGGCCTACGGCGGCGCCTATGACGTCATGGCCTCGAAGCATATCCGCGCCGACTTTAACTTCGCCTGGCCCACCTCGGAGATCGCCGTGATGGGCGTCGACGCCGCGGTGCGCATCATCTTCCGCAAAGAGCTGAGCGAGGCTCGCGACCCCCAGCAGCGCCTGAGCGAGCTGGTCGAAGACTACCAGAGCCGCTTCGCCAACCCCTATGTGGCGGCCGAGCGCGGCTATATCGACGCCGTGATCGAGCCGCGCGAAACCCGCCCCGCCCTGGTGAAGGCCCTCAAGCTCGCCCGCACCAAGCGCCAGAGCATGCCCGCCCGCAAGCACGGCAATATTCCACTGTAGCGCAGTGGCGCAGCGTGGCCTATGGATTGGCCTCACATATGCCGGGCACGGTCATAGATCGTATCGAACTTCCGTCCTATTGCGTGGCTATCGCGGGCTATGTTATGATTAGATTGATATAAGTACAGGAGGATCTTGGTTCATTCCTCCTCGCGCTTTGACGCCGAACAGCAAGCGATCCGCAGGGGCAGGAGATAATTCGCCACGCGATCACCAGACAGCTCAGGTGCCACGGGAATGAGCGACGAGACCCCTCAGCGTGAGCCATTGGAGAAGGTGATCGAGCTGCGCCTGCCCAGCAAGCTCGGCTACGAGCGTGTGGCAATGGACACCGCCTCGTCGCTGGCCCGGCGTATGGGCTTCACGACCGACCGGGTCGAGTCGCTCAAGACGGCGATCAGCGAGGCCGTGACCAACGCGATTGAGCATGGCAACCAGCAAGACGCCGCCATGAAAGTGGTGGTGCTGCTCACGGCGCGCGAAGACGAGTTGATCGTCAGCGTGGCCGATCAGGGGCGCAAGCCCCTCGACCAGGACTGTACGACCAGTAGCCCAAAGATCGAGGACGCCTTCGAGCGTGACGACAAGGGCGGCTGGGGCATCTGGCTCATCCGCGAACTGATGGACGAGGTCGAGTTTTCGACCGGCCCCAGCGGCGGGAACCAGGTGCGTATGGTCATCCATCTCGAGCAATGAGCACCCCAACCTACACCCAGACGAGCATGGAACTCTCTCTTCCCAGTGAGCTTGGCTACGAGGTGATTGCGCGCGATGCCGTCGCGGCCTTCGCGCGACGCCTCGGCCTCTCGGCAGACCGCATCGAGGACCTGAAGACCGCATTGAGCGAGGCCTGTATCAATGCGATTGAGCACGGAAATTTGCTGCGGCCCGGTCTGCGCGTGCAGGTATGCTGCCGCTTCGAGGATGAGCGGCTGGTGATCGAGGTGCTCGACCAGGGCCTCAGCGCCTTCGCGCCGAAGAGCGAGCCGCTCAGCATTGGCGAGAAGCTTGCGGGCCTCGGCTCGCTCAGGGGTATGGGCCTGATGCTGATCAGCCAGCTCTGCGATGAGGCCGGGTTCGTGCCGCAGCCGGGCTCGGGCAACTGCTTTCGCTTCGCCTTTATGCGCCAGCATTTGAACGGCTATGGTCACTGATGCGCCGCATCGATTATGGCGCAGGTACTGCTACGTATACCATTAGCAGCCGGGCCCACCGGCGACATGTTTGAGATTTGACCGCGCTGTCGTCGCGCCGACGGCTGCCGATACGTCTGGAGGAGCCATGATGCTGGAAGACGAGCTGACGGTAAGCACCCGCGAGCGGGACGGCGTGGCGATCATCGACCTTGTCGGCGATGTGACCACCTTCGCCGAAGAGAAGATCAATACGGCCTACAGAGAGGTGACGAACAAGGGCGCTCGCTTTGTGCTGCTGAACTTCCGCCAGAACGACTATATCAACAGCGCCGGGATCGCCATCCTGATCGGGATCGTCACCGAGGTCAACCGGAACAACCAGAAGCTCGCCGTCAGCGGCCTGTCGCAGCACTTCCAGAAGATCTTCCGTATGGTCGGCCTCGCTCAGTACGCCGAGATCTACCAGGACGAGGAAGAGGCCCTGGTAGGCTTCAAGCGCTAAGACAAGGTTCGTAACCGAGTTACGCTCTTCGCCGCTGCCCGCGGCTGGGGTGCACGGGGCCTCCGGCCCCGCGAGGGGTGGATGTGGAGGGCTTGGCCCTCCACGCCTCCCGCAAGACTGTAAAGCAAAACGCCGCAAGGTGACCCTTGCCTCATGCTCGCAAGCCAGGCTTGCGGCGCGCCGTAGGACAAACGAGGCGCGTTTCAGGGAGGCCAAGTTCTCCCGTGACACAGCATCGGGTTGGCAGCACTCAGAGCCGCGGCGCATCGCCCTGCTCGACGAGGGCCGCGCCGAGCTCGTCCGGCGTCACCACGGCGTTGCCGTAGCGCCGCACCACCAGGGCGGCGGCGGCGTTGGCCAGGCGCGCAGCCTCTAATGGGCCGATGCCCGCCGCCAGGGCCAGCGTCGCCACGGCGATGAAGGTGTCGCCCGCCCCCGTCGTATCATAGACCTCGCTCACCCGCGCCGCCGGGATGTGGGCGTAGGGCGCCCCCTCGCCCTCGAGCGAGAGCCCCTCTGGCCCGCGGGTGACGATCACCAGCCGCGCCCCCAGTTCGGCCCGCAGCCGCCCGAGCCCGGCCCGAAAGTCGTCTTCGCTCGCCAGAGGCCCGCCCAGGGCCGCCTCGGCCTCGCGGTTGTTGCAGCGAAACAGGTCGGCGCCCGTGTAGTAGCGCGAGTTGCCCTGGGCGTCTACGCAGAAGCGCACGCCGTGGGCCCGGCACAGGTCGCGCACGGTCGCGACGACCGGCATGGTCAGCAGGCCGAGCTGGTAGTCCGAGCAGATCACGGCGTCGTGTCGGGGGATGAGCGTCGTCAGGGCGGCGATGACCGCGGCCTGCTCGGCCGGCCCCAGGGGCGCGCGGTCGAGGCGGTCGAGGCGGGCGACCTGCTGCGGCAGCCGGGGCGCGTCGTCGGCCAGGATGCGCGTCTTGCGTGTGGTCGGCCGCCCCGGGCTGACCACCAGGCCCGAGGCCTCGATCGTCGCCTGGGCCAGGAGCTCGCGCAGCTGGGCGCCCTCGGGGTCGGGGCCGACCACCCCTACCAGGCCGGCGGCGCTGCCCAGAGCCACGATGTTGCGTGCCGGGTTGGCCGCCCCGCCCAGGATCAGCTCGCGCCGCAGCCACTCGAGCACCGGGATCGGCGCCTCGCGCGAGAGGCGGGTGGCCCGCCCGTACAGGTACTCGTCGAGGGTCACGTCGCCCACGACGAGCACGCGTCTGCCCGCGAGACGGGGGACAAGGGCGGCCAGGTTGCTCATGGCGATCCTGAAGCTGCGTGACGGAAGGGTCGCAGGGAGGGCTTAGCCTCCCTGAACGACCCCTTCTCTGTCCTCCGGCATGCCGCAAGCCTGGCTTGCGAGCATTTAGCCGAGGCTATCCCGAAAGCGCCGCATCCCCTCGGTGATCTGCTCCTCGCTGGTGGCGTAGGAGAGCCTGATGTAGCCGGGGGCGCCGAACGACTCGCCGCTGACGCAGGCGATATGGGCCTGATCGAGCAGATAGTTATTCAGCTCGTCGCTGGTGGCGCAGACCGTGCCGTTCTTCAGCGGGCGGCCGAGGAGGCCGCTCACGTTGGGGAAGACGTAGAAGGCCCCGTCGGGCGTATTGCAAGTGACGCCGGGGATCTCGGCCAGCAGCTCCATGATCAGATCGCGGCGCCTGTGGAAGGCGGCGGCCATATCGCGCACCGTCTGCTCGATCTCGGGGCTGGGGGTGTAGGCGGCGAGGGCCGCGTACTGCGAGATCGACGAGGTGTGGGTGCTGGTGTGGCTCTGAATGTCCTTGATCGCCGTGATGATCGGCTGCGGACCGGCCAGGTAGCCCACGCGCCAGCCGGTCATGGCGTAGGCTTTGGCGGCGCCGTTGACGATCAGGGTGCGGTCGGCCAATTCGGGGGCGACGCGCAGCCAGCGGGCGTACTCGACATAGCTGATCGCGTCGTAGATCTCGTCGGCGATGATGATCGCCTCGCTCTCGAGCAGCACGTCGGCCAGGGCCCGCAGCTCGGCCGCGCTGTAGACCGCGCCCGTTGGGTTCGAGGGCGAGTTGAGCACGACGACTTTGGTGCGCGGCGAGAGGGCGGCGCGCAGCTGGGCCGGGGTGAGCTTGAAGCCGGCGGCCTCGTCGCCCATGGGGGTGACGGGGGTGGCCCCGGCGAGCTTGGCCTGCTCGACGTAGCTGACCCAGTAGGGGGCGGGGACGATCGCCTCGTCGCCCTCGTCGCAGAGGGCCTGGAAGGCGAGGTAGAGGCCCTCTTTGGCGCCCGTGGTGACGGTGACCTGGTTGACCGTGTAGGCGATGCCCTGGTCGGCGCTGGCCCGCGCGGCGACAGCCTTGCGCAGCTCGGCGGTGCCGCCTGCGGGGGTGTAGTGGGTGTGGTTCTGGTGGATCGCGTCGATCGCGGCGGCCTTGATCGGCGTCGGCGTATCGAAGTCGGGCTCGCCCACGCTGAACGAGATCACCTTGATGCCCTCGGCGCGCATCTGCTGTACGCGGGCATTCATCGCCGAGGTGGCCGACGGCTCGAGCTGGGCCAGCCGGCGGGCCAGCCGGTACTCAGTCTTGGCGGTCATGGGTGCTCCTGTTGGGGCGCGCCAGGCTGCGTCCTTACGCCCTCTGCTGCGCCTCTAGGCTGCGGCGCTTGCTTCGACATTCCTAAAGGGAGAACATGGAGGGCCAGGCCCTCAGCTTCCACTGGGCGCTGGGCTGTAGGCCCCGCGCCCCCGCCGCGGGCAGCGGCGAAGACCGGGTGAGATTTGCGCGATTATACCATCTCAGGGGCGCGTGTAGTCGCGCACCGCCTCGTAGATCGCGCGGGGCGTGCCGTCGGGGGCGACGAAGTTCCAGGCGTCGGGGTACGAGCGGGTCGAGAAGGGTGTCGAGAACTGCCAGAGGGCCACCGCCTCGAGCCAGGGGTAGTTACGGGCCTGCTCGTAGGTGGCGATCGTCCAGCGGATGCGCTCGGCCGGGCGCACCGCCGCGCTCCAGCGCGGGTGATCGTTGTAGCCCCCCTCGGTGATGATGATGCCCTTGGCGCCATCGCCGAAGCGGTCCATCAGGGCCCGCACCAGCTCGACACGGCGGAAGTTCACCTTCTCGGGGGCCGGCGCGGCCTCGGGCGGCTCCTGGCCGCCATAGGCGTGGACGGCCCACATATCGAAGAAGGGGCCGGCCTGGGCGTCGTAGAGCGAGGCGAGGTACTGCATGTCGTCCATGCGGGTCTGGCCGCCGTCGAGCGAACTGCCGGGCGAGAGGGCCCCTGCGATCACGATTGCCTCGGGCGCGACGGCCTTGACGGCGGGGTAGACCACTTTGAGCAGCGCGGCGTAGGCCCCCGGGTCGGGCGGGCGCTCGCCCCACTCGAAGCGCAGGTTGGGCTCGTTCCAGATGATCAGATGACGCACCCCGCGCGGCCCGTAACGCTCCGCGAAGGCGGCGACGAAGGCCGCGTAGTCGGCGTAGCGCGCGGGGTCGAGGTAGCGGTCTGTGGTGCCCCGCGGGCGGGCCCATTCCGGCACCAGGTCGAGCCGGGCGACCACCTGCAACCCCTGGCGGCGCGCGTGCTCGATCACCATGTCAGCCCCGGCCCAGTCGTAGCCGTAGCGCGAGCGGGGCTGCACATAGGCCCAGGGGAAGAGCTCGACGATCCAGGGCGCGCCCATGGCCCGCACCTGCTCGAGCGAGCGGCGCACATAGGCCTCGTCGCCGACGCCCGTGAGCCTGGTGTGGACGCCGACCAAGGGGTTGCGGGTGGCCACTGTCTGCTGTGGCGGGAGCTCGAGGGCCCGCGGCAGGCGCAGGCTCAAAAACTGGGCTGCGAGCAGGGCGATCAGGCCCAGCCCGGCGAGGAGCTTTAGGGGTGTAGAGCGGGCTCGGGCCGGCCGATTCATTTCTTGCGCCCCTCTTCTAACCGTGCTATAACGGTAAGGGCAATACGTTTTCGTGTCATTCAGGCAATGGTGAAAGAGCAGCCAAGATGCGCATTATTATAGCTGGCGCGGGCCCGGCCGGCATGGTCGCGGCCCGTACGTTGATTGACCGCGGTCACGAGGTGATCGTCCTCGAGAAGCGCGAGGTGCCGGGCGGCAAGGTCTCGGCCTGGAAGGACGCCGACGGCGACTGGGTCGAGTCGGGCCTGCACGTCTTCTTCGGCGCCTACCACACCCTGCTGGGCTTCCTGGATCAGTACGGCCTCGGCGACACCTTCAACTGGAAGCCGGCCGAGATGATCTTCGCCTCCGAGCGCCACGGTCTGGCCGGGATCAGCTTCGTACCCTGGCTGCCCACGCCCCTGAACGGGCTGGCGGGCGTGGCCAAGTTCAAGCCGCTCACCTGGGGCGACAAACTGCGTATGGGCCTGGGGCTCGTCCGGCCGATCTTCGGCAACCAGCAGTATGTCGATCAGCAGGACGACCAGACTTACGCCGCGTGGCACTTGCGCCACGGGATGGGCCAGCGCTCGCTCGACGAGGTGATGCACACCATGGCCCTGGCCCTGAACTTCCAGCGGGCCGACCGGGTCTCGGCCAAGCTGGCC
>CAZKTU010000033.1:0-4113 GCA_964555675.1 uncultured Oscillochloris sp.
TGGTCGAGGCGACGCCGACGACGTTCTTTCGGCCGCCGTACGTGGGCGGCCGGGGCTGGGTCGGGATCTGCCTTGACGCGATCGACGACGAGCAGCTGCGGCTGTACATCGAGACCGCGTGGGAGTTGGTGGCCCCGAAGCGTCTGCGGGCGAGCCGGAGCAGCGCCGGGGGAACGGATACCTCAGGCGTTTAGGCCCTCGCTGGAGCGGGAGTGGACGAGACCGTCCCGCAGCTTCCAGGTGGGGGCGCCGCTTCCGCCAGGATGAGCCCTCAGCGCGGCGCACTCCCCGCTACGGCTGCGCGGGTGGTTCGCCCACAGCGTCCAGCGCGCATCCGAACAGCTGCACGGGCTCGTCCTCGCCGGGGTAGGGGATGAGCCCCTCGACGCGAAAGCCGAGCTTCTGGAGCAGCTGTGCCGAGCGCTCGTTGTCGCGGGCGGTGATCGCGACGACGCGCCGCAAGCCGAGCCTCACGACCGCATCGCGCAGCACACCTGCAGCCGCCTCGAAGGCATAGCCCGCCCCGCGGAAGGGCGGCATGAAGGCGAAGCCGAGGTCGACATCGGGGAGGAAGTCACGTTTGATCAGCCCGCACAGGCCGATGGCCTCGTCGCCATGCTTCAGCTCGGTCAGATAGAGGCCGAAGCCGTGCTCGGCATAGCTGCGCGCCGGCCCGTTCTGGATGTAGGCGACAGCCTGCTCCTCGCTGCGCACCCCGCGGTCGCCGATATAGCGCAGCCAGTCGGGGTCGTTGAGCAACGCGACGATGAACGGCGCATCGCCGGCCTCAAGGTGGCGCAGGCGCAGACGGGCAGTTTCGAGTACGACCACGATTACCTCACGGATGTCTACGTTCTACGCTTGTGAGCATCTGGGCCAGGATCTCCTTCACGAGCTTGGCCGCCAGCGCTGCTGTGATGCCGGTCGGGTCGCGCACCGGGTTGAGCTCGACCAGATCTGCGCCGACCAGGGGTACGGGCAGCGACTGGATGATGCCCAGCACCTCGCGGGTGGTGAAGCCGCCCGGCTCGTGGTGCGAGACGCCGGGGGCGAAGGCGGGGTCGAGGGCGTCGAGGTCGAGCGAGAGGTAGAGCGGGCCGCGTAGCCCCAGGTCCATCCCTGGCCGCCAGTCGCGCATCTCGACCACCTCGACCCCGAAACGTTTCGCCTGCGCCCGCTGGTGCGGGTTGAGCGTGCGGATGCCGACTTGGACCAGCCGGGCGATCCGCCCCTCCTCCAGCGCGCGGGCGAAGGGGCAGGCGTGCGAGAGCCGGTCGCCGTCGAGCTCGTCGTACAGGTCGGGGTGGGCGTCAATATGCAGCACGGTGAGGCCCGGGTGGGCCTCGCCGTAGGCCCGGAGTAGCGGGAAGCTCACGGCGTGGTCACCACCAAGGGCGAAGAGCCGCCCGCCCCGCTCGAGGACGGCGGAGGCAGCGCCGGTGATGGTCGCCAGGGCCGCCTCGTCGTTAGCGGGGATGGCGAGATCTCCAAGATCACGCCAGCGCCCGTCAGCCCCGAGGTCGTGACCGCTCTCGGCGCAGAGGTTCATCGCCCCGCTGTGGAGGGTGGCGCGGATTTGCTGTGGGGCGAGGGCCGGCCCTCGCAGGAACGAGGAATGGGCGTCCCAGGGCACGCCCAGCAGCGCCACCTGTCCGGGCGCTAGCGCGTCGAGCTCACGCATCGCCGCCCTCCTGACCGGTTGCGCGCGCATCCACTACCCCCTGCTCGCGACGGGTGAAGTACTCGACCAGCAGCGTGAAGAGCTGGGCGACCACCTCGGGGTCAAGGCCCTCCTCGGCCGCCCAGGCGCGGCGCTGCTCGAGCATGGCCCGCACGCGATCCGGCGCGCGCACCGAGGCCGCGTCGGTCTTGAAGCGTGCCGCGGCGTGAACATAGCCCGCCCGGCGGCCCAGCAGCGCCAGCAGCTCCCGGTCGAGCGTGTCGATCGCCTCCCGCACCTCGGCCAGGGTGGTGCACTCCTCGGCTGGTTTCATGAGCGCTCCTTTCGCTGCACCGCTTCCGGAAGCCAGGTCTCGTGGACATGCACCCAAGCGAGGCCGTTGGGCGTGCCGGGCTGATCGCGAAAGACGACCGTGCTGAGCCGCCCCGTGACTGTGCCGTCGGCGTGTCGCTGCCACTCCTCGTAGGTGGCCACGGTCAGCCCACCTTGGGCGTACCGCAGCTCGGCGTTTTCGATCCACATCTGCCAGCCGGGACGGCTGCCGTGGGCCGCCCGCAGCTGGGCGAGGAGGGCCGGACCTGAGATGCTCTCGCCGCCGGGCGTGACGATGGTAAACTCGAGCGCCTGGGTATCCACCAGGCGGGCATAGACCTCGTCGGTTGCCGGGAGTGTGCCGCCGAGCCAGCCCTGGAAAAAGTCATGCAGCTCGACGACCTCGGCGTGCCATGGTGGGAGGGTCATATGGCGCCCCCGGCAACATCGACGGCGTGGCGCAGAAGGTCCTCGCGGCGCACGATCTCCAGGGCGGCCGCGTGGGTGGCGGCCAGCACCACCGGCGGGGCGACGCCCGCCTCCAGGGCCTCCTGCCAGCGGTCGGCGCACAGGCACCAGCGGTCGCCCGGCTTGAGACCGGGGAAGCCGTACTCGGGTCGCGGCGTGCTCAGGTCGTTGCCCCGCGAGCGGCTGAAGGCCAGGAACTCCGCCGTCACCTGGGCGCAGACGACGTGGACGCCGAGGTCGTCTGGCCCCGTGTCGCAGCAGCCGGTGCGGTAGAAGCCGGTCAGGGGTGCGGTGCTGCACGTACCCAGGGGGCCGCCCAGGACATTACGGGCCGCGGGGGCGGTGTGCTTGCCGTTCGTCGTGTGCCGTCCGTTGGTACTCATCCAGCTCCCTCCTTTAGCCCGGCAGCGCGGGTCGTCTGCGAGCTGCTCAGCTGTACCGCAAGCAGCTCCCACCCGAACAATTGTAGCATCCGCGGCATCGGCATGCCGCAATCAGTCCGTCATCCTGGCACTGGGTGAAAATGTCGGCCAACGGGACGAGCCGGCACATCGACCGGAATGGTTCCGGGCACGATGGCGGAACGGTCGGCTGATACCGTTGGCGCATCGACGCCGGAGTGACCGGCGTCAGCACCAGACCGGAGGCCTACCAATGACTGCACAGACGAGTGCCTTTTCGCTCGCGGACATTCACCTTGCCACAGGCATACGCATGCACTATGCCGAGCAGGGCCACCCCGCCGACCATCCCCTTGTTCTGCTCCACGGCCTGAGCGACTCCTGGTTCTCCTACAGCCGCGTGCTGCCGGAGCTCGCCAGGAGCTACCACGTCTACGCCCTCGACCAGCGCGGGCACGGCGACTCGGAGCGGCCCAGCGACGGGTATACGATGGCCAGCATGGCCGCCGATGTCGTGGCCTTTCTGGACGCCATGGGCCTCCACAAGGTCACTCTGGTCGGCCACTCGATGGGCAGCATCGTGGCGACCGAGGTGGCTCTCGCCGCCCCCGAGCGCCTGGCGGCCCTGGTGCTCATCGGCGCGAACACGAGCTGGGACGCGCCTGAGCTCGTGGCGTTCCAGCAGGTGGTCGACGGGCTGGAGGACCCGATCGCCGCCGAGTTCGTGCGCGAGTTCCAGGCCAGCACGGCCTTCGAGCCGCTGCCGGAGGCCTTCATGGAGCGGGTGGTGGCCGAGAGTCTCAAGCTGCCGGCCCACGTCTGGCGCGGGGCCCTGGGCGGAAGTATCGCCGCCGACTATGCCGGCCGGCTCGGCGCTATCCAGACCCGCACGCTGGTGATCGGGGGCGAGGACGACGCCTACTGCCCCCAGGCCAAGCAGCGCGAGCTCGCCGCCCGCCTGCCGAACGCTGAGCTGAAGCTCTACGCACGGCTCGGCCACTGCCCCCACTGGGAGCGGCCCGAGGCGTTCGTGCGCGACCTGGAGCAGTTCCTCACCAGGACGCTCCCGAAGCGGTTTCGCGGCCTGAGCTAGTATTCCGTCCGAGCTACTCTGACGGGTTGCGTAGTCTTTTTCGGGGAGGCCAAGCCTCCCCGTGCCCCTCCTGAAGCCGTCAAATGAGCTCGGACAGAGCATTACCATCACACGCTGATTGCACTCACCGCTTCGGCCTGTTCCCACGCGGCGAGGGC
>CAZKTU010000033.1:4213-21514 GCA_964555675.1 uncultured Oscillochloris sp.
ACCATCACACGCTGATTGCACTCACCGCTTCGGCCTGTTCCCACGCGGCGAGGGCGCTGCGCACCTGGGCCACCGCTTTGTCGAGAACGAGTGTTGTGGGCACGCTCACCTGGTTGATCGCGCCGTCCGGCGGCGGCTCCTGTTCGAGGCCGAGCAGGAGTTGCGCAGCCTGATCGCTGGTTTCGCGCTCGGCCGCGGGGTGGCGCAGGGCAAGCGTGAGCATCGCGCGCGCCTCGCGGGTGCGGCCGCCCACGATCAGCAACTCGCTGGCGCTGACCAGAATGGCGAGGGTGAGCGGCAGGAGCCCGATCTCGTGTGCGAGGGCGAGGGCAGAGCGAAAGTGGCTCGCGGCTGTGTCCTGCTTCCCCAACGCCATGTGCGCCCTCCCCTGGCCCAACTGGGCCTCTGCCAGCCCCCGCAGGTCGCCCCGCGTGCGGTAGATCGCCAGGCTGCGCATGAAGAGGGCGTCGGCCTCCGCCGGCGCACCCTCGCGCAAGGCGACCATGCCCTCACAACACAGGGCGAGGGCCTTGCCCTCGGGGTCCTGAAAGGCTTCGCGAATGGCGTAGCTGGCCTGGAAGTAGCGGCGCGCCTCCAGGAAGTGCCCCTGCCCCTGGGCGGCTCGACCCAGATCGATCAGCACGTAGGCCTCGAACCAGCGATCTTGCTCCAGCTGCACTGCGGCATAGGCCTGTTCGGCGGCGTGGCGCGCCCGGTCGTAGAGCCCCTGGGCCAGAGCGGTGCGCGCCACGAGAAACCAGGCGAAGGGCCGCTGCGAGCGGTAGGCATCGCTCATGCTCAGCCGCAGGTAGGCCTCCGAGAGGCGGGCAGCCTCCGCGAAGTTGCCCTCGAAGAGGGCCAGCAGCGCCAGCCCCGCACGCGGATCGCTGGCGCGGCCGGCCGCCGTCGCCTCAAATCCCAGGCCCAGGTAGAGCTGCCGGGTCTCCTCCAGTCCAGCCCGGCCGGCGGCGAACTGCCCACAGTTCAAATACAGCCAGGCCTGCTCGTGCAGCGCATCGGCGAGGAGCCGGTCGCGCGTTTCGCTCGGCGGAACACGGCGCAGGCTGCGGATCGCCGGCTCGAGCAGTGCGATGCCGTCCTCGACGGGGCCGCGGTACAGGTAGAAATTGCCGAGGGTATTGATGGCCCGGCCAAGCCGCTCGACGCTCCCGTGCTCGACCGCGTAGTGCCAGGCCAGGCGGATATTCTCCAGCTCGGCGGCGAGCTCCGCGGTGCGAACGGCGTCGCGCCCTTCGGAGACCGCCTCGTCGCGCTCGATCACGAAGGCGAGGTAGTAGTCGCTATGGGCCTGGCGCGCTCGCGCCGCCTCGTCCGGTCGCGCCACGAGCTGCCGCTCGGCGTACTGGCGCAGCAGCTCGTGGATCTGGTAGCGCCCGTCGGGGTCGAGGCGCACAAGGGATTTGTCGACGAGGGTCGCGAGATGGGAGAGCGAGGCGCCGGTCACGTAGAGGGCGGCCTCGGCGCTGAAACCGCCGCGGAAGATGGCCAGGCTCATCAGCAGCCCCTGCGCCGCCGGGTCGAGCAGTTGCCAGGAGGAGTCGAACACGGCCTGTACGCTGCGGTGCCGATCGGGCAGGTTGCGCTGGCGGGCGACGAGAAAGGTCAGGCTGCGGGAGATCTCGGCGGCGATCTGCCCACAGCGCATCGCCGAGGCCCAGGCGGCCGCGAGCTCGAGCGCCAGGGGCATCCCGTCGACCAGGCGGCAGATCGCGGCCACGGCCTCCGGCTCTTCGGCGAGCGAGAATCCCGGCTGAGCGCGGCCGGCCCGCTCGGCGAAGAGGCGTACGGCGGGGTACTGCTCGAGCGGGGCAATCAGGCCGGCCTCTGGCGGAACGGCGAGCCCGCCCAGGGGGTACGACCACTCTTCCTGGAGGTTCAGCACTTCGCGCGAGGTGACCAGCAGGCGCACGCCCGGGGCGGCGACGAGCAGATCGCTCAGCATCGTCGCGCCCTCCAGCAGATGCTCGAAGTTGTCCAGCACGAGCAGAAGCTGTCTGTCGCCAAGATGGCTATACAACTGCACCTGGGGCGGCGCGGTCCCGGTCAGCCGGCAGCCGACCGCGTCGGCGATGGTGGCAATCAGCTGCTCTGGCCCCGGGATCGGCTGGAGATTGACGAAGGCCACCCCGTCCGCGAAGGCGGGCTCTACACGCCTGGCGAGCTCGAGGGCCAGGCGGGTCTTGCCGATCCCGCCGGGGCCGACCAGGGTGATCAGACGGGCGTGAGGGGACTGCAAGTAGGTGTGCAGGTTGGCGAGCTCTTGCTCGCGGCCCAGCAGCGGGGTCGCCGGCGAGGGGAGCCGTCGCCGTGGGGGCTGTGCGTCGGGCTGCTCAGGAGCGGATGGCGCCGGGAAGGTGGGCGAGGCTTCTGTAAGCTGGGGCACGATCCGGCGTGCCTGGATCGCCTCCGCCAGAGCGACCGTCGCAGCCTCGGGGGCCGCGCCCAGTTCGGCGTCGAGCAGCCGTACACACTCCTGATACTGACGCAGCGCCGCGCTGTGGCGGCCCGATAGGGCATACAGCTCCATGAGCGCCCGATGGGCCGGCTCGTGGAGCGGGTCGAGGTGAAGCCAGCGCCGTGCGAGAGCGGTCGCCTGCTCGTACTCGCCTCGTGTCCGATGCCAGTGGCCGAGCCACTGCAGCGCCCGGGCCAGCTGGTCGCGCAGCGCCTCGCGCTGGAAGAACTGCCACTCCTCGAACGCGGCGCAGCCGGGGAGCTGTAGGCCGATCAGAAAGTCGTCGCTGTACAGCCCGATGGCGTCGCTCAGATCCTTGGCGCAGCTCGGGCAGAGCTCGCCGGCTGAATGGTTGTGGGCGACGACCTGGGCGAGCTGCGCGTTGAAATGGGCGACATCAACCCACAGATCGGCCCCGGCGTTGCGCACGATCTGGCGGCGATCGGCGTAGAGCAGGTCGGCCCCGAGGGCGGCGCGCAGCCCCGAGAGCTCGCGGCGTAGGCCATTGCGCGCCGCCTCGGCATCGAGCTCGGGCCAGAACAGGGTCGCCAGAAGCTCGCGCTCGTGGGGTTGGCCGGTGACGGCGAGATAGGCGAGCAGCGCGACGGCCTTGGAGCGCGTGGGCGTAACATCCTGGCCGTCACGAGCGATCCGCGGCGTCCCAAACAGCGATAGACGCAGCACGACGCACTCCTTCCACGACCAACCGTGGGTATGTGTCGCCCATCGTAGCATCGCCCCGCGCATCGGCCATCGAACCGCAGGCTGATTCAGCCTGCCGAAGGAGCGTTCAGCGCGGGCTCGAGTGGACGTTGACATGGCCCTGCCCCCCAGGCCGCGAATGTAGGAATGGGCGGAGGAATGCTACTCGGAATGAACCGCGAACGGCGCCCACGTAGAGTGCTGCAGTGCCTCACGTCACGAGGCCAACACAAAGGAGGACAGCACCTATGGGCATCGCATTCCTAAGCCGTTGGATCGAGCAGCCTAGTGCGATGATGCGATTGGAGCAACAGTTCCGCGGCGCCCTGATCCGGCCCGGGGACGCCGCATACGAGCAGGCCCGTCGCGTCTGGAACGGCATGATCGACCGCTACCCGGCCCTGATCGCTCGTTGTACATGCACGGCCGATGTAGTGCTGGCGGTAAACTTCGCCCGCGAGACCGGCCTGCCCCTGGCCGTACGCGGTGGCGGCCACAATGTCGCCGGCCATGGCACCGTCGACGGCGGGCTGGTCATCGACCTGGCCCCGATGCACAGCGTCGAGGTCGAGCCTGAGCGGCGGGTTGCCCACGTCGGCGGCGGCGCAACCTGGGGCCAAGTCGACGCCGCAACTCAGCGCTATGGCCTCGCCGCGCCCGGCGGGGTGTATGCCGAAACAGGCGTGGCCGGCCTCACCCTCGGCGGCGGCTACGGCTGGCTGCGCAACAGCTTCGGCCTCAGCTGCGATAACCTCGTCGGCGCCGAGGTCGTGCTCGCCTCGGGCGAGGTGGTGCAGACCAGTGCGACCGAGCGCTCGGAGCTGCTCTGGGGTCTGCGCGGCGGCGGCGGCAACTTCGGCGTCGTCACCCGCTTCAGCTTCCAGCTCCACCCCGTCGGCCCTGAGGTCATGATGGTCTTCGTCTTCCACGACGCGAGCGGCGACCGGATGGCCGAGGCGGTGCGCTTCTATCGCGACTTCACGGCGAGCGCCCCCGACGAGGTGAACACCCTGATGGCCCTGGGCGTCATCCCGCCCGACCCTCACGTCTTCCCCGAGGCCATCCACGGCCGGCCGATGGCCGTCTTCGGCGCGCTCTACGTCGGCCCCGTTGCCGAAGGCCAGCGCGTCCTGCAGCCCTTGCGCGACTTCGGCGTGCCGCTGATGGACGCCAGCGGCGCGATGCCCTACGTCGACGCCCAGAACATGTTCCAACACGACTACCCCGCCGGGCGGCGCTACTACTGGAAGTCGCTCAACCTGACCCGCCTCGACGACGAGGTGATCGCCGCCATCGTCGAGCACGCCCGCCGGCAGCCCTCGCCCTTCTCAACCACCGATCTCTGGCAGATTGGCGGGGCGGTGCGCCGCTTCGGCCCCGAGCACGCCGCCTACCACGGGCGCGAGGTCGCCTTCCTGCTCAGCCCCGAAGCCAACTGGGACGACCCCGCCGACGACGTGGCAAACATCGGCTGGCTCCGGGCCTTCCTCGCCGACATGGAGCCCTACTCCGACGGCGGGCGCTACCTGAACTTTGGCGGCTTCCACGAGGAGGGCAGCGCCATGGTGCGCAGCGCCTTCGGCCCGCAGTACGCCCGCCTCGCCACGCTCAAGGCCCAGTACGACCCGACCAACCTCTTCCGCCTGAACCAGAACATCGCGCCAGACCCCGGGGCCTAGTGCAATTCCAACCTGCCCGGCCCTCCCATGGCCAAACAGCTCGGCTGGTGGATGTGGAGGGCCAAGCCCTCCACGCCTCCCGCAAGACGGTAAAGTAAAACGCCGCAAGGTGAAACCTTGCCTAAAGTCCACGGCACCTGCCGCGCATCTCCACCGGCTCTCCATACTGTGCTCCTACACTGAGGGTAGAGCACCGAACGCCCGGATAGACCGGGCGCGACCACCAGGAGAACCACCATGAAACGCACCCTCGCCCTCCTCGCCGCCGGCCTCGCCGGCGCCCTGATCGCCCTGCTCTCCCTCAGCCTTGTTACGGGCGTCTTCGCCCAGGGCCCCGCCGGACCCGCCGCACCTGGCGCCTACACCGGCCAGATGGGCGGCCGCGGCCAGATGGGCGGCCGCGGCCAGATGGGCGGCCACGGCCAGATGGGCGGCCAGATGATGGGGGGCAGCGAGCAGTCCCTGGTCGGGATGGCCGCCGCCGAGCTCGGGCTGAGCCAGCAGGAGCTCGTCGCGCAGCTCGGCGCGGATGGAAGCATCGCCGACGCCCTGCGCGCCGCGGGGAAGGACCCCGCAGCCTTCGTCGAGCGCTTCGTCGCCTCGCGCGCCGAGCGCCTCGAGGCCGCCGTCGCCGCCGGCACGCTCACCCGCGATGATGCCGACGCCCGCCTCGCCATGGCGCGCTCGATGAGCGCGGCCCGCATCGCCCAGCCCTTCACCGCCCTCGGCCCCGGCGGCCAGGGCCCCAACCAGGGCGCCGGGTTCGTCGACGAGAACGGCGATGGGGTCTGCGACCTGATGCCCGAAGGCGGCCAGCGGCGGGGACCTATGGGCCGCGGCCCGGGCCGGTAGCGCGATGTTCACGGGGGCGGGCGGGGTGTTCACCCCCTCCGCCCCCGACTTGCATACCATGTGGGGGTATAGAAGCAGCCTCGAGCGCAGGTGACGGCGATGGCACAGACTGTCCTGGTGGTGGACGACGACCGTGAGATCGCCCGGCTGGTGCGGGCCTACCTGGAGCAGGCGGGCTATCGGGCTGTCTGCGCCGGCGATGGGGCGAGCGCCCTGCGCATCCTGCGAGCCGAGCGGCCCGACCTGCTCGTCCTCGACCTGATGCTGCCCGACCGCGACGGCCTGGAGCTCGCCCGTCAACTCCGCTCCGACCAGGCCACAGCCGCCCTGCCGATTATTATGCTGACCGCCAGGGTCGAGGACGCCGACCGCATCGTCGGCCTAGAGCTCGGCGCCGACGACTATGTGACCAAGCCCTTCAACCCTCGCGAGCTCGTCGCCCGCGTCCGGGCCGTCCTGCGCCGGAGCGGCGGGGCGGCCCCGCCCCCGCAGCGCCTCGTCCACGGTGAGCTCACCCTCGACCCCGACGCCCACCGCGCCGCCCTCGCCGGCGAGGAGCTCGAGCTGACCCCGACCGAGTTCGACCTGCTGGCCCTGCTGCTGCGCAACCCCGGCCACGCCTTCACCCGCACCGAGCTGATCGAGCAGGGCCTCGGCTATGCCTACGCCGGCCTCGAGCGCACGGTGGACAGCCACATCAAGAATCTGCGCAAGAAGATCGAGCCCGACCCCGCCGCCCCGCCGCTGATCGAGACGGTCTACGGGGTCGGCTACAGGCTACGAACTCTATGAACCGCCTCTGGCTCCAGCTCGCCCTCGGCTTCGCCCTCGTGACCCTGGTCAGCACCCTGACGGTCGCGCTGGTGGCGAACGCGACGGCCGAGGCGACCTTCCGCGGCTACCTGGCGCAGAGCCAGCTCGCCGAGAGCGGCCTTGCCACGCGGCTGGCCGAGCACTACGCAGCCCAGGGCTCATGGGAGGGCGTCGACAGCCTGCTGGGTACGCTTCCGGGCGCCGGCATGGGCATGGGAGCGGGGCACGGCCAGGGCCAGCGCCCGGGCCAGGGCGGGATGATGGGCGGCGTGGTGCTGGCGGACGCGCAGGGGCGCGTGCTCGCCGACCCGGCGGGCGTGGCAGACGGCGCTGAGCTGAGCGCGGGCGAGCGTGCGTCGGCCCTCCCGATTGTGGTGGAGGGCGGCATCGTCGGCTATCTGCTGGCGCGCACGGCGCAGGGCGCAGCCCTCCCCGCCGCCGCTCAGCGCTTCCTCAGCGCCCTCAACGGGGTCCTCTGGCTGACCGGCCTCCTGGCGACGGCAATGGGCGTTGGGCTGGGCGTGCTGATCGCCAGGCGGCTGGCCGCTCCCCTCGCTGGTCTCGCGGCTGGGGCGCGGCGCATCGCGGCGGGCCAGCTCGGCGAGCGCGTGCCCGTCGTCGGCCCCGCCGAGCTGCGTACGGTCGCGACGGCCTTCAACGAGATGGCGGCGGCCCTGGAGGCCGGCGAGGCCCAGCGCCGTCAGATGGTCGCCGACATCGCCCACGAGCTGCGCACCCCGCTCACCGTGATTCAGGGCAACCTGCGGGCGATGCTCGACGATGTCTACCCCTTGAGCAAGGACGAGGTTGCGACAATCTACGAGACCAGCCTGGGCCTGCGCCGGCTGGTGGATGACCTGCGCGAGCTCTCGCTGGCCGAGGCGGGGCGGCTCGAGCTGCGGCCTCAGCCGGTGGCGGTGGCGCCGCTGCTCGCCCGTGAGGTGGCCCTGTTCGCCGATCTCGCGGCGACCCAGGCGGTGACGCTGCTGGCCGCAACGCCCCCCGATACGCCGGCGGCCCTGGCCGACCCCGAGCGTCTCGCCCAGGTGCTCCACAATCTGGTCAGCAATGCCCTGCGCCACACCCCGACCGGGGGCTCCGTCACCCTGCGGGTCACGTCTGACGGGCGCACCGCCGACGGCAGCGGCGCGCCTGCCCTCTGTTTCGAGGTCGCCGACACAGGCGCGGGCATCGCCCCCGCCGACCTGCCGCACGTCTTCGAGCGCTTCTACCGGGCCGACCGCGGCCGCGCCCGCGAGCAGGGCGGCAGCGGCCTTGGGCTCGCCATCACGCGCCAGCTGGTGAGGCTACAGGGCGGGCAGATTGGGGTAGAGAGCGCGCCCGGCCAGGGGTCGCGCTTCTGGTTTACGCTGCCGGCCGTCGCCGAGTAGAGGGCCAGGCCCGCGAGGCCTGTAACCCGCGGCCCGCGGCGCGCATCTCATGAGCATCAGCTCTACGGAGCATCAGATCAGTGGCTTGAAGAAACGGAGTATAGCGATGGCGATCCTGCTCAGAAGCCTGCTCTTTGCCGTCGTCCTGGCGCTCGCCGCCTGCGCGCCCGCCCCTCAGACGACGACCACGGCCGGCGGCTTCACCACCATTAGTGTCAGCGACCTGAAGACCCGCCTCGACTCAGGTGACGAGCTGCTCGTGCTCGACGTGCGCACGCCCGAGGAGTACACCCAGGACGGGCACATCGCCGGCGCGACTCTGCTGCCGCTGCAAGAGCTGCCCCAGCGCATGGGCGAGCTCGAGAAGGACCAGCCGATCGCCTGCTTCTGCCGCTCGGGCAACCGCAGCCGCACCGCCTGCGAGCAGCTGGCCCAGGCCGGCTTCACCAAGCTGGTCAACGTCGACGGCGGGATCAGCGCGTGGAAGGCGGCCGGCTACCCCGTCGAGTAGGGCAGGTTATCCGGGCGCGCAATCGTGGCGACGGGACAAGGTTCACCACCCTGGGCCACGTCAACTATCGCCTCGACGCGCCGGACGGCCAGAGTGCGCTCCTGGCCGGGGCCGTAAACGGCCCGACTACGGGTACGAAAGCCACCTGCGTGGCCTGGCGTGGGCGAGCCGCCCTAGCGCCCGCGCCGCGCCCCTCGGCCGGCCGACTGCTCGGCGGGGAGCAGAGCCATGGCCTCGTCGAGGGCCGCGCGTCTGCCCGGGTCACGCTCGGCCGCAGCCGCGGCAGCCACGGCGTCGATGAGCGGGCGACGACGACTGGCGACCAGCGTGACCGCGAGATAACGCAGCACGGTAAGCGGACCGGGCCGTCGCAGACGGGCGAGCAGCTCATCGTGGGCAAGCGGGTCGTGCGAGCGGGCCAGCAGCAGGTCGATCAGGCCAATCTGCGCCAGCTCGCTGGCCTCTGGGCCAAAGCGCCCACACAGCTCGCGCAGCACATACTCCGGCGCCTCGGCGAGGTGGCGCAGGCACTCGGCCGTCACATCGTCGCGCTGCTCGTCGCGCAGGGTGTACAGGTACAGCGGCAGCGTCTGCGATTGGGCTGCCAGGACGCCCGCGGCGGTCTTGCCGGGCTCGCCGCTGAGCCGCGAGGTATACACGTGATCGACGAGGAGCCGGGCGGCGTGGAAGCCGGCCAGCTGCGGGTCGAGGTCGGCCAGGATCACCAGCCCGGCGGCGCGGATCGGCGTGGCCTCCTCGGAACGACCGGGCGGGAGGAACTCGTAGGTCGTGACGGCCCGCTCGAGCAGCGGCAGATCGGCGGCGGTGGCCCAGGGGCGCAGGGCGCGCAGGGCGGCGGCGCGAAAGCCACCGCCGGCGTCGAGGCGCACACCGTCTGTGTCGAGGTCGGCATAGAGCCCCAGCAGGGGCGGACGCGCCTCGGGGATGGGCAACTCCTCCAGGACGCCCAGGGCCGGCCCGAGGAGCTGGGCCCGCCGCTCAGTAACGAGCAGTTCGGCGGCAAAGCGGGCCTGGGCCAGGGGGTCGTCGGCCAGCTGGCCGAGCTTCGCGAGGAGCGCAGCAGGGGTGGTGCGCGCCATGGCTCACCCTCACGATGGTCTGGTATCAACGGCGGCAAGATCATCGGGCGTAGCGGCAGCAGGCGCTACCCGAACAATTGTAGCATCGATAGCATCGGTGCGACGAGGCGGGCGGCCGGCAGAGGGCCCGCTGGTTCCGCCTCAGGCCCCATTGTCGCTCGGCCTTCTCGCTGCTATTGTGTCATCAACCGTAGCCCGCCCGAGCGATGGGAGATTTTGATGGAATACACTGTGCGCCCGAGCACTGCCGGCGACAGCGAGGCCCTGATTGCGCTCTTCAGCGGCCCGAAAGCCGCAGCCAACACGCTGCAGATCCCCTACGACTCGCCGGATGCACGGCGCCAGCGGCTGGCCAACCCGCCGCCGGGGCTCTACAGCCTGGTCGCCTGCACCCCCGAGGGCCAGGTGGTGGGCAACCTTGGCCTCACCGTCAACCAGCGCCCGCGCCGCAACCATGTGGCCGACCTGGGGATGGCGGTGCACGACGACTGGCAGGGACGCGGGGTGGGCACGGCCCTCATGGCCGCGGCCTGCGACCTGGCCGACCGCTGGCTGCCGGTGCTGCGGATCGAGCTGACCGTCTATGTCGACAACGCGCCGGCCCTCGCGCTCTATCAGAAGTTCGGCTTCGAGCGAGAGGGTCTGCTGCGGCGCTACGCCCTGCGCGACGGCGGCTATGTCGATGCCTATGCGATGGCCCGGCTACGGCCAGAGGTGCGCGAGGGGCGCTGAGTCCAGCTGGTGCTGACAGCGAGAAGTCCTTTGCCCGTTCTGACCAAAGACCACGGACCAAGGCCGGGCTCCTGCTGAGCATGCGGAGCTGGTGGCCCCGAAGCGCCTGCGCTCGAGGCCACCGACCCGGCTCTGCGTAGCGCAGGTGGGCGCCGCTAGGCGACGACATCCTGCAGGCCCGGCTCGTGCCGGCGCACGCGGGCGTGCTCCGAGAGCACGCGATACGCCGGCGAGCGCATCGCGAGCAGGGTGACCATCAGGCCGATGACGCCGGCCAGGGTGAACAACAGGGCCAGCCCGCGGTCGGGCCCGACGCCGAACCAATCGCCGATCAGATCGACGCCCGCGCCGGTGGTCATCCAGGGGATGAAGATGAACTGGGCGATCGGCCCGATCAGCAGGGCGGTGATCGGCGAGGCCGCCTGCTCGACGCTCTGGGCGAAGCCGAAGACGCGCCCCTGGCGCTCGGGCGGGACCGTCTGCTGGAGAATGGTCTGCTCGGCCGCTTCGACCACGGGGATCAGGCAGAGGTAGACGAACATCCCCGCGGCGAGCAGAACGATCGAGGCCTGGAGCGTGAAGACTACGCAGATCGACCACATGGCGATGTTGGCCAGGAAGAGCGTACGCAGCGGCGAGCGGCCGAGCCCCCGCCGCGCCACCACCAGCCCGCCGACGATAAACCCCAGGCTGAGGGCGCCCCAGAGCGCGCCCCAGACCTCGACCGAGACCAGCAGCAGGCCGTAGGCGTCCATCAGGGCCATATAGACGCCGCCGAGGAAGTTGTTGAAGGTGTGGAACAGGATCAGCCCGAACAGCCCCGGCACCAGCCGGATCGCGGCCAGGGTGCCCGGCAGGTCGACCATGTCGCCCTGCGATCCCGCCTCGGGCACCGCGCCCGCAGGGATCGGGAGGCTCAGCAGGTGGCCGATGACCAGCAGCGTCACGCCCACGGCCAGGGCCAGCACCCAGCCCATCCCGAGCAGGCCCACGGCCAGGCCGCTGAACACCGACGCCGCGAGGAAGGCGACACCGTTGGCGGTGCCCACCAGGCCGTTGGCCCGCCCGCGCTCGCCCTCGGGGACCAGCACCGTCACCAGTGTCGAGAGGGCGATCGCCCGCAGATTGCCGACGAGGGCGCCGAAGAGCGTGATCACGATGAAGCACCAGAGGAGCGGGCTGGCGACGTCGGCGAAGGTGCCGGCGGGGGCCAGGACATACAGCCCGCCGGCCAGCAGAAAGAGGAGCAGCGAACCGCCGCTCGACAGCAACATCACCGCCCGCTTCGGATAGCGGTCGACCAGCGAGCCGAGGAAGAACCCGGACACCGCCACCGTCCCGGTGTAGACCCCCGCCATCACCGCCGTGGCGATGACCGAGCGGGTCTCGAGATAGACCCAGAAGGTGACCGCGAACCAGACAAAGGTGTTGGCGAGAAATGCTCCCAGGCTGTTTATGAGCACGGCGTAAAACGTCTTCATGAAGCTCCTTCACACCGCGCCCAAGCGCAGCGAGTCAGACTTGCGTCGTGGTGTCGGACGAGCGGCCGCGCCACTGCTATGACCTGCGGCCGCTGCGGCCCTGTCCAGGGACGCGCCAGATAGTCGCTCGAGCGCCGCTCAAATCGACATCGCCGCCCGCCAACTTCGGCGGCGCCGCGCGCATACCCGGCGCGCAGCTACGAGAAAGGTGCGCTTAGCCCGGCATCAACGCCAGATACGCACCCACCGGATCCTGCACTGCCGCGTAGACATAGGCCCCATCGTCGCCCCGCGAGGCCGTGAGGACGGTGCCGCCCTCCTCCTGGACGCGGCGCAGGCTTTCGGCCAAGTCGCCCACGGGCAGGTAGAGCATCCAGACCGGCGGCAGAGCCGCGTTCACGCCGCGCGCGTGGCAGACCCCCGCCACCGGGTTGCCGTCATCGCCGAGCAGCATATAGTCGGCGTAGGACTCGCCCCCATCCTCCATGGCGAGCTCCTGCACCGACCACCCGATGACCTGGCGGTAGAAGTCGCGCGTTGCGGCGGCATCGGCGACCGTCAGGTCGAGCCAGGCGATGCGACCCACAGCCGGCGCCGCCTCGCCTGACACATCCACCGAAGGAATCGCCTCGGCAGGTATGACCGGGACGATGCCGAACGCGGCCCCGTTCGGGTCGCGCAGCACGGCCCACTGACTGGTTCCGTCGTCGGCTTGGGCGTGCATCAGCACCTCCCCGCCCAGGGTGAGGGCGCGCTGGACGCTGGCGGCCACATCGGCGACCTGGATATGCGGCATCCATTGGAGCGGCAGGTGCGCAGTGTCCGCGCTGCGCGCGCCCAGGCCGATGATCGGTATCCCGAGGTTGTTCATCAGATCTTCCGCGCGCCAGAGCGGGCCGGAGCCGGTGCTGAGCACCCGCGCGTAGAAACGCAGGGCCCGCTCGTGTTCGGGGACGGCGATGTCGGCGCTGAAGACGGCGCCGACACGTGGAACAAACTGGTTGCTCATTCTGTGACTCCTTCGGCAAGCAGATCACGGGCTCAAACAAATATCGAACATGCGTACTATGACGCCAGCATAGCATCAGTGTCAAGGTGCGATTTTTTGGTCGCGCTCGCTGTCGATACGGCGTCGGCGCGAACGACTACACGTTGCATGGTCGCACGGAAGGGGGACCGAGGACCGAGGACCGAGGACCAAAGCAAATCGCCGCCTATACCTGAAGGAGCACGTGATGCGTAAGCTTGTGGTGTCGGAATTCATCTCGTTGGACGGGGTCATCCAGGCGCCGGGGGGCGCCGACGAGGACACCGACGGTGGCTTCACCGAGGGCGGCTGGACCCACCCCTACTGGCACGACGACATCGGCACGCTCTTCTCCGAGGCCTTCAGCGCGAGCGATGCGCTGCTGCTGGGCCGCAAGACCTGGCAAGGTCATGGCGCCGCCTTTGACCCGATGCCCGAGGGCGATGCGTTCGGCGACCCGATGAAGGCGATCCAGAAATATGTTGTCTCCACCACCCTGACCAGCACCGATCTGTGGCGCAACTCGACGCTGATCAAGGGCGATGTGGTCGAGCAGGTGCGCGCCCTGAAGGCGCAGCCAGGAAAGAACATTCTGCTCGACGGCAGCAGCGTGCTGGCGCATACGCTGATCCGGCACGAACTGGTCGACGAGTACCACCTCCTGGTCTATCCCCTCGTGTTGGGCGGCGGCAAGAAGCTGTTCCCCGACGGGCTGCGGGTCAACCTCCGTCTCGTCGAGGCCAAACCGATCCCATCCGGCGTCACCTTGATGCGCTATGTCCCGGAGCGAGCGGCATAGCCCTCACGCCGGGCGGGTAAACCTGCCGGCTACGAGTACGAAGGCCACCTGCGCGGGCTCAGCAGGCCACGCTGGTGGCCATCGCACCTCCGTAACTGGATCGTTTAGGGCCCCGGCGCAGCGGCGCCCCGTGCCGTCCCCGGTAGACCTTGACGCGCTCAGGGATTGCTGGGACACTACTTCCGTGGCTCGGTTCGAGAGTATGCCCCCGAGCAGGTGAACCCAGCGTAAACGAGAGGCGAGTTCGTGACTGCGTATCGATACGTGTACACCGGCCCGCTCGAGCTATACGACCTGGGCCGCTATGCGTACCACGTGCTCTATGCGCCGCCCGAGCTCCAGGCCGAGTTACTCGCTCAGCAGCGCCCCCGCGTGCGCATCGCGGGGGCCCTTGAGGGCATCCCGGTCAACCTGGCCTGGCAGCCGTCGGGCGATGGGCGCCTCTACCTGATCGTCAGCGACGAGCTGCGGCGCGCGCGGAATTTGCTCCCGGGCGACCCCGTGACGGTGCAGTTCAACGTCGCCGACCCTGATGAAGTGGTCGTGCCGCCGGAGCTCGCGCAGCTGCTCGAGGAGGACCCGCTCTACGCACACCTGTGGAGCGAGCTCACCTCAGGGCGAAGACGGGCTTTCGCCTACATGATCGCCAGTGCGAAAGGTAGCGCCACGCGGGCCCGCCGCCTGCAGGAGGTGTTGAGCCACCTTGAGCAGAATACCTTCCCCCAGCCGCGGCGAACGCGCGCACCGGCTCCGACAGAAGACGAGTGATCCCTTAGGCAAGGTTTCACCCTGCGGTGCCTTGTTTTACAGTCTTGGGGGAGGCGTGGAGGGCCAGGCCCTCCACATCCACCCGTCGCGGGGCCGCAGGCCCCGTACCCGCCCGCCGGGGGAAAGCGAGAAGTCCTTTGCGTGATCTGACCAAAGACCAGCGACCAAGGACCAAGGCTTGGCTCTGCTAACCTAGACGGCGGAGGCAGGCCGGGCGCGGGCCGCGGCCCTGTAGCGGCGCGCGAAGAAGAACGCGATGGCGGCCAGCAAGAGCGCCGTGCCCAGCAGCAGCCAGGGGTTGTGCGCGATGATCGCCACGGCCTCGACCACGGCCCAGAGGAGCAGGGCGACGACGAAGGTGAGCAGGCTGACCACGCAGCCGCCGGCCTGCTTGAGCACCGGGAGGACGCCGAGCACCGCGAGGGCCGGCCCGAACAGCAGCGTCAGGCCGAGCCAGAGCATCAGGAGCGAGCCGATGCGGAAGATCCAGTGGATGATCGTATCCTCGACCCGCAGCTCCTCGATCGCCGCGGCGCGGCCCCCCTCAAGGGCGCGGTACAGCTCGTCGCCCTGCCGAGTGCGGTAGGGCTCCAGGCGCGCGCCGCGCTGCTCGCCAAAGGCCGTCACCTGGGCGTCGGCGGGCACGGCGCGGTAGGAGATACGCACATCGCCGACCTGGGGGCTCTCGGGCCCGCCCTTCCCCTGGAAGAGGAAGCCGCCGGCCAGGCGCCAGGGTGAGTTCTTGACGACCATCGCCGGCGTGAGGGGCAGCTCCTTCACTGCGGGGAGGCCCATCGCGCCGAGGTCCACGGCGAAGGCCCCGAGCTGGCCGCCCGTGGCGGTGAGCGTGGCGCCCTCGATCGGCAGCGGCGGGTTGCGATGCCCCGAGGGCTGGTAGAAGCTTTCGCCGCTTTCGGGCGAGCTCGTCCAGCTGCGTTCGTAGGTATAAGTGGTGCGCTCGGTGCTGCCGCCGCCCAGGTTATCCTGGCGCTCGGTGCGCGTCTCCTCGACCCAGGCGAACATCTCGACCACGCGCTCGAGGCGCAGGTAGGCGCCGGGGGCGAGCAGCTGGGCATCGCCGAGGGGCGCGGCCTCGAGCTGGCCGGTGATGGCGACCAGTTGCCCCTCGTTCTCGGGGGCGACGGCGGCGGCGCTTGCGGGCACGCTCCTGGCGGCCACCTCGGCCATGTCGGTGCGGCCCTCGCCGAACCAGATCACGGGGAAGGCGAGGAGGAAGAGGACGACGCCGAAGACTGCGCCGACCACTGAGCCCATGATGTTGCCGAGCCAGCTGGTATGCTTGACGGTGGTGTAGCTCTCGGACATGGTGTTGCCTCGACGGTGGTAGCAGGGCCGAGCAGATCAGCCGCGTAGTGAGACGATTGTAGAGCCTCGGCGTTACCTGGGCCGCCCACGAGTGGGCGCCCTCCAGGAGTGCGGCGCTGGTCCGACTCGGCGACGGGGCCGGCGCGCGGGGCTTCCTGTTAGGGCTGGTTTGCTGTATGATCCCAGGCACGAACCAGGGCTCGGCTGTCGGGAAAACGACGACCCTGGAGCACCCCCAGACGGAGGTGATCGTGAGCACCAGACAACCAGACCCGCAGACGCGTGTGCGCAACGCTCGTCGCCTCCTCGACAACGCCCACGGCGACCCGTCGAGGCTGAAAGACGCCCTCCTCAGCTACCACGGCGCCCTCGAGGCCTACATGCGCTGGTGGCTCAGCAGCAAGCCCGAGCTCCCTCGCGATGTGCGAGAGGCCGCGCCCAAGCGTGACCTCACCAATCACCGCACCCTGCTCGAGCTCATCTCGCGTTATGGCGGGCTCGGGGCCTACGAGTCGCGCATGCTCGACGACTTCAACCGCATCCGCAACGCTGCCGCCCATGGCGCCCCATACGAAGAGCCTCAGCGCAACCTTGAGGAATACGCCCGCACCGTCGAGGCGATTGTGGCGGGGAAGGTCCTACGCACCGCCGCGACCCGTCCCGCCCCTTCATCTGGGCCAAGCGCCACCACGTCCGTACGCCGGAAGCCGGCAGACGCCGAGAGCGCCAGGCAGCGCGATATTCCGCCGCCGCGGCCCGCTTCCAACCCGTGGGAACAGGGGGCCAACCCGAGGCCGGCGACGCAGCCGCGTGCGACCCACCAGCCCCCGCCAGCCCCGCAGCCAGGGCAAGACGGGCAGCCCCCGCCGCGGCGCTCCGCGGCGCAACGGCGTCCCACAAAGGCGCCGTCGCTGCTCTTGCGCATCCCCGAGTGGGCGCTCTGGGCGGCCCTGATCGTGCTGATCGCCCTGATCGTCGTGGTGCTGGCGATGTCCCGCTGAGCGAGGGGCCGCATGACGAGGCAGGCGGCGGCTCGTGCGGTATACTCGAGCGTATCACTCGCCTCTGCGGAGATAGATTATGTCAACACCAGTCGTCCGTCCCCTGACTCCCGCCGATCGCGCCGCCTGGGAGCCCCTGTGGGCAGGCTACCAGCGCTTCTATCAGACCCAGATCCCGCCGGAGACCACCGACAATACCTGGAGCCGCTTCCACGACCCCGCCGTGCCCATGCACGCCCTCGGGGCCTTCGAGGGCGACCGACTGATCGGCATCGTACACTACCTGTTCCACCTCTCGAGTTGGACAGCGGGGCCCTACTGCTACCTGCAGGACCTCTTCACGGCGCCCGAGGCCCGTGGGCAGGGCGTCGGCCGGGCCCTGATCGAGGCGGTCGCCGCGGCCGCACAGGCAGCCGGGGCCTCGCGGGTCTACTGGCTCACCCACGAGACCAACGCCCAGGGTATGATCCTCTACGACAAGGTCGCCACCCGCACCGGCTTCGTTCAGTACCGGCGCGTGCTCGGCTAGGACAGCGTCCGAGCTACTCTGCGGGGTTGGGCGCACACTGCCAACATGGGCCTGGCCCTGCCGCATCGGGTTGCCGCCGGCCCCGCGGCTGCGTATACTGTCGGCAGCCAGTGC
>CAZKTU010000033.1:21614-41298 GCA_964555675.1 uncultured Oscillochloris sp.
GCCGCATCGGGTTGCCGCCGGCCCCGCGGCTGCGTATACTGTCGGCAGCCAGTGCGTCGCGTGGGCCGCTGCCCGCCGCAGGATTCAGGGAGCCTTCTGATGGAAGAAGCAGCGTCAACGGCGCCGGACACCAGCCGCGAGGCCCTCGAGCGCGAGAGCGAGGTGACCTTCTTCATCGCCAGCGGGCCGGGCGGACAGCACCGCAACCGCAACGCCACGGGCGTTCGGCTCGTCCACCGGCCCAGCGGGATCGTCGTCACGGCCACCGAGCGACGCTCGCAGGCGGCGAACCTCGACATGGCCTACGCGCGCCTGGCCCGCCGGCTCGAGGCCGCCAGCGCCGTCGAGGCGCCGCGCGTCCCCACCCGCCCCAGCCGCAGCGCCCGCATCGAGCGCCGCGCCTCGAAGCGCCGGCGCGGCACGACCAAGGCCCTGCGCGGCCGGGTGAGCGAAGAGTAGCCGGCGCGCCAGATTGCGCCCGGCCCCGCGGCTGCGTATACTGTCGACAGCCCGTGCGTCGCGTGGACCGCTAGCGCGACAGGAGTCAGGGGAGATTATGACGATTGAGACCCAACGCGAGCTCGAAGGGCTTCTGGCTGCAGGCCAGGCCGTTCGCCGCACCATCGCCGCGATGCAGGCCCAGGTGCGGCCGGGCATCAGCACCGCCGAGCTGGACGCAGTGGCCCAGGACACCCTCGCCGCCCTCGGCGCTCGCTCGGCGCCGATGCTCGAGGTAAACTTTCCCCGCGCCACATGCATCAGCCTGAACGAGCAGGCCGCACACGGCCTGCCCGGCGAGCGACTGATCGCCCCGGGCGATCTAGTGACCCTGGATGTCGCCGCAGAGCTCGACGGCTACTACGCCGACGCCGCGATCACCGTCGCGGTGGCCCCGGTCGCGCCGGCCCATCAACGGCTGTGCGACTGCGCCGAGATGGCGCTGCTGGCGGCGGTCAACGCGGTGCGCGCGGGCCAGCCGATGCGTCTGATCGGGCGGGCCGCCGAGCGGGTCGCGCACACCTACGGCTACCGCGTGGTGCGCGCCTTGCACGGCCACGGGATCGGCCGCAAGATGCACGAAGCGCCGCGCTTCATCCCCCACTTCGACGACCCGACCGCGACCCGACCGCTGAGCGCCGGAACGGTCCTCGCCCTCGAGCCCCACATCACCAGCGGCTCGGGTCAGCTGGTCGATATGCCCGACGGCTGGACCATCAGCACGCGCGATCGCAAGCGGGTCGCCGTCTTCGAGCACACCGTAGTGGTCACCGACGACGCGCCGATTGTAGTTACGGCCGCCTGAGCTCACACCTGCCGCGCCCCGAGCACAGTACAGAGCCCCCGGCCGAGCGCCGGGGGCTTTGTACTGTGGGCCGGAGACCCCCATAGATACTGACCATGAGGCGCTACCCGTCGCCAACCGTCGCTTCTACTCGCGGCACATACCCCAGGGCCGCCCCAATCCGCTGGAGCAGCGGGTGAATCCAGCCATCGTCGCGCACCGTGACGGGCCAGGCCGCGGGGTCGCGCAGGTCGAACCAGCCGACCGCCGTGATGACAAAGCTGGGCGCGCTGCCCTCCTCGGGCTCGTGCCCGGGGCTGGCCTCGCCGGACTCTATCGCGCACAGGAAGGTTTTGTGACGCCGGTACATCTTGCCGGGCTCCATCTCGTCGTCGAACAGCAGGCGCTCGACACGGACGCGCAGGTTCGTCTCCTCCCACATCTCGCGCGCGACGCACTGCTCCTCGCTCTCGCCCGGCTCGATACCCCCGCCGGGGATGATCCAGCGGCTATGCCCGTCGGCCACCCGCGTAAATCGGATCAGCAGCATGTGATGGTCGCGCACAATTGCGCCCTGGTAGCGAACGATGCGGGTCATAGGCCTCCTCTCGCGCAGCGAAGGACACTGGTGGCGGCCCCAAGGGGATAGGACCATCATCAGGGAGCAGAGGCCCCTCCGGCAACCGTCGCAGGGCGGAGAATGATCCCCGCCCTGCGCCCCGTCTCAGGAAGGATAGGCCGCGAGGCCCGTACACTCGATCAGGCTGGGGTACTGCCGCTCGAGGAAGCGCCAGCAGGCCCGCAGGTCGACGTACTGCTGGAGGGCCTGGAAGATCAGCATGTCCATCGCCGCACTCTCGATCCAGTCCACCGTCTGCCGGTAGCCGACCAGCAGAGGGATACCGGTCGCCTCGGCGAAGGCCGCCAGGCGCGTCGGGCTGGCCTTCAGGGTGCTACAGCTCCCGAAGTGGAGCACCCAGCCGGCGAAGCGCGTGCCCAGATACTCCGCGAAGTCCTCCAGGCTCAGCTCGGTGCCGTCGGCGAGATAGACGATGCCCGGGGCGCCGTGGAGTGCGACATAGAGGATGCCGTCGCTGCGCAGGCGGGCGAAGCTCTTGAGGCCCGCGGCGAGCTCGGCCTCGGTGTCGCAGGGCTGGTAGGAGAGCCTCACGCCCTGGACGCTGGCCACGAACTCCAGGAGCGGGCGCACGCTCAGCCGCTCCTCCTTATGCGAGAGTGATTCGATGCAGGCGATCGGTTTGGCATAGCTTGCGGCGTGGGGCATAGTGGCCTCGGTGCTGGTCGACGGTGGTCGCGATGCGCTGCTCGGTCGTCGTGCGAGACCCGCTGTCATTGCTCGCCGCGCGGCTTCTTCCAGCCGTTCCAGTGGGTGCGCTCGCTCACCGGAGCGCGCTTCGCCGGCTTGAAGTCGTCGCCGGTATAGTAGGCCACGGGGATGAGCGCAGCCTGAGTGAGCGTGTCGGGCAGGCCGAGCAGCTCGGCGGCCTCGCGCTCGTAGCGCAGGTGCAAGGTCGTCCAGACCGAGCCGAGGCCGCGGGCGCGCAGGGCGAGCATGAACGACCAGGCCGCGGGCAGGATCGAGCCGTAGAGCGAGGCCTGGACGGCGGGGGGCTGCGCCTCGACGCGGCCCTCGTAGCAGAAGAGCGCCAGCACGGGCACGCGGTGAAACTGCTCGGCCAGGTAGACCGCCGACTCCTCCAGGGGCGTCGTGGTGACGTAGGGGCCGCCGTGGGGGCCCTGGGGCGCGCCGTAGTACGCGGCGAACGACTTGCGGTACAGCTCGGCGATGCCCAGGCGCAGGGCCGGGTCGGTGATAATCACGAAGTGCCAGCGCTGGCGGTCCGAGCCGCTGGGGGCCTGGGCGGCGATCGCGAGGCAGCGCTCGATCTGCTCGGGCTCGACCGGACGCTCGAGGTCGAGCCGTTTGCGCACCGAGCGCGTCGTCGTCAGGAGGTGGTCAACAGTGGCGAGGTCGAGCATAAGACCCTTTCTGGTGGCTCAGGTCGGCATGGGTATGGTAGCCGGTCTCGGGCCGCGCGACAAGGGGCGCGGCGTGGGGAGGCCGGTGCTCGCCGCCCTTATGGCGGACCGATGCTCGCGGCCAGCTCCCAGCGGGCGATCGCGCGAGCCAGGTCGGCGGGCAGAGGGTGGCGGGCCTGCTGCTGGGAATACAGGCTCTGCTCGGCGGCGGCAGGCATCACGACGAGCAGGGCACTCAGGCGGGGGAGGCCTTGGAGGAAGGCGCGGGCCCCGGCGAGGCCACGGAAGGCGAAGTAGGCGTCATCCTTCGCGTCGGCGCGGCGGCGCAGGGCCTGGAGCGTGGCGTGGACCGTTGCGGCATCGTAGCGCTCGGCGTCGCTGACCAGTACGAGCAAGTTGGCCGCCCCCGCCGCCAGCTGGCCGAGCTTGCCGCACAGGGCCGCCGCGAGCCGGTCGGCCGGGTCGCGCTCCTCGCTGCGGGCGGGCCGCAGGCGCGAGACCTCGACATACACCTCGGTGTGGCCCTTGTGGCGCAGCAAGAAGTCGGGACCGCGCCGGCCCTCGGCGGCCAGGGGCTCGTAGCTGAGGGGGCTGCGCCTGTCGGCGAGGGCCGCGGCGAGCGCCAACTCGCAGCGCAGGTCGCGGCGGGCCTCAGGGTCGCGCGCGAGCCGGTTCTTCTTGCGGATCTTGGTGGCGTTGGCCACCGTGAAGGCGTGAAGCGCCGGCGCGTCGGCGAGCAGGCCGGCGTACCAGGCGGCCAGAGGGTGGGCCGCGTCGCCGAAGGCCGCGTCGAGCAGAGCCGTCAGTTCAGCGTTCATGCGGAGCTTCGTGTGTGTGCCACGCCACTTTTTGCTACAATCCTCTGGAGCAACTCTTCAGGAGCAGAGCTATGGCCGAGCCGCCGATCGCCCGCGACGCCTACGAGTCCCTCGCCGAAAGCTTCGCACGGCGCGCGGAGGATTCGCCGTACAATGCCCACTACGACCGGCCGGCGCTGCTCGGGATGCTGCCGCCCGTCGCGGGGCTGCGCGTGCTCGACGCGGGGTGTGGGCCGGGCATCTACGCGGCCTGGCTGGCCGAGCGCGGCGCCGAGGTGGTCGGGCTCGACATCAGCCCGCGCATGGTGGCCCTGGCGCGGCGACGGCTGAGCGGGCGCGCGACCTTCCACGAGGCCGACCTCGCAGCGCCGCTGAGCATGCTCGCCGACGGCTCATTCGACCTGGCCGTCAGCGCGCTGGCCCTCGACTACGTGCGCGACTGGGCGGGGCTGTTCCGCGAGCTGGCGCGGGCGCTGCGTCCGGGTGGGCAGCTCGCCTTCTCGGTGGTCCACCCGGCCGATGAATTCTACCGTATGCACCCGCACGGGCGCTACTTCGACATCGAGCGGGTGGAGGTGACCTTCAAGTGGCCCGCCGAGGGTGTTCGAGAGGTGGTACCCTACTATCGACGGCCCCTCGAGGCGATGATCACACCGCTGCTGGCAGCGGGCTTCCAGCTCGAGCAGCTGCTCGAGCCCCAGCCGACGCCCGGGTTCGCCGAGCGCGACCCCGCCGAGCACGCCACGCTGATGCGCAGGCCCGCCTTTATCTGCTTCCGCGCCCGCCGCTGACGGCCCCGGCCCACATTCGCCCGCACAATAGCTGGAGCATCCGCCCATGGCCCCGCTCGGCAAGCGCCTCCTGCAGCTCTTCGTGGCCGTCCACATCCTGATCTACCGGCTATCGCGCGGCCGGCTGCTGAACGTCCGCGACCACATCGTCCTACTCACCACGCTCGGCCGTAAGAGCGGGCGGCTGCGCACCGCCCCGCTCTTCAGCGTGCGCGACGGCGCGGCCTATATCGTGCTCGGCTCGTACGGCGGAGCCGATATTCACCCGGCCTGGTTCCACAACCTCCAGGCCCGGCCGCGGGCCCTGCTCACCGACCGGGGCCTGACCCTGCCGGTCACCGCCGAGCTCGCCGACGAGGCGGAGTATGACCGGCTCTGGGCGCAGCTCAGCGCCGAGAACCCCAGCTTCGAGCAGTACCGCGGGCGCACGGCCCGCACCCTCCCTATCGTCCGCCTGCGCCCCGCGTGAGCGGGGCGGGCACAGTTGCATTCGCGTCCGACTGACCAGCAGGAGCATCCCCATGGCTGAGACACCCACCAGCGACCACTTCGCCCCCCTGCACGGCGCAGATTTCATCGTCCTGACCACCTACCGCAAGAGCGGCGAGCCCGTGCCGACCACAGTCTGGTTCGCCGAGGCCGACGGCACGCTCTATATCACGACCAACGGGCAGGCCGGCAAGGTCAAGCGGCTGCGCGCCAACCCGGCGGTGCTGGCCGCCCCGAGCGACCAGGTCGGCAATGTGGCGGGGCCCGCGGTCGGAGGGCGCGCCCGCCTGCTCGCGCCCGAGGAGTACGGGCCGGCCCTCGCCGCGCTGCAGGCCAAGTACGGCGAGCGCTTCACCCAGGTCGTGGCGCGCATGGACGCCGACCGGCCCGCAGGGAGCCGGGTCTACCTGGCGGTGACGCCCTGAGCGTAAGGGGAGTTGGAGGGACCTGAGTGGGCAATGGCGATGCGCAGAGCAAGCGACCCACTACGCCGCCACCCGCTCGTAGACCACCACCTGCCAGGGGCCACGGGTGCGCCGGACGCGCTGCGCCAGGCCGGCGCGGCGCACCTCGGCGTCGACGGCGGCGGTAGGGTGGCAGAAGACGCGGAAAGCGGTGCGCTGCATGGCCAGGCCCAGGTTGACCCCGCGAATGCCCAGGCGCACCCACCAGGCGTCGCGCGGGTAGACCAGGCCGAGCAGCCGCTCGGCGCGCGCGGCCGCGGCCCCGACCAGGGCGGGCATGTCGGGGTAGCAGCAGACCACCCGGTCGAGGGCGACGATCTCGGCCGGGGCGAGCGTCGGGGCGAGCGCCACGAAGTCGCCGTGCAGGTAGCTCACCCGCTCGGCGTGGCGCTGCCGCTCGCTCTCGCGGCGCGCCGCGGCGAGATAGGCCGACGAGGCGTCGACATCGGTGGCCCGGGCCGCGCCCGCCCGCAGCAGCTCGTGGTGGACCACGCCGACCCCGCCGCCGATGTCCAGCACTGAGGCGCCCTGGACCCCGGCCTCGCGCATGGCCTCGAGGAGCAGGCGGGTCGTCCCCTCGGCGCCGCGGCGCTGGTAGCGCTCGAGGCGCTGGCGCGCGTCGCGCTGGTCGAACATATTCTCAGCATCGCGACAGTGGCTGCAGCAGCTCATCGGGGTGCTCCTTGATGAAAGACCAAGGACGAAAGACCAAAGACCAACTGCTTAGCAAGAGCCCGGCCTTGGTCCTTGGTCCTTGGTCCTTGGTCATTGGTCAGAACTAGCAGCGGCACCTATGATCCGGCTCAGCCGGAAGGTTACAGCAAGAAACCAGCCGAGCGCGAGGGCCAGGAAGGCGTAGAAGGCTGCGCCCTTCAGCACGAAGGCCGGCGCGGCCAGGGCCACCGTGAGCGCTGTGGGGATGGCCAGGCTGCGCCACTCGGGGCGGCGCTGCAGGTCGGCGGCGAGCAGCAGCATGCCGGGCATGAGCGTCAGGCCGAGCAGCACGTACGCGCCGTCGTGGATCGCGCCGCCGAGGGTGCGCGGGGTCGGCAGGTAGGTCGGGTCGGTCTTGAAGGCCAGCAGGGCCATGGGCAGCCCGGCGAGGGCGATCAGCCGCGCCCCCGGGGTGGTCGGCCCGCTCGCCGCCAGGTGGTGCTGCAGCCCCGCGCCGAACACGCTCAGCAGGGCCCCCGAGCCGAGGAAGGCCGCGACCATCCACTGGCCCTCGGGGCTGAGGGCCAGCCCGCTCGGCCAATCGACCGTGACCGCCCGCAGGGGGTCCCAGCCTAGGGTGCGCAGAAACTCCCGCTGCCGCAGGGTGAGCGTGAGGATCGTGCCGCCGAGCAGCAGCGGGCCGGCGAGGCCCGCCGCGACCGCGAGGCGCGGGCCGGGCCAGGGCAGCCGAGTCTGGTCGTTGATCGGTCTTACCATCTGCGCTCCCAAATCAGCCCGGCGGTCACCTGAGCGATCACCTCGGCCTGGGCCGCGGCGCTCTGGCTGACGTCGAGGTCGTCGGTGTCGATCGTGAGCACCGGGCAGAGCGTCCAGCCGCGGATCCAGGCGGCGTAGTGCCGCTCGAGGCTGGCCAGATACTCGGGCTGGATGGCCTGCTCGGCGGGGCGGGCGCGCCTGGCGATGCGGGCGAGCAGGCTGGGCATACTCGCCCGCAGGTAGACCACCAGGTCGGGCGGGCGCAGCTCGCGCACGATCGCCCCGTACAGATCACGATAGGTCTTATAGTCGCGCTCCGAGAGGATGCCCTGGGCGTAAAGGCTGGCCGCGAAGACGGCCGCGTCCTCATAGATGCTGCGGTCCTGGACCAGGGGCCCGCGCAGGGCGGCCAGGCGCTGGTGCTGGGTGAAGCGCGAGGTCAGGAACCAGATCTGCGAGTGGAAGCCCCAGCGGGCCGGGTCGGCGTAGTAGTCGTCGAGGTAGGGGTGAGTCAGCTCGAGCTCGTAGACCGGCGTCCAGCCCAGGCGCGCGGCCAGCAAGCCCACCAGCGTGCTCTTGCCCACCCCGATATTGCCCGCGATCACGATATGCGAGGCCGCGCTAACCTCCATCTGCGGCCCCCGGGGCAGTAACTACGACAGCGAACCAGGGGAGCCCGGCGGACGCGCTGCGCGCCGGATACGTACCCGTCAATCGTCGCTCGCCAACCGACATCGCCAGGCCTCCTGCGGGTCTGGGGGCAAACCTGCGCTATAGTAACATAGACTCCTGGCGCAGGGCCGAGAGTCTATGCGGATGTCCAATGCCCCAGCGCGAGTGGAGCCTACTGCGTCACGACCCCAGCTTAGGCCTCGATGCCCTGCAGGCCGTCTTCACCAGCCATAGCTTCGCCCGCCACTGGCACGACTACTACGTGGTCGGCTTGGTCGAGGATGGCGCCCAGAGCTTCTGGTGCCGGCGCGACACCCACCTCACGCCGCGCGGCGGCCTGATCCTGCTCAACCCCGGCGAGGCCCACACCGGCGAGACGGCCGTCGGCGCCCCAGGCTTCAGTTACCGCGCGCTCTACCCGACCGTCGAGCACCTGACCCCGTTGATGGCCGAGCTGGGCAGACCGGGCGAGCTCCCCAGCTTCCCGGCGGTGCGGGTTGACGATAGCGCCCTGGCCGCCGAGCTGCGCCAACTGCATAGTGAGATTGCCGGCGACGATGCGCCGATTGCCCGCGAGGCCCGTTGGCTGAACGTGCTGGTCACCCTGATCATGCGCTACGGCGCCGAACGCTTGACGCCGCCACGGGCGGGCGCCGAACCGCGCGCGGTCGCCCAGGCCCGAGCCTACCTCGCCGCCCACGCCGCCGAGCCGCTCACCCTGGCCCAGGTCGCGGCAGCGGTCGGCCTGAGCCCCTTCCACCTGCTGCGGGTCTTCCGCCGGGCCGTGGGCGCGCCGCCCCACGTCTATCTCGAGAGCCTGCGCATTAAGCGGGCTCAGCAGCTGCTAGCCGCCGGCACGCCGCTGGCCGAGGTGGCCTACGCCGTCGGCTACAGCAGTCAGAGCCACTTCACCACCCGCTTCCGGCGCATCATTGGCGTGACCCCGGGGCGCTACCGCGCAGCCCTGTGACGATCCGGCCCGATCGCGCAAGATTGTGAAAGACGCGCCACCAGGGTTGCGCTACAGTACTCGCTACGGGCGGAGCTCGCCGCCCCAGGAGGGAGTACGCATGCGCTTTGAGACCAAGATCGCCGTGATCGTCCGAACCGACCTGCCCGTCTGGCAGCGGCTCAATATGGTAGCTTTTCTGGTGAGCGGGATCGCCGCTAGCGTCGAGGGTGTCACCGGCGAACCATACGAGGATGGCGCGGGCCGCCAGTATCTGCCCATGTTTCGCCAGCCGGTGCTGATCTTCGGCGCGACGGGCGAGGAGCTACGGGCCGCCTACGAGCGGGCGATTGTGCGCGCCATACCGATGAGCATCTTCACCGACGAGCTGTTCAGCACGGGGCACGACGAGGCCAACCGCGCCGCCGTACGAGCCGTCCCGAGCGACCAACTGGCCCTGGCCGGTCTGGCCATGCGCGGCGAGCGCAAACCGGTGGACGCGGTGGTCAAAGGGTTGAGCCTGCACCAATAGCGCCACCAGGGCCTCATCGCCCCCTCGTGACGAGCGCCCCGCCCAGGCCGCGCACCCTGCGCAACAGCCGCCCATCGATCGCCGCCAGGCCAAGGCCGATCCATACCATGCCGAACAGATCGGCACTGCCTACCCGCTCGCCCAGAATGACTGCGCCAAGCAGCAGCGCGCTGACCGGGATCAGGAAGGTCACCAGGAGCAGGTTGGTCGCCCCGGCGCTGGCGAGCAGCCGAAAGTAGATGCCGTAGGCCAGGGCGGTGCTCAACAGGGCAAGCGCGATCAGGGCGGCCCAGGTGGTCAGCCCCGGCGCCGGCAGGCTCCACGGACGGTCGACCAGCAGCGCGATGGGCGTCATCATCAGCGCCGTCATGGTCACCTGGCCGGCCGCCGTGATCAGCGGCGGGACGCCCTTGAAGCCCTTGCCGAAGATGCCGGCGCAAGCGTACGAGACGGCGGCCGCGATCACCGCTAACTCGGCCAGCACGCCGGCGCCAAGCCCCGCCAGCAGATCGGGGCCGAGCATGATCACCACGCCGACCAGGCCGAGCAGCACCCCGGCGAGGCGGGCCGGGGTCAGGCGCTCGTCGTGGGTGAACCAATGCGCCAGCAGCACCGTCCAGAGGGGCGTAGTCGCATTCAGGATGGAGGCAAGGCCGCTGGCGATCTGGGTTTGCCCGTAGAAGATCAGGCTGAAGGGAAGCAGGTTATTCATCGCCCCCATGAGCGCGAAGCGCGCCCATAGGCCGCGCTCGGCAGGCATGCGCATGCCGCTCAGGCGCACCGCCAGTTGCAGGGCCACCGCCGCGATGCCCACGCGGCCCAACACCACCGAGAAGGGCGGCAGTTCGGCCAGGGCAACTTTACTGAAGAAGAACGAGCCGCCCCACAACAGCGAGAGCAGCAGCAGCAGCCCCCACTCCCGCGCGCCCATAGTTCGATTGACCGTAGCTGGCTGCATCTGTGACTCCTGTGGTAGCTGAACACTGTGTCCAGCATAGCAGCGGCACCCCACGGGAGCGCCACGTTTCTTGCGCTGGCATTGACGCAGCATAGCGCGCGGCGTATCATGCTACCAATTCATCTTTGTACTTACCATGATGAGTTGGTAGCATATGACCCTTGTGCAGCTTCAGATCTTGCTCGCGATCGCCGATGCCGGTAGTTTTACGGCGGCGGCGGCGCGCCTGGGCATGACCCAGTCGGCAGTTAGCCATGCCCTGGCCGCGCTCGAGCAAGAGTTAAGGGTCGCCCTGATCGAGCGCCGACGCGGCGGCGTGCGGCTCACCGGCGTAGGCGAGCGCGTGCTGGCTCACGCTCGTATCGCCACAGGCGCCAGCGAGGCTATCCGCCAGGAGGCCGCCGGCGCCTGCGGGCTGGCCTCTGGCCGGGTGCGCGTGGGCAGCTTTCCCAGTGTCTCAGCGAGCCTACTGCCCGGCGTGTTACGGGCCGTGCGCGAACGCTACCCGGGCATCGTGATTGTGCTGTTCGAAGGGACCGACGACGAGGTACGCAACTGGATCGGCGCGCGGGTGGTCGACGTTGGCCTTGTCACAGAGCCAGATCCAGGCCTGGCAATCACACCGCTGCGCGATGACCCATTCGTGGCCGTGGTGGCGCCCGACGACCCGCTGGCGCGCCATGCCCGGGTCTCGGCCCGCGACCTAGCCGGCGAGCCTTTCATCCTCTCGAAGTCGGGGTGCGAGCCGCTCATCCGCCAGTACTTTACCAGCAGCGGCGCGCTGCTCTGTCCGGCCTTCGAGGTGCGCGACATGCCGACCATCCTGGCCATGGTCCGCGAGGGGCTGGGCATCACGGTGGCGCCCAAGCTCGCGCTGAGCGAGCCGCTCGCCGGCTTGCGCACCTTGCCCCTCGACCCACCCGCCGTGCGCAGCCTAGGCCTGGCCGTGCCAGTCGACGCGCCGGTCGCGCCGGCAACCCAGGCCTTTATCGCCGAGGCCGTGCGCCTGATGCGATCCAACACGCCTGACGCTTAGTGGCGGCGCGCAGACAAGCGCCTATGGAGAGCCCGTGGAACACCGCGAAATGGTAGCGCTGATCAAGGCAGGGGTGAGTGTGCCGGGGGGCCTGTGGGCCGATCTAGGGGCGGGCACGGGCAACTTCACCTGGGCCCTGGCCGAGCTGCTCGGGCCGGCGGCGACCATCCACGCCCTCGACCGCGACGCCCGGGCGATCGCCGCCCAGCAGGCCCGCCTGCGCAACGAGCCGCCGGCGGCGACTATTCTGCCGCGCCAGGCCGACGTGCTGCGCCCGCTCGGGCTGCCGCCCCTCGACGGGGTGCTCGCGGCCAACCTGCTGCACTTCGTGCGCGACCAGGCGGGGCTGCTGCGCCAGCTTCGCGCGCAGCTGCGCCCGGGCGGGCACCTGCTGGTGGTCGAGTACGAACAAGCCACGCCCATCCCCTGGGTGCCGCACCCGCTGCCCTTCGCGCGTCTGGAGGCGCTCACGCGCGAGGCCGGCTTCCTGCCGCTCGAACCCGTGGGCACACGACGCTCGCCCTCGTCGGGGCGCGAGATGTACGCGGCGCTCAGCGCGCGAGCCTGAGCTCCATCACGTACGAACGCGTGCCGACCCGATTGACGATCTCGTCGACCACCACGAAGCCGTGGCGCTCGTACAGGCGGCGGGCGGGGTTGTCGGCGCGCACGCTGAGCACGAGTCCGGGGTAGTGGGGACGGGCCTGCTCGACGAGGCGGCTGAGCAGGGCGCCGCCGACGCCGCGCCCCGTATGTTCAGCGCGCACGGCGACGGCGAGCTCGGGGAAGGCCGGGTCGACGGCGGGGTAGCTCTGCTCGGGGCCGACGAGGTGGCGCAGCCAGGCCGCGCCCACGGGCTGAGCCGCGGCGAGGGCCAGCACGCCCAGGTCGCCGGGGCCGCCCCAGTCGCGCACGAACTTCGCCAGAAAGGGGTGCTGCTGGGCCTCGGCCACGGCCTCGGCGGTTTCGGCCTGCATATGCGCGGCTAGGGTCAGCATCTCCCAGAGGAAGGGCGCGTCCTCGCGCATCGCCGCGCGCAGGGTGATCGCAGCGTGACGCGGTTCGCTCAGGGGGTCCTCCTCGGCGGCAGCCGGGCTCGCCGTGGGCTGCCTGGCCGCTACTACAGTTCCAACCTGCCAGATCGGGGGATGGCCGTTGAATACTCTATTTCTGGTGATGCGCGGGCCGGCGGGCTCGGGTATGATGGGGTGACGCGCAGTATACATCAAAGGAGAACCCCATGCAGTCTGGACCGCTTCAGATTATTTTCATTGGCTTCAACGACGACGAGGTCACGACCGAGCAGATCATGGGCGAGCTCCGGGCGCTGCACGAGCACGACATTATCCATATGCTCGACATCATCTTCATTCGCAAGAGCGATGATGGCGAGGTCTCGAGCTACACCGCCACCAGTTTGTACGACGACGAGAGTCTGACCTATGGTCTGGCGCTGAAGCGGCTGCTCGGCCTCGAGGGCGAGGTCGCCGAGATCGCGCCGGGCGAGGACGGCAACGCCTACGGCCTGAGCGCCGCCGAGGTGCGCGCCCTGGTCGAGCGCATGCCCAACTCGAGCGCGGCGAGCGTGCTGCTCTTCGAGCACACATGGGCGGGGCCCCTGGGTTCGCTGGTGGCCGACGCCGGGGGATGGCTGATGGCCCAGGGCCTCCTGACCCGCGACGCGGTGGTGGTGATGGGCGACGAGCTGAAGGCGATCGCCGCCGCCGAGGCGAGCATCGTGGCGGCCGCCGCCGTGCGCGGCGCCGTGATCCTCGATACCCTGGCCTTCGTCGAAGAGGTCGAGGCCAACCGCGAGGAGCTGGCCGCCGCCGTGGCGACCCGCCTGTCGGCCGAGGTGCTGCGCTCGCTGATCGGCGCCGGGGTGATCAGCAACGACGAGGTCGAGACGGCCGTGGCCGCCCTCGTCCACGACGGCCTGCTCGACGTGGACCTGGTCCAGCGGGCCCTGGCGGCCGGGGTCGCCGCCGAGGCCCGGCACTTCGCCGGCCCCCAGGGCTAAGTCATGGCCGACGCCGCCGATCTTCTCACCACCGACCGGCTCCTGGCCCTCGCCAGCGAGCTGGTCGCCATCCCGTCCGTGACCGGCCACGAGCAGCGCCTGGCCGACTGGACGGCCGCCTTCCTGAGCGACCTCGGCTTCCGCAATCTGCGCCGCCTGCCGGTCGAGGAGTCGGGCGAGAGCATTGTCGCTGAGTATGGCCCCACGGCGGGTCCGGCGCTACTGCTCAACTTCCACCTCGACACCTTCCCGATCTGCGAGGGGTGGACGGGCGACCCGCTCACCCCGCGCCGCGAGGGGGATCGGCTGTACGGCCTCGGCGTCCACGATATGAAGGGCGGGGCGGCCTGCCTGCTCGGCGCCGTCGAGGCGCTCGTCCGCTCGGGGGTCGAGCTGCCCGGCCGGCTCGTGGTCAGCGCCACCTCGGACGAGGAGAACTGGTCGCGCGGGGCCCACGCCCTGATCGCCAGCGGCGCCCTCGAGGGCTGCGTCGCCTGCCTGGTCCCCGAGCCGTCTAGCCCCGGGACGCTCACGATCGGGCAGCGCGGACGCCACGTCTACCGCATCGCCTTCACCGGTCAGGCCGCCCACGCCGCCTTCGGGGGCGGGGTCAACGCCGTCGCCGACGCCGCGAAGGTGGCCGCGCGGCTGAGCGTTCCGGGGGCGGTGGACCTGGGGTATGACGAGCGGTTTGAGCTGTCGGGGAGCATATGCGTCATCGGGCTGCACGGCGGCGGGACGCTCATCTTGGTCCCGGAGCGGGCCGAGCTGTTCATCGACCGCCATATCTTGCCCGGCGAGACTGCGGCGGGCGCGGCCGCCCAGCTTCGCGCCGTGGTCGAGGCGTGCGACGTCGAGTCGCAGTGGGAGCTGAGCTGGGACGATCGCCCGACCCCGGCGCCGGGCCCATTCGTCGTCGACCCCGGCTCGGCCCTGGTGCGCACGGTGCGCGAGCACCTGGCGCGCGAGCAGGGGCGCGACGTGCGGCTCGTCCTGGGGCGCAGCGTCGCCGATACCAGCCACTTCGCCGTCCACGGCGGGGTGCCGACCCTCATCTGCGGGCCGCAGGGCGGCAACACCTGCACCGCCGACGAGTACCTGGAGATTAGCTCGCTCGTCCCGACCGCCCGCACCTATGTCTACAGCGCGCTCGATCTTTTAAAGGGTCACCGCACGTGACCCTATATTAAAGTTCGAGCACGCGCCGCAGGGTATGCTCGCCGATGCGGGCGAAGCGCGGGTTGTCGCGCAGGCCGGTCTCGAGCAGCACCGACCCGAAGAAAATGGCCCACCCCTCGGCGCGCCGCACGGTCGCCGCAGACGGTGGGCCATAGGCCTCCAGGGCCGCCCGGCGGGCCTCGGGGGCCTCGAAGAGCATCCAGATCGCCGCAAGGTCGGTCGCACAGTCGCCCGCGGCGAGATCGCCCCAGTCGATCACCGCGGCGAGCCGGCCCGCCTCGACCAGAATGTTGCGCGGGTGCAGGTCGCCGTGGAGCCAAGTGGGCGGCACGTCAAGGGGCGCCTCGAGGGCCGCCCGCCAGCTGCGCAGCAGGTCGGGGGTGATCAGGGCGGTGCTCTGGGCGAGGCGTCCCAGGCGCTCCTCGACGAATGGCGCCCGCTCACGCAATGGGACGCCCCGGTACGGGTTGCGCGGCGCGTCAGCCGGGGCGAGGCTATGCAGCGAGCGCAGGAAGGCCGCGAAGATGGGGGCCTGTTCGGGGGCCGGCTCGTGCAGATCGGCCGGGCCGCCCGGGAGCCAGGGCACCACGCTCCAGCGCCACGGGTAGCCGCGGCCCGGCAGCCCACGGCGCAACGGCGCGGGCACAGGCAGGGTGAGCCCGCCCGCCAGCAGGGGCAGCCAGGTCTGCTCGCCGACGATCAGCGGGGCGGCGAGCTGACGGCGCGGCAGGCGCACGGCGAGCTGCTCGCCCAGCCGAAACATGGCGTTATCCCAGCCCGCCTCGGCCTCGCGCAGCGGCAGGTGGGCGAGGTCGGGGTGCTGGTCGGCCAGCAGGGCCGCGACCAGGGCGGCGTCGATCGGCACCTCGGCGGGCGGCGTGCCCGGGGCGGGGGCTGGCTGCATACTCAGCGCGCCTCGACGGACATGTGCAGGCCGTGGCGCTGCTGCAGGGTGATCAGGGCCAGGGGCTCGACGGGCGGGTGGCCTGGCGCCAGGCGCAGACGGTAGCGCTGAGCCAGGGTCGCGAGGATCAGCGTGGCCTCCATCTGGGCGAAGGTGTTGCCGATACACTGGCGCGGCCCGCCGCCGAAGGGGAAGTAGGCGTAGCGGTGATACTTCTCGGCGCGGCCCGGCCTGAAGCGCTCGGGGTCGAAGCGCTCGGGGTCGTCCCAGAACTCGGGGTGGCGATGGGTCACATAGGTGCTCATGATAATCGCCGAGCCCGGCTCCAGCGTATACGGGCCGAACTGCTCGCCCTCGGTGGCGCGGCGGGCGACCAGCCAGGCGGGAGGGTAGAGGCGCAGAGTCTCGTCGAAGACCATGCGCGTATACACCAGGCGCGGCAGATCGGCCAGGCCCGGCAGGCGCCCGCCGAGCACCTCGTCCAGCTCGGCATGAAGCTGGGCCTCGACCTCGGGGTGCTGCGAGAGCAGGTACCAGGCCCAGGACAACGAGTTCGCCGTCGTCTCGTGGCCGGCCAGCAGCAGGGTCTTCACCTCGGCCCGCAGCTGGTCGTCATTCATCCCCTCGCCGGTCTCCTCGTCGCGGGCCTCGAGCAGCATCTGCAGCAGATCGTCCTCGCGCACCTCGGCGCGCCGGCGGGCCTGGATGATCTCGTCAACCACCCCGTCGAGGGCTTTACGATTGGCGCGGAACGCGCGGTCGCGCGGCGTGGGCAGCACCGGGGGGAAGATCATCCCCGAGCGGAAGCGCCTGATGAGGTCGGCGTCGAGGGCGTTGAAGCTGCGACCAACCGTGTCGACGGCCTCGCCTACGTCTGCGCTGAAGAGGGCCCGCCCGACCACGCGCATGGTCACGGCGGTCATGGCGTGGCCGACGTCGACTACCTCGCCCCGCGCGGCGGCGGGCGCCCACTGCTCAGCCAGGTCGCCGGCGACCTCGCTCATCATGGCGCCCAGGTCGGCGATGCGCTGGCGATGGAAGGCCGGCTGCATCAGGCGACGCTGGCGCAGCCAGAGGGGGCCGTCGCTCAGCAGGACGCCCTGCTCGACGATCCAGCCCAGGACTTTGTAGTCGATCACGTCCTTGGTGTAGTTTGTGTGGTTATCCTGCAGCACCCGCTTGACGTAGTCGGGGTGGGCGACCAGGAACGCCGAGAACAGCGCGAGCCTGTAGCGCACGACGTCGCCGTACTCGCGATGGGCGCGGACAAAGAATGCGAGGGGGTCCCTCTGGAGCGCGCCCAGATTGCCGAGGACCGGATTGGTGTGGGGGACGGCCGGCGGGCGCCGCCGTCCGATCCGGGCGGCCTGCTTGGCCGTGCTGCCCATAGCGCTCGCCTCCTGCTCGTCTGCTCAACTCCCCGCCCAGTATGGCGACGCGCGAGGCGGCTGTCAAGGGGCGTCGAGCAGCCTACAGCCCGGCCTCGGCGCGGCGCAGGGCGAGAATGCCGGCGACGAGCCAGACCAGGCCGATCAGGGCCCCGGCCAGGGTGTCGCTCGGCCAGTGGGCGCCGAGGACCAGACGCGAGAGCGCGACCGCCACAATCAGGGCCAGGTAGAGCAGCGCCACGAAGGCGCGCTCGAGCCAGCTCTTGCTGGCCCTGCCCCAGAGGTAGGCCAGGAAGCCGTACACACAGACGGTGTGCAGAATGTGGCCCGAGGGGAAGGAGTGGAGGCCGGGCGCCGCGATGCCGCCCGCGACCAGCTCAGGCCGCTCGCGCTCCCAGAGCAGCCAGCCCGCCCAGAGCACCGCCGTGCCCAGCCAGTAGAGGCTGAGCAGACTCGCCACGATCAGCGGTTTGCCGGCGCGAATGGCCAGCAGCACGGCCGGGGCAACCAGCAGCAGCATGCCGATCAAGTTACCCGGCGTCTCGACCATGCCGGCGGCGCTGAAGCTCAGGGGCGCCCCGGCGATGATCAGCGGGAGCATAGCCTCGTCCCAGGCCTGCAGGCCGCGCGGCGCGGCCCAGCGGGCGAGCAGGGTGAGGCCGGCGGCAAACGCGCTGCTGAGGACCAGGCCGACCAGGGTGGCGCGCAGCCAACGCCGCCAGGCCTCGACGGGCATGCCGCGGGCGTCCCGCAGCAACTGCGCCCAGAGGCCGCCGAGCAAAGCCGCCGCGGCCCAGTGCGGGGCCGGGCGGGTGGAGCGGTAAGGGGTTGTCGTTCGCTCTGCCATACGCCCGGGCTGTTGCACTGCGCGTGCCAGGCGGGCAGGAGATCGGCTATAATCCCAGGGCTCAGCCCGGCCCTGCACCAGGAGAAACGCGCCCGGCCAAGAGGCGCCGGTCTCTGCCCGCCTGTGTCGCGGAGGGCGTAGCGCCCGCAGGGGCCTCGCGCGCCGGCTGCCGGCTGAGGGCGACGCCGCCTTGCCCACAGAGGAAGTGATTATGCCCAGGACCCTGAGGCCCGCATGTGTCCCCGCCCTGCTTTTGCTCGCCTTCGTCTTCAGCCTCGCCGCCTGGCCGGCGGCCGCGACCGGCGCGCCCGGCCCGACGCGCACCCTGCTCCCGATCGGCTCGGGCTACAGCGTCGAGACCCTGCAGCGCTTCGCCAGGGCCGCCGCCGAGCGCGACACCACCGGCAATGTCGAGCTGCTGGTGCTGCCGATCACCTTCGGGCTGAGCGCCGAAAGCACCTCGCCCAGCGAGCGACGCAAGAATCTCGACCTCGCCGAGACCCGCAGGGCCCAGGTCGAGGCCGCCTGCAATGTGGTCAAGGGGCCGACCCAGACCTGCAGGGCCACCCTCGTGCCCATGCTGATCCGCTCCGACGCCTTCCTGCAGAGTAACCTCGACCTCTTCACGCCCGACGTCGACGGGATGTATATCCTCGGGGGCGACCAGACCGTCGCCATGGGCGTGGTGGCCGAGACCCCGGTCGAGCCGCTGATGGCGAACCTCTACGCTGCGGGCGCCGTGGTGAGCGGCAACAGCGCCGGGGCCGCCGTCGAGTCCCTGACCATGATCGCCGGCTACATCGGCGACAACGGTCCCGAGACCGGCTTCCAGCAGGGCGCCGTGGACATCTGGGCGCCCGAGGGCCCGGGCGACCTCACCAGGGGCCTGAGCTTCGGCATCCAGAGCGCGGTGCTCGACCAGCACGTGCTGCAGCGCGGCCGCATCGGGCGCCTGGTCAGCACCGCCTGGTCGACCGGCCTGCTCGGCATCGGCGCAGATGCCGACACGGGCGCGACGATCGTGAACGAGGCGACCCTCACTGACGTCTCGGGGCGCTCGGCCGCGTTCGTGGTGGACCTGCAGACCTATGGGGCCACCGGCAACTACGCCGGCCCTACCAGCAGCCTGGCCATCAAGCGGGCCGTGACCCACGTCATCCCCGCCGGCGGCTTCGGCTACGACCTGAGCCAGCGCCGGCCGACCGTCGGCGGCGCGGCCCTCGCCGCCCCGAGCATCGCCGGGCGCAGCTTTGGCGCACTGCGGGCACCCGCCGGCAGCGGCACGCTCCTGCTGGGCGGCGGGCTGGCCGACGACCTGAGCGGGCCCGTGGCGGCGCGCTTCAAGGCCCTGAGCGGGGGCGCCGGGGCGCGCATCGTCGTGCTGACGGCGGGCTACGGGCGCGCGGCCGAGAGCCGGGCGGCGGCCAAGGCCCACGCGGCGGCCCTGCAGGCCGGCGTCACGGCCACGGTGCAGTACTTCGCCCTGGATGGCCGCGTCGACACCGCCGCGGCCCAGGCCGCCATCAACAACGCCACCGGCATCTGGCTGACCTCGCCCGATCCCTCGCGCGTGCTCGGAGCCCTCGCGGCGGTCGCCCCCGTGCGCGACGCGGCCCTGGCCCGCTGGCGCGCCGGCGTGACGCTGTTGGCCGACAACGCGGCGGCCTCGGCCCTCGGCGCGCGCGTGGCCGCCAACCCGGCCGCCCCGACCACCACCGCCGAGCTCGAGGAGGCCTCGATCCTCGCCTTCCGCCCCGACGGGGTGAACCTCCAGGCCGGCCTGAACGCCCTCCCCGGCGTGGCCGTCGAGGGGCGCTTCATGCCCGAGCGCCGCTGGGGCCGGCTCTACAACCTGATCGCCGGCCCGGCCTCGCCCCTCGGCCTGGGCGTGGACGTTGGCACCGCCGTCGAGCTGAGCGCCAC
>CAZKTU010000034.1:0-4232 GCA_964555675.1 uncultured Oscillochloris sp.
GCCAGATCCTCGAGGGGACGGTCAGCGGTATCGCGCCCTTCGGCGCCTTCGTCGATATCGGCGTCGGCCGCGATGGCCTGGTCCATATCTCGGCCCTCTCCACCAGCCGCGTCAACAAGGTCGAGGACGTGGTCAAGGTGGGCGATAAGGTGCAGGTCAAGGTGCTCGAGGTTGATCAGCAGAGCAAGCGGATCAGCCTGACCATGCGCCTCGATGACCCCGAGGGCGGCGTCGAGGGCGATGACGAGGACTACTCGTCGGGCGCCAGCGGCGCGGCGCGGCCTAGCCCCGCCGCCACCGCCCGCTTCGCCTCGGCCGCCGAGGCCAAGGCCGGCCGCGACCGCGAGCGCGAGCGCCGCGAGCGCCGCGAGCGCGAGCGCCCGCGCAATTCGCCCCAGACCGTCGAGACCTACTCGACCGAGGACGTCGAGGAGGAGTTCGTCGGCGATGCGACCCTCGAGGACCTGCTGACCAAGTTCGGCGGGGCGACGACCAAGCGCGACCGCAAGGGCAAGCGCGAGGACGGCGAGCCCGAGGAAGAGGGCGAGGTCGCCCAGAATCGCCGTCAGCGCGATGCGATCAAGCGCACGCTCCAGCAGGTCGGCCGCGACGAGTAAGACACCTTCTGTACCGCAGACCCGGGGGACGTGTTCCCCCGGGTGCTATTTGACACGGTCGTGAAGCGACGAGTATAATGGGCCGAGTTTGCCTGAAAACGCACTTGCGTTACCAACACTGTTGAGGAGATAGAGATGCCGAAGCGTACATGGCAGCCGAAGCGTATCCCGCGCCGGCGCAAGCATGGTTTCCTCTCGCGCATGGAGACCAAGGACGGCCGCGAGGTACTGCGCCGCCGCCGCATGAAGGGCCGCTGGAAGCTCTCCGTCAGCGACGAGCGCCGCGACGCCGGTCGCCGCGGCAATCGTTAGCTACCGCAGGCCCGCAGCGACAGGGTATAGGGACAGCGGCGCGATTATCTGCGACCCTGTTCCCTGTACCCTGTTCGGGATCATAGGCCAGGCTCGATGAAACGCGCCAATCGGTTGCGCCGGCCCGATCAATTTCGGCGCGCCAGGCGCGAGGGTCGCACGTATGGCGCGCCGCTCCTTGCGCTCAACGTCGTGGCCGGCCGACGCCGGCGCACCCGCTGCGGCTTCGTCGTCGGCAAGCAACTCGGCACGGCGGTGCGGCGGAACCGAGCAAAGCGTCGCGTGCGCGAGGCCGTCCGCCTCGTCCTCCCGGCGATTGCTCCCGGCTACGATATCGTCTTCGTGGTCCGTGGTCCAGAGGTGCTCTCTACGCCCTTCCCAGCCATCCAACAGGCGGTCGAGCAACTGCTGCGCAGGGCGCAGCTCTGGCGGCAGCCCGCGCCGGCCCCAGAACCGCCCGAGCAGCTGCCCCAACCCCACGGCTCTATCAGCGCAGAGGGCGACCCGCGCCCCTAGCTCTGCACTCGTGAGGAGACCCTATGTGGTCCTGGTTCGTCGGCCTGCTTGAGCAGGCGCTGATCTGGTTCTCATCGATCACCGGCAATGTCGCCCTCGGCATCATTCTTTTTACGATTGCCGCGCGTCTGGTGATTCTGCCCCTCACGCTCAGCTCCATCCGCTCGAGCCGCCGGATGCAAGAGTTGCAGCCCATGATCAAGGAGCTGCAGCGCAAGCACGGGAAGGACCCTCAGAAGCTCCAGGAGGAGACTCTTAAGCTCTATAAAGAGTATAAGATCAACCCTGTGGGCGGCTGCCTCCCCCTCCTGCTCCAGCTGCCGATCTTCTTCGGCGTCTACCAGGCGGTCTATCACCTCTTCGGCGGCGAGGCCGCCAGGGCCTCGCTGAGCGCCGGGGCCGCCGCGCGCCTGCAAGACCCCGAGATCGCCGCGATCTTTTCGCAGCAGCTGTTCGGCCTGATCGAGGTGGGCGGCACCTCCTTTGGCCCCAATGGCTTTGTGACCATGGCCCCCGCCACCTGGATCTACCTGGTTCTGCCGACCCTCTCGATCCTGTTCCAATTCCTGCAGACGGTTATGGCGACGCCCCGCGTCCAGGACCCGCAGCAGAAGGTGATGACCCAGACGATGATGTTTATGCCCCTCGTCTTCGGCTACATCGCCTTCACCTTCCCTCAGGGCGCGGTGCTCTACTGGGTGGTCAGCAGCGTCGTCGGCATTGTCCAGCAGTACTTCACTTCGGGCTGGGGCTCGCTCGCCAACTACCTGAAGTTCCTCCCCCCCGACGGCAAGCCCTCAGGCGCCCCGGTGACCCTTGCCCCCGCAGCCGTCAGCTCCGATGGGGCCGCCGCCGCTGTGGCCACCCGCCCCGACTTCTGGAGCGTGATGCGCCCCCTCACCGAGACCGCTGAGGCTGGCGATCAGTCCGCCTCCTCGGCCGACCCTGTCGATGAGGCTGTCCAGGAGGCGCGTACGCAGGGCCAGCCGCCGGTTAACCCGCGCCGCCCGCGCAAGCGCAAGTAGGCCGCTTCATCGTCTGTTCGTACTAGAGCCCCAAGAGGAATGTCTATGAAGAGCATCGAGATCAGCGCGCGCACTGTCGCGGAGGCCGTCGAGCTCGCCCTCGCCCAGCTCGGCAAGGACCGCGATGAGGTGGCGATCGCGGTGCTGGACGCGGGCGAGTCGGGCGATGAGGCCCTCGTCCGTGTCACGGTCGTCGACGATGACGAAGAGGCCGCCGAGGCCGAGCCCGCTCCGGTCGCGAACCTCGAAGAGGTGCAGCAGATCGCCCGCAGTATCCTCGATGACCTCCTCACTCGCATGGATATTCACGCTTACGTCACCCCTGTGGTGACCCGCGTGCCCGGCCAGAAGGGCGATATCGAGGAGACGATTACGCTCCACGTCGAGGGCGCCGACGAGGAGGCTATGGGCCTGCTGATCGGCCGCCGCGGCGAGACTCTGCGCTCCGTGCAGTTCCTGCTCAACCTCCTCGTCAGCCGCAAGGTCCAGAAGTGGCCTCAGATTGTCGTCGACGTCGGCAACTACCGCCAGCGCCGCCAGGAGTCCCTCGAGGGCCTCGCCCGCCGCATGGCCGAGCGGGTCCGCCAGACCGGCCGCCCGATTATGCTCGAACCAATGGCCGCCTACGAGCGCCGCATCGTCCACCTCGCCCTGCGCGAGGACAAGACGATCTACACCGAGAGCTCGGGCGAGGGCGAGAACCGCAAGATCGTGATCTACCCCGTGAAGCCGTAGCGCTTCTCCGTCAGGCGAGCAGGTGGGGCCTCAGCAGCGAGCCTGGCTCGCTCCTGGCCCCACCTTTTTTCTATGTCAGCGCCAGACTACCTGGTCATCGGCCACATTACGCGCGACCTGCTGCCCGACGGCGGTGAGGCGCACCACGCCGCCAGGGCCTCGACCTTCGGCGGTACGGCCCGCTACGCCGCCGCCGTGGCTGCGCGCCTCGGTATGCGCGCCGCCGTCCTCACCGCGGGCGACCCCCAGATTCTCCCGCCCCCGCCCCCCGCGGTGCCCCAGGCCGCCTCGCCTTCGCCGCTCCTCACCACCTTCGAGAACCGCTATGGCCCCGCCGGCCGCCGCCAGCAGCTGCACGCCGTCGGCGCCCCCGTCGACCTGGCCGCCCTGCCTGAGCCGTGGCGCGCCGCCCCGATCGTGCACCTCGCCCCCGTGGCCGCCGAGATCGAGCTTGCCGCCGCCCTCGCAGCCTTTCCAGACGCCCTGGTGGGCGCGACACCCCAGGGTTGGATGCGGGCCTGGGACAGCGAGCTGCCCGCAGAGGTGCGTTATGCCCCATGGCGCCCCGCCCCGGCCCTGCTGCGCCGGATTGGCCTGCTGGTGCTGAGCATCGAGGACGTGGCCGGCGACGAGGCCGCCGCCGTGGCGTACGCCGCCCATTGCCCGCTGGTGGCCCTCACCCGCGGCGTCGCCGGCGCGACCCTGTTCGTGCACGGTCGGCCACAACAGGTTGCGCCCTTTGCGGCGCGCGAGGTCGACCCCACAGGGGCCGGCGATGTCTTCGCCTGCGCGATGCTGGCCCGTCTGCACGAGACTGGCGACCCCCTGGCCGCGGCACGCTTCGCCAGCGCCGCCGCCGCCCTCAAGGTCCAGGGCCCGGGCCTCGGGGCGCTCAGCGGGCGCGCCGCCGTCGAGGCGCTGCTGGGGTAGGCCCGCTCAAGACGAACTGTGGCCGCGAAGCCCTGGTGCAATTCCAACCTGGCCGGTTGGGCTTGCGGGGCGGGGTTTCGGGGAGGGCATTGCCCTC
>CAZKTU010000034.1:4332-38505 GCA_964555675.1 uncultured Oscillochloris sp.
TCCAACCTGGCCGGTTGGGCTTGCGGGGCGGGGTTTCGGGGAGGGCATTGCCCTCGCCGGCCCTCTCGGGGCCAGACAGCGGCATTGCCCTCCCCGGCCCTCCCGGGGCCAGACAGCTCGGCTGTTTGTGCACTAGATCGGCAAATCTTCCTCGGCCAGCGAGATCGAGGGGGCCGGACTGTCCTCGGCGAGGTCGGGCGGGGGGGCGGCGGGGCGCACGCGCGAAGAGCGGCGGGAGCGGCCCTGGGGCGGCTCGGGGGCGGCCTCGGCCGAGCGGGCTGCGCCGAGCACGATCACCTCGCTGGCGATTACCTCGGTGCTGACCCGCTGCTGACCGTCTGGCTCGACCCACTGGCGCGTCTGTAGTCGGCCCTCGACATAGATGTGGTCGCCGCGCCCGAGCTGGCCGCGGCACTGCTCGGCCAGCTGATCCCACGCTACGACGCGAAACCACTCGGTGTCCTCGTGGCTGGCCCCGCCCGAGCTGCGCCAGGTGCGGTTCGAGGCGACCCGAAAGGTGACCATCGGGCTGCCCTGGGCGGTGTAGCGCAGGCTTGGGTCGGCGCCGAGGCGCCCGGTGAGCTGCACCTTGTTCAGATCTCGCGCCATACGTTCCCCACAGAGCTTATCAGTTGAGAACAGATGTTCTCATGGTAGTGTAGGGGATGGCGCCCAGGTTGTCAAGGGTTTATTACTCGTCGTCGGTCGCCTCGCCATTGGCGCACCAGCGGTAGCCGATCCCGCGCACCGACTGGATGTAGACAGGGCGGGCCGGGTCGGGCTCGATCTTGCGGCGCAGTCGCACGATGTGCGGCCGCAGCATCTGGCGGGCCTCGTCCTCGCTCACGAGGCCGCTCTGGAAGCTCTGTGCGATCTGGGCGCACGGCACGACGGCCCCGGGGTCGCGCGCCAGGGCGTAGAGGATGGCGAATTCGGTCGGGGTCGCCTCGATCAGCTGGCCCGCCATACGCACCAGGTGGCGGCCGGCGTCGATGCTCAGAGGACCGGCGGAGAGCGCCCGCTCGCCCACGGGAGGCGGCTCCTGGAAGGGCGCCGGCAGCCCCTCGTCGGCCACCAGGGCCTGGAACTGCTGGCACATCGCCCTGAGGCGCTCCTGGCGCTCGCGCCCGGCTCTGTAGCGCTCCAGCACCTCGCCCACGCGCTGGCGCAGGGCCTCGACGCCAATTGGCTTCAGCAGGTAGTCGGCGGCGTCGCTGCGCACAGCCGCGATCGCACTGGCCAGAGAGCCGTGGGCGGTCAGGATGATCACCTGGGTCTGGGGCCAGCGCTGGCGGGCGAGCTGCATCAGCTCGACCCCGTCGCTGCCGCCCAGCTGCAGGTCGAGCAGCATCAGATCGGCCGGCTCGTCGGCCATGGCCAGCAGGGCCTCATCGCCGCTGGCGGCCGAGCGCACCCTGTAGCCTCCCTGCCTCAGTGCATCGCTGAGGACGCGCCGGACCACTGCCTCGTCGTCCACCACGAGAATGGCGCCGTCCGTGACAGGCATGGGCTAGTCCTCCTCGGAGTGACTGTAGGCGGGGCCGGCGTCGCACCACGGCAGCAGCACGGTGATCGTCGTGCCCTGGCCCGGCTGACTCGCAACCTCGATGCGCCCCGTGTGCTGCTCGATGATCTGCCGGCTCAGGTAGAGGCCCAGGCCCACCCCCTGAGCCTTCCCCGAGCGAAAGGGCTCGAAGAGGTGGCGCAGCTGCTCTGGCCGCATACCCTCGCCCGTATCGTGTACCATCACCTGACAGACCCGGTCGGTCGGCTTGCGCCGGGTGCTCAGCCTGATCGTGCCGCCCTGGGGCATTGCCTCCTGGGCGTTGAGCATCAGGTTGAGGAAGACCTGGCGCAGGCCATCAGCCTGCCCGTTGATCGAAGGCAGCTCTGCGTCGAGGTCGAGTTCGAGGCGCACCTGCCCCTTGTCGAGCTGGCGGCCCGTAAATTGGGCCACCTGGCGCACCATCAGGTTCAGGTCCACCGGCTCCCAGGCGAGCTGGGGCGGCCGGTAGAGGTTGCGCAGTCGCTCCATGGTGCGGGCCATGCGGTCGAGTTCGCCGAGGGCCAGTTCGAGGTACTCGCGGGCCAGGGGGCTCAGACCGCGCTCCTCGCGGCAGAGCTCGAGGCAGCCGAGGGCGCTCTGCAGGGGGTTGCCGACCTCGTGGGCCACGCCGGCCGCCAGACGGCCCAGGCTGCTCAGCTGATCGTGGAGCAGCAGGCGGCGCTGGAGCTCCTCCTGCTGGGTGATGTCGCGCCAGCGCTCGAGGCTCTGGCTCTGCTCGGCCGGGCCGCCAACCGGGACGCGCTCGACGGCGAACCAGCGCTGCTGCCCGACCAGGTCGGCGCCGAGCACGCGCCAGGCCGCCGGGCGGTCGCCGAAGGGCTCGCCCTGGGGCGGGATGAGAGGCAGGCCGCTCTCGGCGGGGCCCTGGGGCTCGAGGCGTAAGTCGGCGCTGGTCGCCAGGCTCGCCCAGAGCTCGCGGTAGCCGCCGCCGACCACCTCCTGGGGCTTGCGGCCCACGATGCCCCGGCAGAAGGCGCTATTGGCCGCCAGCAGGCGACCGTTGCTATCGATGAGGATCAGCCCCTCGGGCAGGTTGTCGAAGACGATGCGCAGCAGGTCGCGCGAGCGGCGCAGCTCGGTGTTGTGCTGGCTGAGGCTCGTTTCGAGCTGGGCCGTGTAGCTGCGCAGCTCGTCGATCAGCCGGCTCTGCTCGGGCTCGCTCGGCGCCTGCCCGAGGCCGGCCTTGCGCCCGCGCCACGCCGCCCCTGCCGCGAAGCCGCCCAGGGCCGCCGTCGCAGCGAGGAGGAGGGCAAGGGCGAGGCTGGGGCTGAGCATGGGCGTCCGTCGACTCCTGCGGCAACGAAACGATCACTTTATCGTTGTGCAGTTGTTATACACGGCGCGAAGAACGACATCTATACTCGGACTGGCAACGACATGTTGTCGTTGGTCAACAGGCCTTCCCCGCTTGCCGATCACCACAGGAAAGGAACGCTCGCTATGGCCACTCGACAGGAGCAAATTGCGGCGGCTCTCGACCGTCTCACCGCCAGCGTCGGCAGCGATATCGCCGGGGCGGCGGCCGTGAGCATGGACGGCATCGTGCTGGTCTCGAAGATGTCGGCCGAAGTGAACGCCGACCGTGTGGGCGCCGTGGCGGCGACCATGATGGGTGTCACCAGGCGCGTCTCGGGCGAGCTGAAGATCGGCGTCACCGAGGAGACGATTATCAAGGCCGACAACGGCTTGTTCATGGTCCTGCCCGCGGGCGACCAGAGCCTGCTGGCGGTCAATCTGCGTCAGGGCGCTAACCTCGGCCTGGTCCGCATCGAGGCCCGCGACACCGCCAGGGCCATCGGCCAGGTCCTGTAGCTGGCCCCGCTCCTCCATCGTCTCTTCGCAACGCGACCAACAACTACCCACAGGGGGGCACCTCCATGACCCAAGACCGCATGAGCTGGCAGATTCGCGATGAGGCTACGCTGACCGAGCTTGTGAAGCTGATGAATCTGGGCGCCGGCGAGGCCGCGCTGCTGAAGGGTCTGCAGGGAGCCGCCCGCGAGGTCGGCCCGGGGATGACCGCCGCCTTCTACGAGCGGCTCTTCGCCCACGCCCCGACCGCCGAGTATCTGCAGGACGCCACCATGGAGCGTCTGCACGGTATGGTCCAGGAGTGGTTCGCCGGCCTGTTCTGCGGCCAGTACGACGACGCCTACGCCAGCAGGCGCCTGCGCATCGGCGAGATCCACGTGCGGATCGGGCTGCCCGTGCGCTACCCGCTGGCGATGCTCGATGTGGTGATGCCCTTCGGCGAGCAAGTCGCGCGCACGAGCCCCGAGCCCGAGCGCGCCACCGCCGCGTTCCGCAAGGTCCTCGCCCTCGACGTGGCGATCTTCAACCAGGCTTACGAGCACGAGCAGCTCAAGCACCTGGCCGACCTGGTCGGCGGCGAGCGTCTGGCCCGCCGGCTGCTCACCGGGGCCTGACCGCCCGCCTGCAACGTCGTCTGATACGCCCCGCGGGGGGCGGCCTGCGCGGGGAGTGAGGTTCGTATGGCCCTTGAAGGCACGCTTCAGGATATGTCGCTGGGCGACCTCTTCCAGGTCTTTCGCATGGGGCCGAAGACCGGCGTGCTGCTGCTGGTCACAGCGGACGAGCGTGGCATCATCTATGTCGCCGCGGGGCGCCTGATCGACGCCGCCCTCGTCCGCAGCGCCGACCGCAGTGTGATCGCCGCTCACGAGGAGGCCGTGCTCCAGATGCTGGTCTGGGACGATGCGAGCTTCGTCTTTCGCCACGACCCGGCCGTCGCCGAGCGCCCGGTGCGGGTCATCCACGACGCCGAGTGGATGGTGATGGAGGGTATGCGCCGGCGCGATGACCCGACCCGGGCTATGCCCTACCATCGCCTCACCCTCGAGACCAGGCTGCAGCTCGCGCCGCTGCCCAGCAGTGCCGAGAGCGGGGTGAGCCTGGACGTGAACCAGTGGCGCATCCTCAGCCAGGTCTCGAGCAGCCCCAACCTGCGCACAATCTGCGACGCCTCGGGCATCCCGCCGGCCCAGGTGATGCGCACCGTCGCCGAGTTGATGGCGATCGGCCTGATCGAGGTGGTCACGCCGCCTACAGCGCCGCCCAGAAGCTCGGCCCAGCCGCCTCGGCACGACCCAGTGGCCGCCATGGCGCCGGCCCGCCCGATGGAGCCCGCCCTCGCTTCAGCCGGAGGGGCCGGCTTCGCCGAGGGGGAGCAACGCCCTCAGGTGGGCCGCGGCCTGCTCGACGCGATTATGCGCCGCGTACGCGGGCTGTAAGGGAGGATGGCGCAGATGCAGGCGCTCAAGATCGTCATCACCGGCAGTTACGCCGCCGGCAAGACGCAGTTCATCCGCACGATCAGCGACATCGAGACGGTCTCGACCGACTACGCGGTCACCCTCGACGAGGAGCGCGAGCTCAAGCGTGAAACGACGGTCGCCCTCGACTTTGGCACGATTGCGATCAACCAGCAGGTGACGCTCTATCTCTTCGGCACGCCCGGGCAAGAGCGCTTCGATTTTATGTGGGAGCACCTGAGTCTCGGCTGCCTTGGCTACGTGGTGATGGTCGACAGCACCCGCCCCGGCCACTTCGCCGAGACTCAGCGCCTCATGGCCCGCTTCGCCGAGATCACCGACGCGCCGTTTATTGTCGCCGCCAACAAGCAGGACGACGAGACGGCCCTGCCCCTCAGCTATATCCGTCGCCGTCTCGCCGTGCCCCTCGACGTGCCGGTTGTGCCCTGCGTCGCCACAGACCGCCCCAGCGTCAAGGGCGTGCTGATTGGCCTGCTCAAGCACATCGCCGCCGGCCTCCAGCCCTCGTCTGAGCCAGTCTAGTGTACAAACAGCCGCGCAGCATTTGACAGCCCTCTGCTCCCAGCGTATACTCAGCTCTGATTAATCAAATCAAGCAAGAGACCACGGAGCCTATGGATCGCCAGCTGCTGCTGCTGGGCCTGCTGCGCAACCAGGAGATGCACGGCTATCAGATCAATGAGTTCATTGATCAGCAGATGGCCTTTTGCGTCGACCTGAAGCGCTCGACGGCCTACTACTTACTCGACAAGCTCTGCCGGGACGGCCACGTCGCAGAGGAGGTCGAGCGGGCGGGCAACCGCCCCGAGCGGCGCGTCTACCGGATCACCCCGGCGGGCGAGGCCCACTTTCAGCAGCTCCTGCGTCAGAACCTCTCGGCCTACACCCCGCCGATCTACGCCGAGGATATCGGGGTGATCTTTCAGCACCACCTGCCCCCAGAAGAGACGGCCCGCCTGCTGCAGGCGCGCCGCGAGGCGATTCTCGCCCACAGGGCGGGCCTCGTGGCCCTGCGGGCGACCCTCCCCGCCGATCATCTTGCCGTCATCGAGCACCACCTCGTCCACGTCGACGCCGAGCTGACCTGGCTCGAACGGCTGCTGGCGGCGCGCGCCGCTGAAGCATAACCCCCTAGACTGAGGCATCATGACTGAGCTCGCGATTGAGGCCCGCGGCCTTGTCAAGCGCTACGGCGACTTGACGGCCGTCGACGGGATGGACCTGGCTGTGCCCGCCGGCATGATCTTCGCCCTGCTGGGGCCCAACGGGGCGGGCAAGACCACGACGATCAATATGCTCACCACCCTGAGCCAGCCGAGCGGCGGCGAGGCGCGCGTGGCCGGCCACGATGTGGTGCGCGCCGCCGATAAGGTGCGGGCCTGCATCGGGGTGACCTTCCAGGAGATTGTGGTCGACCAGGATCTGACCGGGCGCGAGGTGCTCGATATTCACGGGCGTCTGTACCGCCAGCCCACGGCCGAGCGCCGCCGCCGCATCGGCGAGCTGGTCGAGCTGGTGCAGCTGAGCGAGGCGATCGACCGGCGCGTGCGCACCTACTCGGGCGGCATGAAGCGGCGTCTCGAGCTGGCTCGCGGCCTGATGACCGACCCGCAGGTGCTCTTCCTCGACGAACCGACCCAGGGCCTCGACCCGCAGAACCGGGTCGGCATCTGGGGGTACATCAACGAGCTGAACCGCTCGCGCGGGCTGACTCTGCTGCTCACCACTCACTACATGGACGAGGCCGAGGCCCTGGCCGGGCGGGTCGGCATCGTCGACAAGGGGCGCCTCGTGGCCGAGGGCGCCCCCGATGCGCTCGCGGCGGCCCTGGGGGCCGATGTGATCCGCGTGCGCGGGCAGGGCGACCGCAAGCACTTCGCCGAGCTGGTCGCCGCGCTGCCCTTCGTCGAGCGGGTCGAGGCCGGGGCCGACGGCGACCAGGTGATGGTCTATGTCGACAGCGGCAGCCGGCGCGTGGCCGAGGTGGTGGGCGCGGCGGGCGGCAACGGCTTTCGGGTCGAGGATGTCACCGTCGCGCGCCCGAGCCTCGGTGATGTCTTCCTGCACCATACGGGTCGCATGTTTCGTGATTAGTAGTCCGTCCGAGCTACTCTGCGGGGTTGGGCGCATACAAGGGGGACTCAGATGTACGCGACGTACGTCATCTGGAACAAGCATATGGTGAAGTTCCTCCGCAATCGGGAGGAGCTGATCGGCCTGGCGCTCCAGTCGGTGCTCTGGGTGGTGCTCTTCGGGGTCGGGATGCGCGGGATGATCAGCGAGGTCGACGGCAGCGACTACATGTCCTACATCCTGCCGGGGATCGTGGCCCTGAGCGCCCTGGGCGGGGCGGTGGGCGGCGGTATGGTCATGCTCGACGAGCGCCTGCGCGGCATCCTCAAGGAGTATCTGGCGGCGCCTATCCCGCGCCTGAGCATCCTGCTGGGCAGCGCGACCAGCACGGCCACTAAGGCGTTGGTCCAGGCCGCGATCATGCTGGTGGTCGGCGTGCTGATGGGGGCACGGCTCGCGCCCAACCCCCTCGGCTGGCTGGCCGCCCTGCTGCTGCTGGGCCTGTTCGCGGTCGGCTTCAGCGGGCTGGCTCTGGCCGTGGCCGCCGTGTCGCGCTCGATCGCCGGCTACCACGGCATGATCTTTCTGTTCAATCTGCCGCTGCTCTTCGCCTCGAACGCTCTCTACCCGCTGGCCGTGCTGCCGGGGTGGATGCGTGTGATCGTGCTGCTCAACCCCACCACCTACCTGATCGACGCGGTGCGCGCCCTGGCCTTCGGGGCCACCTCGACCCTGCCCATGGCCCTGTGTGTCGCGGTGGTCGCCCTCTTCGCCGCCTTCGGCACCTGGCTCGCGCTGAGTCTGTTCCAGCGCACGGTCAAGCGGTAGGACGCCGCTGGGCGCACACATGGGTGCCTACGCGCAACCGACGAGGTAGGTGGGGTCGATGTTGACGCCGCTGCGCCAGACCTGATAGTCGAGGTGGGGGCCGCTGGACATGCCGCTGCTGCCCAGGAGGCCGATCTGCTCGCCGGCGCGCACGAACTGCCCCGTGACCACCGTGACCATGGCCAGGTGGGCGTAGCCGGTGCGCCAGACGCCGCCTGGCTCGCTGAGCCAGATGTGATTGCCGCCGGGATAGCTGTCGAGGGTGACGGTCACGTGGCCATCGTGGGTCGCCACGATCGGCGCATACCAGCTCGAGCCTGCCTCGGCGTAGCCGTCGCCGTCGCCGTCTACGGCCAGGTCGACCGCGCCCCAGGTCGCGGCCGGCGCGTGGGTGCCTACGCCATAGCCCTGGGTCATGACGACGCGGCCCGCGGCCGGCTTCACGGGGCAGCCCAGGGGCCCCTCCTCGCTCAGGACGAAGGCCGGGGCCGTCTCGATCACGGGCAGGGGGGCGGGGGCCACCTCTTCGCCGGGGGCCGGCCCTCCCAGCAGGGCCGGGGCCAGGACCTCGTCAAGGAAGGCCGCCCGCTTGGTCAGGTTCACCAGGGCCCGCTGCCAGAGCCGGGCCGCGTCGTCAGCCGTCGGGCCGATCGCGACCGAGCGCAGCGCGCCCGCGCCGCGGGGCTCCGAGACGGGGGCGGCGGGGGCCGTAGGGCTCTGGGCGGGGGCGCTCTGGCTCCAGCGGGGCATCGTCGGCAGGGGCAGGACGTCGGCCATAGCGCCGACCGAGCCCGTGGCGAGCGCCGCGGCCAAGGCGGCGGCGATCAGGGCCTGGGCGGCCCGCTGATCGTTTGGCGCGGGGAGCGCGCGCGCCCCGAGGGGGCGGGCGCCCGCCGGGGGGACAAAACGCCTGTGGGCGCCCGTGAGGTCGTGGGGGCGTAGCCCGAGGACCAGGGCCAGCATCTCGCGCTCGTCGGTCGAGAGGCGGCGCAGGCCGTACTCAATCTCGGCGATCTGGCGGGCGGGGATGCCGGTGAGGGCGGCGAGGTCAAGAAACGTCAGGGAGCGGTGACGACGTAGTGCGCGGAGGTTCTCCATCTGGCTGTCTCCTGAGGAGTCGCTGGTATATCCGTAAGGTACAACGGATACGCACAAGAGAGCGACTGCTCAGGATGACAGGAACCCTACGGGCAGATTACGGGCGTGTGACGTCGCTCTGGCGCTCGGCCTCGAGCTCGGCCAGCTTGCGGGCGTACTCGCGCCCCTCGAGCCAGCGCAGGGTGAAGAAGCAGGCCAGGGCGGCGACCCCGAGGCCGGGCCAGACCAGCAGCTCGAAGCCTGACTTGATGCTGAAGAGGAAGATTGCGGTGAAGACCACGAGGAAGACGCCACCGGCGCCCATATAGCTCTCGAAGCCCGGGCTGTTCAGGTAAACCTCGTCGGGCGGGCTGAAGCGCTGCCGCTCCTTTGCCATCACAGTCACCTTTCCAGTGGGGGCCAGCGGGCCCTCCGGCTTGCCTGAGGAGGCGGCGCGGGCCGTCTGCTCTTGGCCGCTATCCTAGCACGTCCCGGTCATTTGCGCCAGAGAAAACGCCGCCTACCTCAGCGCCGGTCAACATGGTCAATCGCGTCGCGCAGGAAGGACTCGTCGGGGCGGGCGCGCCAGCTATGGATGACGGCGGTGCGGGTGAGCTTATCGTGCCAGGCCCGTCGCCGGTCGTCCAGCAGGACGTTGAGGAAGCCCAGGTAGAGGGGCAGGGACGAGACCGCGTAGGCCAGGGTGCGCAGGGCCGCCTTGAGCGGCGAGATCGGCTTGCCGTCGCTACAGATGACCCGCAGGCCCATCAGGTACTTGCCGATGGTGGCCCCGCCGAACGTGTAGAAGAAGGTGAAGTAGCAGAAGCTCAGGCTCAGCAGGACGATCACCTCGAAGGTGGCGCTGAGCAGGGCCTCCTGCATGGGGGTGACCCAGTCGAAGTAACCGCGCAGGAAGTCGAAGATCTGGGCGATCCCCGAGGTCTGGCCGACGAAGTTTGCCGAGATCCCGCCGACGATCCAGGTGACGGCCAGGAGCAGCAGGTCGATCACCATCGCCATGAGCCGAGTGACGAAGCCGGCGTAGGTGACGAAGTGGGACGTCCCCGGCTGGCGCAGCACGCGGCGAACGCCTGTCTCAGTGCTTTCAAGCCTCATCGCTGTCTCCTGATCTGATCCGCCGGAGGCGCGGTTGCTCGACGACCCTTATTCCGAGCGCCTCTTCTGGTAGCGTCGAGCGCGGTGGGCGCCGCAGCAGGCGCCGAACGATCCCTTCGGCCAGCTTGTCGCCGCTGACGGCCCGCTCGCGCACCTCTTCGACGATCTCGACTGCGACCGAGGTGCTCTGGGTGGTGACCAGCTCGACCAGGGCGGGCGACTTGGAGAGGGTATCGATGGCCTCGTTCATGGCTTTGGTGCCGACCAGGTATTTGACCGCCTCCTCCATGGCCGGGGTGCGCACGATATGGGTGACGGCCTCCTCGATCGCGGGGCTGTGGACGATCTGGGTGACGGCCTGATCGAGGGCCGGGCTCTTGGCGACTCTGGCGATCACCTCGTCGATGGCGGGGCTGGAGGCGACCTTGACGATCATGGCGTCGAGGCCGGGGCTCGCGGCGACCCGCTCGAGGGCCTGCTCGATCACCGGGCCGGCGACGATCTGGCTCACGGCGTCGTCCATGGCGGGCGAGCGCACGATCTCGCCGAGGGCGCGGCCGACGGCGGGCCGGCGGGCCAGGTAGACGATCGCATTGTCGACGATATCCTCGATGGCCGCCTGGGCGAAGCGGCGGCTGCGCTGCTCTTCGGCCCGGCCGCGCGCGACCCAGCGGCGCGTATCCTCGTCGGTCGGCTCGGCCTGGGCGCTGCGGCCGCGGCGGGCGCCGAAGCGCGGCAGGGGCAGCAGGTCGACCACCACCGAGAAGACCGTGCCGAAGACGTAGCTGACCACGGCGCGCAGCCAGCTGATCGGATTGCCGCGCGGGCGCAGCTGCTGCTCGGTCTCGAAGACCCAGCCGATCAGCGCGTGGCGAAAGCGCCCCGAGCCGATCTCGCCCTCGCTCGCCGCGGGGGCGTGCTCGCGCCGCGTGATGCCGGCCTGCGCTTCCCAGGCGTCGGAGCGCGCGGCCAGCCCGTCGAGGCCCAGGAGGGCCGCGCCGACCACCAGGCGGACGAGGGCCTCGCTTGTAGGAGCCAGGGGACCACTGGCCGAGGCGGGCTGCTGCCCCTCGGGCGTGCGGGGTGGCGCGGGCTGGCCGGGCGAGGTTGCGGGGACGCGGGGTGCGGCCTGCTCTGCCAGGTCGCTGTCGGTCTCGCTCCAGGCCTCGTCGGTCGCGGCGCTCTCGGCGGTCTGGCCCGCAGGCGCGCCGGAGCTGCGCAGGGGGAGGTTGGCGTTGCGACGGCGGGGCGGCGCCACCCTGGCGCTCGCAGAGCTCTTCGGGGCGGCGGGCCCGGGCTGGTCGGGCGGGTCGCCCGCCGCCGGCTCCGGGGTGGCCTCCTCGGACCCCAGCTGCTGCAGGGCTCGGTCGAGCTTGCGTTTGGCGTCATCGAACTGCGGGTTTCTCGCCATAAGGTATCATGCTCTCCAGACAAACCGAGCGACGGCTGTACGTATTGTAGACAGATCCCTGCGCCTGCGCCCTACACGTGAGGGCAGGTTCATCTGCGCCTGGGCGGCGGGGTCCGGGTCTGACGAGGAGCTGGGATGCTGGTGTACCATTATAGCGAAGATGACTCGATCACCTGCTTCGAGCCGCGGCCCAGCCGCCTGGGCGAGGCGCTGGTCTGGGCGATCGACGAGTGGCATCAGCCGCTCTACTGGGCCCCGCGCGACTGCCCGCGGGTGACCTTCTGGCCGCACGAGCCGACGACGCCCGCGGACTACGAGCGCTGGTGGGCGACGGTGGCCGGGCGCATGGTGCTGGCGATCGAGGCGGCCTGGCTCGAGCGGGTGCGGGCCTGCCGGCTCTTCCGCTACAGCTTCGACGACCCGAGCTTCACCTCGCTCGACGACAACGGCATGTACGTCAGCCGGGCGACCGTGCGACCGGTGGCGGTCGAGCCCGTGGGCGACCTGCTGACCCGCCTGGTCGAGGGAGCGATCGAGGTGCGCGTCTGCCAGAGCCTGACGCCGCTGGGCAGGGCGATCATCAAGAGCACGCTGGACTTTTCGCTGATCAGGATGCGCAACGCGCAGGGGTGGGAGCAGGGGTGAGGGGGGAGAGTGGGCGGGAGGGGTGCGGGGAGGCCTTGCCTCCCCGAAAAAACCTTCGCTGCCTGTCAGAGTGGCTCTGACGGAAACTACTCTTCGACCGTGATGCGCTGGGGGGAGCGGGTGTCGCTGACGCGGCGAGAGGGGGGGCCCTCGATCAGCTCGCGCAGGCGGAAGAGCTGCACGCGCATGTCGAGGTCGGCGACGAAGCGGCCGATACCGAGGACGAAGACCCGCAGGCTCTCGTTGGGCACCTCGTACTCGACGCGGTTCTGGACGACGACGCGGCTGCCGTCGCTGAACCAGCGCCACAGCTCGGTACCCTCCCACATGCCGCTGATCGTCATGAGGATATGCTCGCCGTCGCGCTCGGTCACGGTGTAGTCGGCGCCGCTCAGGCCGAGGGACTTGAGGCGCATCTTATGGATGCTGCCCAGGGTGAACAGGTCGCCCTCGAGGGGGTCGAGCTGCACCAGGGGCGAGCGCCACTGGGCCATCAGGGTCGGGTCGGTCAGGTGGCGCTCCACCACATCGGGGGTGGTGGTAATCGAGACCCACTCCTCTTGAACGATCATAGAGGCTCCTCCTTACAAGCTGGTGCGGGGGGCTCAGACTAGAGCGGCCCCTCGATCGTCGCCCGGTAGTACTGCTCGACGCCCTTCTTCATAAGCAGGGCGGGGTAGCCGGTCAGGGGCACGCCCAGGGGGTTGCCCATTGCGTAGTTGGGCCCAAGGGAGACCAGCTCGCCCAGCTTGAGGGGCTCGTAGGGTCGGGGGGCGGCGCCCTCGACCTCGGCGAGCAGCGTCTCGGCCAGGTGGGACCCCTGGCGCATGGCGTAGCTGGCGGTGGCGGGCACATAGGCGCCGTTGGCCCCATCGGGGATGGCGGCGCAGTCGCCAATCGCGAAGATCGCGGCCTGCTCCTGGACGCGCAGGTAGCGGTCGACCAGCACGCGCCCGGCGTTGTCGAGCGGCAGGCCGGCGGCGGCCAGCAGGTCGGGGCCCTTGATGCCGCCGGCCCAGACGATGGTCGCGGCCCGCAGCACGCGCCCATCGACCAGGCGTAGGGCCCGCGGCTCGACGGCGGCGACGGGGGTATTCAGGTAGACGCTGACGCCCATCGTATCGAGGACCTGCTCGGCCTCGCGGGTGGCCCACTCGCCGAACTGCTTGAGCAGCTCGGGGCCGCGGTCGAGCAGGGCGATGCGCACGTGGCCGCGCGGGGCGCCCGTCTCGCGGCAGAGGTCGGCGCTCCAGGCGGCAAGCTCGCCGGCCAGCTGGCAGCCGGTGTAGCCGCCGCCGACAATGGCCATGGTCTGGAGGATGCGCTGCTCTTTGGCGTCGGCGGCCCTGGCGGCGGCCTCGAAGCTGGCCAGCACATGGTCGCGGATGGCCAGGGCCTGATCGAGGGTGCGCAGGGGCAGGCTATGCTCGCGGGCGCCGGGCACATTGCCGTAGGCCGTCTCGGCGCCGAGGGCGATCACGAGGCGGTCATAGGGGAGCGCGCGGCCGTCGGCCAGGTACACTTGGCGCGCCCCAGGCTCGAGGGTGGCGACGCGGCCCTGGACGAAGCGTACGCCGCCTTTGCTGAGGAGAGGGGCTAGCTCGTAGATCGCCTCGCGGCTGTAGATAGCCGCCGCGGCCGCCTTGTGGAGCAGCTGGACGAGTTGGTGGTAGGGGAACTGGTCAACCAGAATCACCTCGTCGGCGCGGCCGCGCGTGCGCAGCAGCCGGTCGAGGTCGATAGCGGCGCGCAAGCCGGCGTAGCCCGCGCCGATGATGACAATCTGCATAGAGATAAACCACTAGCGGTAAGTTTCACAAGCCGCATCTTCTTTTAGGATACCATGATTTCTGCCCGCGACCGCTGCAACCCTCACCCCTGACCCCTCTCCCGCATCGGGGAGAGGGGTGCCAAGCGAAGCGCGAGGCGGGGCGAGGAAAGGCGGGGCGGTCAAGTCCGCGGCGTCACCCTGAAGCCCTGTTCAGGCGCTGGGGGTCGTCGGCGGCTTCTCGACCCACTCGTCGACGCGGGCTGCGGCCCGCTCGACCTCGTCGGCGGCGCGGCTGCTGGCGCGGCTCACGCTCGAGCCGAACTCATCGGCGGCCCGCGAGAGCCGCTCGGTGAAGGCCTTGGCCCGCTCGCCGACCCGCTCGGCGCTGGGCAGGCTCACGGGGGCGCCGGTGAAGATCTCGTCGACGACCCGCTCGGAGACGCCGGCCAGCTCTTTGGGCAGGACGACCACGGCGCGGGCGACCTCGGCCATGGCGCGGCGCACGCGGCGGCGCGAGGCGCGCGGCAGCAGGATGAGGGGGGCCGAGGCGACGGTCAGGCCGAGGCGGGCCGTGCCGCCGACGAAGGCGGCGGCCAGCTCGAACAGGCCGTCGCGTTCGCCGCGGGTGATGCTCCCATTGTCGCTCATACAGTACACTCCTAATCTGGGCGCAGCGGGGCTGCGCCGCTGGCTAGTTGGCGGCGATCTCGTCCTTGGGCGCGTGCGCGGCGGGCGGGGCCCCATCGTCGCCCTGGGCCGCCCAATCCTCGATCGCCTCGCCGGCGATGTTGGCGAAGTCGGCCGGGAGGCTCGCAAAGGCGTACATCAGCTCTTTGGTGGCGTTGCGCATATGCTGCCGGCTCTCGCTGGGCAGCAGCGCCAGGGGCAGGGTGAAGACCGAGAAGCCCAGCCGCACGACCCCGCCGCCGAACTCCATCGCCGACTCGACGAAGCTGTCGCTCCGCCGTGTGCGCACGCTGCGCACCCGCACCTCACCTGTGGTTTCCGTCATACTCAACCTCCTAGCGTTGGGCGATTATCATCAACCGAATGCGGTGTGTCACCCGAAGTACCCGCCGACCATGAACGCCGAGATAAACTGGATCAGGGCTACGAAGGGGTTGCTCGCGAGCAGGTAGCGCACATAGTTCTTCTGGGACGGCTCGCGATAGAGTTTGACCTGATTGTAGATCGGCACCACGATCGAGAGCAGGATGAACCCCGCCACCCAGTAGTGCCCCCAGGCGAGGGCCAGGGCCATCAGCATGGCCTGCGACAGGTTGATCGTCAGATAGGCGACGACCAGGGTCTTATGCACGCCGATCGCCACGGCCAGCGACATCAGCCCGTGCTGCCGATCGCCCTCGACGCTCTTGATATCATTGAGGAAGAGCAGCCCGGCGGCCAGGGCGCCGTTGATCCAGGCGACGGTCATGCTCTCCCAGGTCAGCGGCGCGAAGATCAGGTGCCCGGCCAGCCAGCTCATGCTCACGTAGCCTACGCCGACGGCCGGCGGGCCCAGCCAGAAGTGCTTCTTGAGCTTGATCGGCGGCATGCTGTAGATCACCGACAGCACCAGGCCGAGGACGGCGAGGAGCACGATCAGCGGGTTGCCGAAGACCAGCGCGACCAGCAGGGTCGCCCCGCCGAGGAAGAGCCAGTTGAGGCGCGCCTCGTTCAGAGTGACCAGGCCAGCCGGGATGGGCCGCTCGGGGTCGTTGATCGCGTCGAGCTCGCGGTCGTAGTAGTCGTTGATGCTCTGGCTGAAGCCGGTGCCCAGGGGCCCCGTCATCAGGGCGCCGAGGAGGGCCAGGCCCCAGTCGCGGGCGCTGCCCCACTGGAAGCCGACGGCCGTGCCCGAGGCGATCGAGCCGCAGATCGTCACGATCGCGGGCGAGATCCAGGTGACCGGGTCGGCCAGATCGATGTGGGCCCGGATCTTCTTGACCAGGGAAACCTGATTTTCGGTGGTCGTGACCATGGTCGCCTATGCCTTCACGGCCTGATAGAGCACGTGGTCGTAGCCCTCGGCGAAGCTCACCTCGCCGAAGCCGATCTCCTTGAGCAGCTCGGGGTAGATGCCGTGGTCCTTGAACTCCAGGACCGAGAAGTTCATGCCGATGCCGCAGAGGTAGTGGGTCAGGTAGTCGTAGTTCGGCTTGGCGGGGTCGCTGATCACCATGTCGACAATCAGCACCCGGCCGCCCGGCTCGAGGGCCTCGTAGGCCTTCTTGAGCAGCATGGTGCAGAACTGCCGGTTCATCGGGTAGAGGATGCGGGCGAAGAGCACCGCATCGCCTTTGGGGTAGGGCTCGCGGTACATATCGACCGAGATGGGCGTGATGCGCTCGGCCAGCCCGCGGGCGGCGGCGTTCTCGCGCACCAGGTCCAGGGCCGAGGGCAGGTTGATCAGGGTGACGTTCAGGTCGGGGTGCTTGTCGCAGAGCGAGGCGGCGATGTCGCCGATGCCGCCGCCCACGTCGATCAGCCGGTTCACGCCCGCCAGGTTGGCGTTATCGCGCAGGAAGCGCTGGACGAAGTGGATGTTGCTGCGGTGGATGGTCTCGTAGAAGACACTATCCTCGCGCGTTTTGGGCGGGTGGGGCACATGACTGGTGAAGTCCAGCTTGCCGCGCGTCACATCGGCCAGGTTGGCGTAGTAGCTCTGGATCAGGTCGACCATGTAGCTGACGAAGGGCACCATGGTCATATTGCGATGCTGCTCGGGCGCCGTGAAGAACTGCTCGGCGAAGGGAGTGAGGGCCCAGGCCCCCTCGGCGGCCCTGGCGAGGCCGATCTGCTCCATGGTGATCAGCAGCCGCTCGAGGCGCGGGGGCACGGTGCCCGTGGCCTCGGCCAGGGCCGCGACGTCGCGCGGGCCGGGGGCCATGGCCTCGAAGAGGTCGAGGTCGTAGGCGGCCTTGATCACGAAGAAGTCAACCGTGCCCTTGAAGACCATGTCATAGGCCTTCTCCATGGCACAGGACAGGGCCTCATCATCGCTCATGCAGCGGCAGTTCGGGAAGCAGCGAAACTGCGCCTGGGTCGTGGTCATGGAGGTCATTCTTTCTTGTTCTCGACACGGCCCCCTGGGCCGTGGGCTTCAACGTGGCGCTGCTCGGCGCTCGCCCGGTTGAGCAGGGGCTGGGCGAAGATGGGCAGGTAGCTCAGCCACCAGCTCACGTACCCGAGCCAGGCCAGGGCGCGATGGATGCGCCGCCGCCGTGGGTCTGTCCCCAGCAGCGGGCCCCAGCGGTGCCCGGTCACCATTGCGCCGACCATCCCGATGGTCGGCAGGGGCCCGGTGACCATAAAGTAGATTTTCAGCCAGCGCGGCTGGTGCTGCCCGCCGAAATCCTCCTCGCGAAACAGGCGCCCCACCCCCACGATCGCCACCATTGCGTTCATCACCCAGTCGAGCCCGTGGGCCACATAGGCCAGTTGGGTGCGCCGCGCCGCCCGCTCGGGCTGGTGCTCGTGGGCCTCGAGCCCGCAGAGGCGCAGGACCGCTGTGTAGCAGCTCAGCGAGACTCCGCTGACCACGGCCATCAGGTAGAGTACCTGGCGGTCAGTTAACCTATTAAACATGTGCTTGTATTATAGTACAAAAGACGGATACTTCAAATACTCTTCTGGAGAGGCGAACGCTCAGGCCGGCTCGGCCACCGTTTCGTACCACAGCGGCACGACATCCCGGCCGCCGTACCAGGTATGGGGCGCGTTGTAGGGCGCGTGGCGGGCGCCCTCGAGCACCAGGTTGTCGGCCCCGGCCAGATAGCAGCAGTGGGTGGGCACCAGGCCGTCGCCGATCAGGTTGCCGTCGCCGTACGAGACCTCGTACGAGCGATGGGCGAACATCTCCTCGAGGGTGCCGACCCGGCGACCCTGCACACTGCGTCCCGCGACCGAGGTGTAGGCGATGTGGGGGTAGTAGGCCCCCGGGTAGCGCTCGTTGACGATCGCGGCGAAGCCCTTGACCCAGACCTCGTAGGTCTCGTGGGCGGTGCCCAGGGTGGTCAGGCTGGCCACGTAGCGCTGGCCGTCGTAGGCGACCCCGTTATAGGGCAGGTGTCCGAGGTAGGCCCGGGCCACCCTCCCGCCGGCGCTGTGGCCGATCAGGTCGACCGTATCCGCGCCCGTCTCGCGCAGGGCCAGCGCGACGGTGCCGGCGACCATATCGAGCACCGGGGTGAAGTTCGGGTCGCGCAGGGCGAGCCACTCGCCCCGGCTGATGTCGGTGATGTAGACGACGCGGTTGTACGGCGGCGCGGCCAGGATCTGGGCCATGCCGGCATAGTCGCCCGGCGACGAGAGCCACCCGCCAACAATCACAACTGGTCGGCTCATAGAGCCTCCGCCAGGGGGCAGGGAGGGCCTCCTCCCCGCCCCCGACACAAACTACCCGGCGTTCTTGGTATCGTCCCCGAGGTCTTTCGCCTGCTCGGCCGCGTCCTTCACCGCACCCTCGGCCGTCTCGGCGGCCTGGGCCAGATCGGCGCTGACGTCGGCGGCGATCGGGGCGGTCTCCTCGACGATATCGCGCTTGACCTCGGCGGCGTCGGCGGCCATACGCGCGGCGAAATCCTCGGCGATATCGCGCCCGGTGGGCGGCACCGCGGCATCGTCGGCGGTGACCGTCTCGCTGAAGCGGGCGGTGGGGGCCGGCGGAGCCGGCGGGGCGGCGGGGGTCGGCTCGGGCGGCGGGTCGACCGTAGTGGTCGTCGCGACCCGATCGATCTTCTTCTCGCCATTGCCGACCGTGACCTTGATCCGGCGCACGGTGGTGCCGCCGGAGCTGCCCTCTTCGGAGGGCAGGTTATCGACCACGGCGTCCATTGCCTCGCGCCCGATGCGCATGACCTCGTCGGTCTGGAAGCGGGTCCAGTAGCTATAGAAGTTCCAGACGTCGGTCAGGGTTGCGCGGAACTCGCGGGTGAACTGCTCGAGGCCCTGGGGCGGCAGAGCGCCGCGGGCGTACGAGCGCAGCCCGTAGCCGAGGGGCTGCACATAGCCCTGGGTGTCGATGCTGGGCACATTGCCGCCCGGGCTCACCGTCCCATCGGGCTGCACCGTGCCGGTGGGGCCGAGGGTGCGCGGCGGGGGCGCCGAGGCGACGCCGCGGGGCGCGGACGAGGCCGGCGGGGGCGGCGGGCTGTAGCTCCCGGCGAAGCGCCGGGTCGTCTCCTCGCCCGAGGTGGCGGCGGGGTAGCTCGGCGTGTAGCGCGGGGCCGGCTGGGGCGGGGTATAGCTGCCCTGCGAAGGCGGGGTGTAGGCCACCGACTGGCGCGCGGGCGGCGAATAGTCGCTCTGGGCGCTATAGCTGCCGCCGCTGCTCGGGCCGTAGCCCGGCATCTCGTCGTCAAGGTTCAGGAACCTGCGCAGCCAGCCTGGCATCCAGCTGTACGAACTTGACCTGGCCATAGGCTTGTCCTCTCATGCTTATCGGCGCGGCGACCGCGCAAGTTCGGGCGTGATACCAGTTAGCCGGTGGCGAATAGGCGGCGCTTCTGGCGGACGTGGGGCGCGAAGCAGAAGTCGATAATGCGCCCCAGGTCGTCGTTGGGGTAGCGCCGGTCGAGGGTCACGATCGAGTCGAGCACATAGGCCAGCTGGTCGGCGGGGGCCTGCTTATCGCAGCTGACCAGGCTGCGGATCAGCTGGCGGCGCAGCTCGAGGCTGTAGCGCAGACTGGTGACGGCCAGTTTGCCCAGCAGCAGGTCGCGCAGCTCGAGGTTATCGGTGTAGCCCTTCAGCCACTTATCGAGGCCGAGGCGCTCGCTGCCGTCGAGGTAGTAGTTGACCAGGTCAGACAGCCCGGCGTCGCTGGTCAGCTCCATCAGCTCGTTCCAGCGCTTGCCGAACGAGAGCCTGCTGAAGGAGTTGAGGGCGACGAGCTGGCCGACCAGGTGGCTGGCGGTGTAGTAGGGCTCGCGCTCGAAGCTGCGCTCGAGGCCGGCCTCGCGCTCGGCCAGCAGCGAGGCCGCCTCGCGCAGAACCCCGTCCGAGGCGTCATAGCCGCCGCGGCGCAGGTGCATCTCGTGGGCCAGCTCGTGCAGGGCGATCCCGACCGTGCCGTCCTCGTCCCAGCGGCCCAGGCTGACGAACGAGCCGCTGCGGGGCGAGAAGCTGCCGCTATCGGCCCAGGGCCCGCTGCCGCGCCCGCCGTCGAGGGCCTCGAAGGTGAGCCGCTCGTTGAGGATCTCGGGGCTCAGCTCGGCGCCCCACATCGAGCCGGCCAGGCGGCGCACCTTGCGCGCGATCTGGGCGGGCTTGTAGCGGTGCTCGCCGACCACCAGCACCTGATCGCCCGCGTTATCCATATTGATCGCCGCCTGCTGGCCGTTGGCCTTGAGGAGTAATTGCATCGCCCTACCTCGTTCTCGAAAGCCTGGCGCCCGCCCCTCCTAGGCGCGGGCTCGAGTGGTCGTCGTCGGTCTCAACTCCGCACGCCGCGCAAAAACAGGCGCAGGATCTGGATGACCTGCTCGGGCAGCTCGAACAGGATGAGGTGGCCGCAGCGCGGCACCTCGAGGAACTGGCCGTTGGGGGCCAGCTGCATCAGCTTGCGGCCGCCCTGGGGCCGCATGATCGGGTCGCCCGCCCCGGCCACCAGCAGGGTCGGCTGGCGCACGCGGGCCATCTGGGCCGGCACCGCCTCGAGCACCTCGCGGCGGGCCAGCTCGGCGGCCGAGACGCGCACCGCCTGGGGGTCGCAGCAGCGCAGGCTGAGGGTGGCCAGCTTGACGTCGCTGACCGGCGCGGTGTTCTTGGCCAGCACGGTCAGGGCATAGATATAGGGGATCCACCAGAGGCCACGCCGCTCGATCGGGCGTAGCACCTTGTTGAAGACCGTGTCGAGCATGCCCGGGATCAGGGCCGAGGCCGCCCGGCTGTAGGGGATGAGACTGAAGTTGAAGAAGGCCAGCGAGCGCACGCGCTCGGGGTGAGTGTCGGCGAAGTGCAGGGCGACGAAGGCCCCCAGCGAGAAGGCGGCCACGTGTTGGGGCTGCAGCTCGAGGGCGTCGCCCAGGGCCCGCAGGTCGTCGCTGAAGCCCGCGACGGTGTAGCCCTGGCGCGGGTCGCTATCCGAGAAGCCGTGCCCCTTCAGGTCGTAGCAGATCACGCGGTAGCCCACGGCCGCGATCGGGTCGAGGATGTGGTGCCACCAGTAGGCCGAGCAATCCCAGCCGTGGATGAGCACCAGGGGCTCGCCGTCGGCCGGGCCGACCTCGATGTAGTGGTGGACCACGCCATTGAGCTCGACGAAGCGGGCCCGCTCGAGCAGGGCCTGTTCGGCCTCGAGGCGGCGGCGCTCGCGGGCGCTGAGCTTGCCGGCCAGCTTCGCGGCGACCTCGGCCCTGTAGGCCAGATACTTGGCTGTGGGCGCCGTCTGTGTTGTCGGTGTGATCATCGTGGCCTCACTCCACCCAGAGGCGCAGGACCTCATCGGGGTCGACTTTGGCGCGCAGCCGCCCGCCGGCGGCCACCCCTGGCAGCAGCACGTGGCGCCGCAGAGGCCCGAGGCTGACCACGACCTCTTCGCTCGCCAGGCTGATGTCGAGGATCTTGGCGTCGAGGAAGGGGATAGACAGCTTGATCTCGCGCTCGCCGCCGGGCGGGACTATGGCCGCGGGATCGAAGACCTCGCCGTCGCCATAGAGGCTGGCCCCGCGCGCGGCCCACTCGTCGCGGTCGGCCCGCCCCGTGGGCAGCGGCCCGACGCGCAGGGCGGGGCGCGCCCTGCTCGTCTCGGGCGAGAACTCGCGGCGCGCCTCGTCGCTCACGGCGGCGGGCTCGCCCGCCACCAGCAGCTCGTCGGCGGCGATGCCATAGAGCCCGAGGGCGGTGAGGGCCGAGCGCACGGGCGGCAGCATCAGCTCGTCGGGCGAGAGCACCAGGCGGACGCGGGCGCCCGACTGGGCATCGAGGCGTGCGCGCTGGGCCTCGAGCTCGACCCGCAGATCCTGCAGCGGCCCCGTGGTGCTGGCGGGCAGCAGGGCTGTTGGCACCATGGCCATCTCCTGCGAGCTGCGCGAGCGGCCGGGGCCGCGGTCGAGGCCGAAGACCAGGCGCAGGAGCCAGCGCAGCACATCGGGCAGGGTGAAGGCCCGCATCAGATTGTCGGGGGTCGGCCCATCGAGCACGACCAGGTCGAAGCGGCCGGTCTGGCGGGCCTTCTCGGCCACCAGGATGCCTGAGATAGCGTCCATGCCGGGGAAGGCCGGCAGCTCCTCGGGGCCGATCTCGCGCAGGCGCGCGGCGAGCCCGGTGCGCAGGCCGGGGCGCACCTCGTCCCAGCGGTTGCCCACCTCGGCGACCGGGCTGATCTCCATGGCCGCCAGGTTGGGCTCGAGCTCGAGGGGGCGCGCGCCCAGGCTCTGGCCGAGCAGGGCCCCGGTGAGGTGAGCCGGGCCCACAGAGGCCAGGAGCACGCGCTGGCCGCGGCGCGCCGCGTGGCTGGCCGTGGCGAGGGCGGCCGCGCTCTGCTGAATCTGGCTAAAGCCCGAGAATACCAGGAGCTTCATCTAGGCCGCCTCGACACGGAGCTGGTCAGTCGGTTCTGCCGGCTCATCTTCTAGCCCTTCGCGGAACTCGAGGCGCAGCACGCCTTCTTCGTAGCAGTGGTCGCCGAGCGAGCACCCGTAGAGGATGCGCGGCAGGGCGATGGTGCGCTGGATGCGTCCGACGGTGACGGTCAGGTCGGGGCCGCTACGGGCCAGGTCGACCGTCTCGCCCTCGTCGACGAAGGGCAGCTTCATGCAGAGCTCGAAGTGGCCGGGCTGGCCCTCTTCGTTCCACTGCTCGAGCCAGATCGGGCGCTCGTCGTAGAGCACCGCGCCGGGGTCGCACTCGCCGAAGGTGGCCCGCCCGATCGCCTCGAGGGCCGGTATGCCGATCGGCTCGCCCTCTTGCAACACCGTGCGGAAGATCGGCGTGGGCGAGAAACTCCCCTCGATCTGCTGGAGGTAGCCGCGCTGCAGGCTGACCCAGTAGTCGAAGTAGGGCCCCAGGTCGGCCCGCAGGGGCAGGATCTTATTGACCATCACCGCGTCGACCATCATGCCGTAGAGGTTGAGGAAGGTGTAGGCGCGGCGGGTCTCGAGCAGGGGCAGCTTCTCGGGGTTGAGCACCAGGCGCAACGAGATCTCGGGGCTGAGCAAGAAGTTGGCCAGCTCGTCCATGCGCTCGAGCAGACCGCCGACCTCGTCGAAGAAGCGGTCGTCGGGCACATCGCGCTTGAAGGGCCGGGCGAAGTTGGCCAGGCCGCGATAGACCCGGAAGAACTTCTTGCCCGCATCGCCGCCGATGATCATCTCGGGGTAGGCGAGCAGGCGCAGGGTATTGCCGGTGGGGGCGGTGTCGAGCACGATCGCGTCCCAGCGCCCGCTCTGGGCCTCGGTCATGACCCGCTGGAGGGCCAGGATCTCGTCGAGGCCGGGCTGGTTGGCGAGCTCGGCGGCGGTCGAGCGGTCGATGCCGCGGTTCGAGTAGGTCGAGGCGACGAACTGCTGGAAGCCGCCGAGGTTCTGGCGCCACTCGTAGATCGTATCGACCTCGAGGCCATAGAGGCCGGGCGCGATGGCGGTGGGTCGGTCGCGGCTGATCTCGGCGCCGAGGGCATCGGCCAGCGAGTGGGCCGGGTCGCTCGAGAGGACCAGGGTGCGCCGGCCCATGCGGGCCAGCAGCGTGGCGGTGGCCGCCGAGATGGTGGTCTTGCCGGTGCCGCCCTTCCCCGAGTAGATGATGACACGCGTCATAGTGTGTGGCTCGGGGGCGCAGCGTGCTGCGCCCTCTCGTCGCGGCTACTCGTTTTCATCGGGGCGATGGACGCCGTTCTGCTGGGCCCGCACGTCGGGCACCAGGCTCATCTCGGGCACGGGGGCCCGCTCGGGCCTGCCGACGGCGATCCGGCGCACGGGGGCGGCCCGCTGGGGCTGGCGCGCGGGCTCGAGGTCGCTGATCGGCGCGGGCCTGGCCGGCTCGGGCTGGGGCGGCTCGGCGGCGACCTCGGGCGGGGCGGCGGGCGGGTCGACGCGGCGCACGCTGATGCTGCGCTTGACCGGCTCGGGCCGGGCTGGCGCGGCCTCGTCGGCGGCGCGGGCCTGGACGGGCGGGGCCTGGCGGGGGGCGCGCTGGGTCGGCTCGAGACCCTCGGTGGCGACCGGGGTCGGGGCCTTGCGCACCGAAGAGCGCACCTGGATGCGGCGCGACTGCTGCTGATCGCCCTGGCCGTCTTCGACCGGCTCGGCGAAGCGCACGGCGGCGCGCACGACCGGGCCGACGGGGGCGAGGGGGCCGCCCTCGGCCTCGTGCTGGGCGGCGGTGTGATAGAGGCCGCGCATCGCGTTGCGGCGCACCCGCGGGTCTTGCAGGCCCTGGACCAGCTCGCCGGCGCCGCCCATGGCCTCGGAGGCGCGGCGCAGGCCGCGGGCCACCTTGCGGGGCGCCTCGAGGAACAGGCGCAGCGAGCGACTGACCTCGTACATGCTGGGCTGCTCGGGCAGGCTGGGCATCGGGCCGACGGGGCCGCCCTGGGCCATCGCGGGCGCGCCGCTGCCGGCTGGGGCGCCCCCGCGGGCGCTCTCATAGGCGGCGATCAGATTGCCGGGCGTGGCGGGCGGGGGCAGCTCGTGCTGCTCTTCGCCGGGGCGGCCGACCTGCCACCAGCGCCGGCGGCCGGCCGAGGGCTCGGGCTCGGCGGGCATGGCCGGAGGGGGCGGGGCCGGCTCGGGGGCGGTGAAGAAAGGCTGGAGCGGCTCGCGCTCGACGACGGGGAACTCGGCGACGAAGGCCGCGACGAGGGCTTCGCTGCTGACCCCGGCGACGATCTGATCGCCGATCAGCTCGACCATGCGGGCGAAGGTGCCGACGTCATCGGCGGGCATATAGTCGAGGGTATTGAGGACCAGGCGCTCGCCGCTGCCGGGCTCCTCGTTGCTGCCGTTGACGGCGATGCGGCGCTTGCGGGGGGCGACGGCGGGCAGGCGGAAGGCCAGGCTCACCCGGCCGTGCCAGGGATCCCAGGTCTCGGCCTGCACCACATCGACATCCTGCCACTTGAAGCTATCAACCGTGTCGTTGAAGAAGCCGCGGGCCCAGGTGACGACCCGGGTGTCGGTGAGGGCCACAAAGTCGGCGAGGGCGAGGCCGCCGACGCGGCGGCGGTGTTCGTCGAGCAGCACGCCGTCGAAGAGCGCGAGCAGGGTTTCGCCCTCCTCGAGCAGCCCGCGGTAGTGCATCTCTTCGACGCTGGCCGCGTTGACGTTGATGCCGAGATACGGGCGAGTGCTCATAATACTTCCCTGTCTAATGCCGGTCGTCGGGCGTCGTCGGGCGTTCGTCGGCGCCAGCGTCGCCCGAGCCGCTGACCGCGGCGGGCAGGTGCCCATGGACAAAGGGCTTGGGGGCGACGGCGGCGTGGCTGCGGCGGCGCAGCGGAATCTCGCGGCGGTCCGGTACTATCGCCTGGGGGGCCTGGGGGGCGGGCTCGAGGATCGGGGCGGGGGGCCGCGGCGCGGTGACGCTCAGCGGCGTGGGGGTCGTGGGCTGCGGGGCCGGCTGCGGCGCGGCGCGGCGGCGTAGCGGGATCTCGTGGTAGGTAGGGGGCTCGGGCGCGGCCTGGGGCTCCTCATCGCGTGCGACGGCGGGGCGGGGCGCGGCGGGGCGAGGCGGGGCCTCGGCCGGGTCCTGGGCTGCCGGCGCGCCGGCGGGTGCGCCGTTGCGATTGAGGAAGGCCATGGCCATCTGCTGGGCGCTCGGGTTGCTGGAGACTGTGTGCACAAGGTCGTTGATCGCGCGCACGGCCTCGGTCAGCTCGCGTAGGCTGCCGCTATTCAGGTCGAAGGGCAGGGGCAGGTCGGCCTCGCGGATCGAGCGGCGCAGGGTATCCCAGGCCGAGCGGGCGAGGCGGCCGGCGGCGTAGATCTGGCCGGGGGGGAGGCTCGCCGGGTCTTGAACGAAGGCCGGGCCAGGGCTAGAGGGCTGGGACACGGCGGCCCCAGGCCAGCGGTAGGGTGTCTCGCCGGGGCGCAGGCCATCGACGTGGCCGTAGATCTGCTCGCCGAGGACGGCCATAATCTCGGGGCCGGCGAGGCGGGCGTCGACGCCCTGGGCGACGATCGCGCGGGCGGCCTCGCTGGCGGCGCGCAGCAGGGTCAGAGCGGCCTGGAGGTTCGCCAGGGGGAGGAGGGCCAGGGTGAAGTGCTGGTCGTCCTCGTCGGGGGCGGCGAAGGTGAGCTCGACCTGGGCGTGCAGGGGGTCGACCCCGACGCCCTCGATCAGAGTCAGCTCAGCCAGGGGGAAGGCGCAGCAGAGATGGCGACCATAGTCACGGGCCCAGAGGATCACCCGCAGGCTGGTCACCAGGCAGTAATCATGGAGGGTTGGGCCGCTCAGGCGCTGGCCGCTGCCGTCGAGCAGCACGCCGTCGAGGGCGACAAGGATCTGCTCGTCGGGCTCGACGAGGCCAAGGGCCTCGAGCTCGGCGAGATGAGCGGGAACGACCGTATGGCTATGGTAGAGGAGACTGATCATGGTTCAAGGTAGCGGTCGCAGGGCGCAGGATACAGGATGCGGCGCGGGCTACATCCTATATCCTGCACCCCGTTCCCTCCTACCGATTGAAGCGCGAGCGGATGCGCTTCGGGCGGAAGCCCGCATCCGGGGTGGTGAAGCCACCCTCGCCGCTGCCGCTGCGGGCGATGCCCGGGTAGGCGTTGCGGTTGATGTTCTCGACCGCGGCTGATGTGGCCTGAAGAGCGTTCGACACCCACTGCCAGTGACCCTGGAACATGATGTCGCCGATCTGAGCCACCTGAGCCGACGACTCCGAGAACCAGCCTCGTGTGACGGCCATCCGTACACCTCCTTAACCTAAGCGGACACTGTATAGGTTCCGGGGGGACGCCCCGGGGGACCCCAAGGGGCGCTCTGGGCGGCGGGGCCGCCGTGAGCGGGCGCGGTCAGCGACGGACGCCGCTTGCCGCGTAGAAGGGGACGATCAGCCAGTCGCCCTCCATCTCGGCCTGACCCGCCTCCTGGCCGGCCAGGCTGGTGGGCAGGGTCATGATGCGCCGGAAGTCGCCGATCTGGATGACCAGTTCGTCGCCGTTCTGGAAGAGATCGAGCTGGGTGACGTCGGCGAAGGGCAGCTTGATCTTCACCCGGTACGAGCCATCGGGCAGCTTGGCCAGATCCATCGGGGCCTCTTTGTAGAGCACCGCGGTGGGGTCGCTCTCGCCATAGATGTCGCGGCCCATGATGCGCAGCTTCTCGATGCCGACGACCTCTTCGGCGTAGTAGGGCACGTGCTTGATCGGCAGGGGGTTGAAGGAGTGCTCGACCTCCTGGAGGTAGCGCTGCTGCACGTCCTTCCAGTGGTTCAGGTAGCCGCTGTCTTTGTGGACGGGCAGGATCTTGTTGACGACCACCGTGTCGACGGTCATACCGTACATCGAGAGATAGGTGAGGGCGCGCTGGCTCTCTTTGATCACCATCTTCTCGGGGTTCATGACCAGGCGAATCGAGGTCTCGAGGGGGTTCGTCAGGGTCTCGGTGACGCCGACCATCTGGGCGAACATCTCGTCGACGGCCTCGTAGACCTCGGTGGGGGCGATCATCTTGCCGAGGGTCGGGTTGAGCTTGCCCATGGGGCGCAGGAGGGGCTTGATCACGAACTTCTCGGCCCCGCGCAGCATGTTCATGGCCCACTTGAAGGTCTCGGGGGCCGAGAGTAGGCGCAGGGTCTCGCCCGTGGGGGCGCAGTCGATCACCAGCAGGTCGTAGTCGCCCGCATCCTTGTGCTTCTTGATGCGGATGAGCGGGAAGGCCTCCTCCATGCCGGGGAGGATGCTCATCTCGTCGGCGAGGATGCCCTCGACGCCCTGGTCGGCCATCAGCTGCGAGAAGTGCTCGCGCACCGTGCCCCAGTTGCTCTCGATATCGTGGTAGATGCTCACCTCGAGGGCGTCGAGGTTCGGCGTGATACGCACGGGCTCGGGGCTGAGTGGCCCCTCGAGGTCGAGCGAGTCGGCGAGGCTGTGGGCGGGGTCGGTGCTCATCACCAGGGTGCGCAAGCCCATATCTGCGGCGCGCAAGGCCGTGGCTGCTGCAACGCTCGTTTTGCCGACGCCGCCTTTGCCCGTAAAGATGAGGGTACGCATCGTTGCCTTTCCTGGAGCGGAGCGCTCAGATTCAGTCTGTGGGCGGGCGCAATCTAGGGGGGGCCGACGCTCTGGCGAGTCGGCTTTTTGCTTAAATGGCAAAAGCAGAAAAATCAAGTGCAGACCGATTGGTACCTGGCTGTGACGCAATAGTACCACGAACAGCGGGGGGTGTCAATAAAAGTGACCTATATGCACGAAGGCTCCATGTAGGTTGTCGCACGGCTACAGACGGCTAAATGCGAGCGCCGATCAGCCCTGGGCCTGAGCTGGAATGTGCCCACTGCACAATATTTGCCCCCACTTTCGCCTGCCTGCACCGCCTTTATCACCCTCTTGAAACCCCGCAGCCACAGGGGCTAGTCACGGGTGTCTTGTCTTATTTGCAATAAGGGTCAAGCATTATTCTTGCAACGAGGCGACTGCGCGCCCTCTGGCGCTCTCGTGATAGACTATGCCCATGAGCAACGAACCAACGGTCTTCGAGCAGGCCGGCGGCGCCGCGGCAATCCGGCGTCTAGTCGACGCCTTCTACGCCCGCGTCGAGCAGGACCCTCTGCTGCGCCCGATGTTCCCCGACGACCTCGGCCCCGGCAAAGAGCACCAGTACCTCTTTCTGGTGCAGTACTTCGGCGGCCCGAACGACTACAGCCAGCAGCGGGGCCATCCCAGGCTGCGCATGCGCCACGCCCCCTTCCCGATCGGCCCCGCCGAGCGGGACGCCTGGCTCGGCCACATGCTCGCCGCCATCGACGAGGCCGGCATCGGCGAGCCCGCCCGCACGGCCATGCGCGCCTACTTCGAGATGGCCGCCCCCGCCATGATGAACCAGCTGCCGCCGCTGCGTGTGATGTAGGACGTCGCAACCTCCGGGCTCTGCTCGTCGTCTGTAGGACAGAGATGAGCAGATACCCCGGAGGACTGTATGCGGCGAGCTCTGTTGCCGGCCGCGCTGCTGGCGTTGCTGCTTGCGGCAGCGCTGATTGTGGCGTCGGCCCTGGCGCGCCCGGCCCCGGCCCCCCTCGCGGGCGGGGCGGCCCGTGTCGAGCAGGTTGACGCGAGCGCTTACCCCCAGATTACCCTCTATGTCTCGGTCGCCGACGAGGCCGGCCGCCCCCTGCTCGGGCTGGGCGCCGATGCTTTCGCCGTGAGCGAAGACGGCGTCCCGGTCGAGGTGGCCGAGTTCGGCGGGGGCGGCGCGGGCCTCGTCACCAGCGCCCTCGTGGTCGACCGCTCGCTGAGCATGGAGGACGAGGCGAAGCTGGCGGGCGCCCAGGAGGCCGCCGCGGCCTTCGTCGAGCTCATGCGCCCCGGCGACCGCGCGGCCGTGCTGCCCTTTAATGATGCGGTGGGCCGGGCGGCGCCCTTCACGGCGGACCAGGACGAGCTGCGCGAGGCGATCAGCCGGCTGAGGGCCGACGGCGGCACGGCCCTCTATGACGCCGTCGTCGCCGGGGTCGAGCTGCTGCGCGACGCGCCCGGCCGGCGGCTGCTCGTCGTGCTCAGCGACGGCCAGGACTGCAGCACGCCCTTCGACGCCTGCCCCGACGAGTATGGCAGCGAGCGTACCCTCGACGAGGCCATTGCCTACGCCCAGGCCGCCGGGCAGCCTGTGGCCGTGGTGGGCCTGGGCGAGCGGGCCGGCGGCGACCGCGACGGGATCGACGAGGCTGTGCTGCAGCAGATCGCCGCCGAGACGGGCGGGCGCTACTTCTACGCGCCGCGGGCCGGCGACCTGGCCGAGCTCTATGCCGACCTCGCGGGCGATGTACAGGGTGAATACCGCCTGAGCTACGTCAGCCCGCGCCCGTTCTACGATGGGACGCGGCGCGATATCAGGGTGCAGGCCGGCGCGAGTGTGGCCGCCGGCGGCTATACCGAGCGCCACCTGATCAATGTAGTCTCCGATCCGCTCGTCGGCCTCGTGCTGCTGACCCCCCTGGTCGGCCTGCTGGCCCTGCCGGCCGCCCTGCGCAGGCGTCGCGAGCGCGTCGGGGCCTCAGGGCCCGCCGTGGCCGGGGGCGTTGCGCCCCTCGAGACAGCCTCGGCTCTGGCTGCGCCCGCGATGGCCGCCTCGTCGGCCTATGCGGCAGCCGTAGTCGTAGCGCCCGGTATGGCGCTCGAGGGGCGGCGCTGTGCGAGCTGTGGCGGCGCTCTGCGGGCGACGGCGCGCTTCTGCTCGGCCTGCGGGACGACCCAGCCGCCCGGGCCCGCGCCTCTGGCCGAGCGGCGCACCTTCTGCGATATGTGCGGGCTGCCGGTGGAGGCTGACGCGAAGTACTGCACGAGCTGCGGCGAGCCTGTGGCTCGGCGAGCGTAGCAGGCGGGCAAAGCGCTATAAGAGGAGGAGGCCTGCGCGATGAGCAAGGCTCTACAGATCTACTACTCGGCACTCTTCGGGGCGCTGGGCGGGCTGCTGGGGTGGTGGGCCATGGGCAGTGTGGCGACCCAGGCCTGGGGCGTGTGGGCGGCCGCCCTGGCCGTGGGCGCCGGGCTGGGCGCGGCCCTGGGGGCTCTAGTGGCCGCCGCAGACGGGGCCGCGGTGAAGCGCAAGCCGGCGCGGGCGATCCGCGACGGCATCCTCGGCGGCCTGGCCGGCCTCCTGGCGGGTGCCGCCGGCATGCTCGCGGCCCAGGCGGCCTTCTTCGCCCTCGGCGGAGGCTGGGAGGGCCGGGCCCTCAGCTGGATGCTGCTTGGCGGCCTGATCGGGGCGGGCGATCTGCTGGTGAGCCGGCGGCCCGTGCGGGCCCTCTACGCCGCGGTCGGCGGGCTGACTGGCGGGCTGGCGGGCGGCCTGCTCTACGAGGGGCTGACCCGCCAGTTCCTCGCCACGAGCGGCCCGGCCCAGGTCTGGATCGGCGGCCTCGGCCTGGCGATCGTCGGCGCGTGCATCGGCGCCCTCATCCCCCTGGCCCGCCAGGTCTTCGCCCGCGGCGAGCTGCGGGTCCTACAGGGCGAGCAGGCTGGCCTGGTGCGCGAGGTGACGGACAGGGCAACCATCGGGCGCTACGACGGCAATGACCTCTACCTCCCGGACGCGGGGGTGGCCTGGCGCCACGCAGTAGTGCGCCGCTCCGGCGACGGCTTCGCCCTCGAACTGCTGCCCGAGAGCGACGGGACAGCCCAGGTAGGTGAGCAGCGCCTCGCCCCCGGCGCAAGCCACCCGCTCCAGAGCGGCGACCGGATCAGGCTCGGCGGCGCTGAGTTGGAGTTTGTGGGCCGGTGACGTATGGCCCCCGGTATGCTCTACGCCCCCTTCGCGCACTGCCGGAGGGGGATTTTTTTGCATGGTTGTGAATAAACCGCAGATCGTCTAGATCGCTTAACAATCAGGTGGGGGCGTTGATTTGCCCGCAGACGCCATGGTATAATTCCCCCATTGTGAATAGATTGTGAAATAGCCCACGAGTTTTCCCCGCGCGCCCCTAGGGCGACTGGAAAGTGAGCACCCATGCTGAGCCACGGGCTCTTCTGGCTGGTGGTGGCCGTGTTCGTGGTCGGACAGGCTATCCTGGTACACGCGGCCTGGCGGCTCCGCAAGAGCGAGGCGGCGCTACCAGCGGGGGTGCCGCGCAGCCACGGCGGCGCCGATCTGGCCTGGACGCTGGTGACCGCCGCCCTGACCGGGCTCATGTTCTACTACGCCTATCTGGCGCTGCCCGCGCTGTAGGGTTGCACCACTCTGATGGTGCAAAGCATGTTTCCGGGAGGGCCCTGCCCTCCCAAGCCCTCCCGAGCCCTCCCGGCGGCCAGCCCGCATCATCTATAGTGGCGGGCCCTGTTCTCCCTCCCCCGGTACTGACCGCTGTGCTAGAGAGACGTTATGCCCAGGACTACGCTGCGTCGGTTGGCCCTCGTCGGGGCCCTCGCTACACTGGCCGTGATCGTGTCGGGTGGACTGGTGAGCGCCACGGACAGTGGGGCGAGCTGCGCAAGCTGGCCGCTGTGCGCGGACGCCCTGACGGCGCCGGCCACGCCGATGGCCTGGCTGGCTCTCTCGCACAGGCTGCTCGTGCTGCTGGCGATGATCGTTGCGCTCGGGGCCGCCGTGGCCGCCTGGCGCAGCCCCGAGGCCGACCCCTGGGTGCGGCTGCCCCTGCTGGCGGCGCCGCTCTTTGGCCTGGCCGAGGTGGCGGTCGGCGCGCTGATGGTGCAGCTGCGATTGTATGAGGCGGCCGACCTCTCGCACCTGGCCCTGGCCCTGCTGGTGTTGGCCTGCCAGGTGGTGCCGGTGGCGGCCCTGGCCCGCCCCCACAGCGATGAGCGCCTGGGCGGCCGGGCCGCCCGTGAGGAGCGCCGTCTGCGGGCCCTGGCCTGGTGGTCTGCCGGCGCGACCGGGGTCCTGGCCCTGGCCCTGAGCGCCCGGGCGACGATGGCGCCCGCTGTAGCCGTCGCCACGCTCTTGCCGGCCAATGCGACCGGCGCCCTGGCCATGGGCAGCCTCCTGTCGGGCGGGGCCCTGTGGCAGAGCTGGCGGGCGCGCCGCGGCGACAGGCTGTTGCTTGGCGCGGCCCTGGCGGCGGCCCTGCTGACAGTGGCAGCCGGCTCGCTGCTGCTGCTGCCGGCGACCGCTGCCGGCCTGGGGCTGGGGCTGGGCGCGGTGCTCTGGTCGACGGCCCTGGCGACGGCGGTGCTGGCGATGCGCAGGCCGGCCCTGGCAACGGCCCCGGTGGCGGCGAGCGCGGCGCAGGTCAAGGCCGAGCGTCAGCCCTCGCTGCTCAACGACTATATCAGCCTGACCAAGCCCAAGGTAATCTCGCTGCTGCTGGTCACGACGGCGGCCGCGATGTACCTGACCGAGGCGGGCGCGCCATCGCTGTGGCTGGTCTTCTGGACCATGGTGGGCGGCTACCTGGCGGCGGGCGGCGCGGGGGCGATCAACTGCTCGTTCGACGGCGATATCGACGTCAACATGGGCCGGACCAGTCGGCGGCCGGTGCCGAGCGGGCGCATCTCGCGGCGCAACGCCATGGCCTTCGGGCTGACCCTCAGCGCCCTCTCGGTGGTGGTGATGCTGGTCTTCACCACGCCCCTGGCGGCCCTCTTCTCGACCCTGGGCATCGTCTACTACGCGTGGTTCTACACCCAGTGGCTGAAGCGCAGCACCTGGCAGAATATCGTCGTGGGCGGCGGGGCCGGGGCCATCCCGCCCCTGGTGGGCTGGACGGCGGTGACGGGGCAGCTGAGCATCGCGGCGGTGCTGCTCTTCGCGATCATCTTCTACTGGACGCCGCCCCACTTCTGGGCCCTGGCCCTGGTGAAGCAGAAGGACTATGCGCGGGCCGGCGTGCCGATGCTGCCCGTGGTGGCCGGCGAGGCCGAGACGCGCTGGCAGATCCTGGTCTACTCGGCGCTGCTGGTGGCCCTGAGCCTGGTGCTGACCCCGATCGGCGCCATGGGCTGGATCTACCTGGCCCTCGCCGTGGCCCTCGGCGGCCTGTTTCTGTACTACGCCTGGAACGTATGGCGCAAGGGCGACCAGGCCAGCATCTGGGGCCTCTATAAGTACAGCCTGCTCTACCTGGCCCTGCTGTTCGTGGCCATGGTGCTGGATCGGGCCTTCCTGTAGCCATACTGTCGGCGCGCGGGGGTGTCACCTATAGCCGCGGGTGATACCCCCCCCGGGTTTTTTCGATAGATAGATCTAGCATTTAGCCGTGAAACCTGTTATACTGGGCACGGAAAACGCTCGCCTCGCCCTACCGGGCCGCGGCGCGACGCTGAGCATGTGAGGAGGACCAGGACTATGGCGACGATGGAGCACACCCTGATCGAGCTGACGCCGGTGATGCCGATGCTCTCGGTGAGCGAGACGGCCTCGAGCCGCCTGCTCGCGATGATGAGCGAGAAGCAGCTTGATAACTACGCCCTGCGCGTGTTCGTGGCGGGCGGCGGCTGCTCGGGCATGCAGTACGGCATGACCTTCGACGACGAGAGCCGCGAGGGCGACAACGAGTTTGTGGCCGCCGGCCTGCGGGTGCTGGTCGACCCGATCAGCGCCAGCTACCTGATGGGCGCCTCGATCGACTACGTCGACAGCCTGATGGGTGGCGGCTTCAAGATCGACAACCCCAACGCCGTCTCGAGCTGCGGCTGCGGCCACTCGTTCCGCACCGCCGGCGGCGGCGAGGACGAGGCCCCGTCCAGCGGCGGCGGCTGCGGCTCCTGCGGCGCGTAAGAGGAGTCTCCGCAGCCGGTAGGAGCAGATAGGCTGCCGTGTGGGGTAGACA
>CAZKTU010000034.1:38605-41250 GCA_964555675.1 uncultured Oscillochloris sp.
GCAGCCGGTAGGAGCAGATAGGCTGCCGTGTGGGGTAGACAGGCGGCCGTGTGGGGCAGATAGGCGGCCGTGTGGGCAGACACATAGGTCTGCCCTTACTGGCGCCGGTGCAGCATAGCCTCAGAGGGGAGGGCCCGGCCCTCCCTTTTTGATTCCCTAATTATGAGCTACTCGCCCGCCTATCTCGAAGGCATCGCTCTGTTCAATGCAGGCCACTACTGGCACGCCCACGAGCAGTGGGAGGCCTGCTGGTTGGCGACGAGCGGCGATGAGGCGCGCTTCTATAAGGCGATCATCCAGGCCGCCGCGGCCCTGGTGAAGTGGCAGCAAGGCAACCCCAGGGGCCTGGCGCTCAACTGGGCCAAGAGCCGCAGGCTGCTCCTGACCCTCCCCGCCCAGTATGGCGGGCTCGACCTCGTCGCCCTGCGCGAGGCCCTCGACCGCTTCGTGGCCGGTCTCGAGACGACGCCGCCACGGCTCAGTGTCGCCGATGCAACTGCTGGTCCATAATTCATAATGCGAGTGTTATACTTTGTCATCACCCAGGTGCTAAGATACGCTAGCCCAATGCGCCTGGCGCCGCGCCAGTGTGGCAAGAGGGAAGCTGCATAGGGTGGGCCTCTCTGCTCGGGGACCCAGGAAAGGGACGGACGTGTCGGCAAAGATCCTGGTTGTAGACGACGACCCCGCGATCCTCGACCTGCTGGTGCGCATTTTGAAGCGGGACGGCTACACCCCGATCACGGCCTTCAACGGCGTCGAGGCGCTCGAGATTGTCGAGCGCGAGGCGCCGGATCTGATCCTGCTCGACGTCACGATGCCGAAGCTCGATGGCTTCACGGTCTGCCAGCGGCTGAAGGACAACGAGGCGACCGCCCTGATCCCCGTGACTATGCTGACCGGCCTCGACGACCGCGAGCATCGCCAGCGCGGGCTCGAGGTGGGCGCCGACGATTTTCTGACCAAGCCTTTCGAGCAGAGTCTGTTGCGGGCGCGCATCAGCTCGCAGCTGCGCATCAAACGTCTGACCGACCAGCTCGAGCGCACCGAGCAGGTGATCTTCATGCTGGCCCTGGCCGTGGAGGCCAAGGATGCCTACACCGAGGGGCACCTGCGGCGTCTCTCGTGCTATAGCGAGCGGCTGGCGATCGCGGCCGCCATCGCCCCCGAGCGGCTGAAGGCGATCCGCTTCGGCGGGCTGCTGCACGATATCGGCAAGATCTCGATCGACGACGCGATCCTGCGCAAGCCCGGCAAGCTGACCGCCGAGGAGTATGAGCAGATCAAGCAGCACCCCGACTACGGCGCGCGCATCGTTCGCCCCATGCGCTTCGCCGCCGAGGTGGGCCCGATCATTCGTCACCACCACGAGCGCTGGGACGGCAAGGGCTACCCCCAGGGCCTCAGCGGCGAAGCAATCCCGGTCGGGGCGCGCATTGTGGCCATTGTCGACGCCTATGACGCGATGATGACCGACCGCCCCTACCGCCGCGCCCTCGGTCTCGAGGAGACCCTGCGCCGCCTGCGCGAGGGTCGCGGCCGCGAGTGGGACCCCCAGCTCCTCGATCTGTTTATTGAACTGGTCGAGCAGGGCCGCCTCGAGCTGCCCCTGCTCGAAGATCCCCTCGCCGACGAACCGGTGCTGAAGCTGTGAGGGTCCTCTGGAAGGCGGCTGCGCCCGATGTATGCTGAGGCCCTCGACTACCTGACCTGCCCGCGCCACAGCGAGGCCCCGCTGGCCCTCGAGGATGGCGCGCGGTGGACGAGGGACGGCGAACTGCTGGAGGGGCGGCTGGGCTGCCCGAGCTGCGGCGCGCGCTACGACATCCTCGACGGCGTGGCCGACCTGCTGGGCGCGCAGGGCCTGCCCGACAGCCCCGCGCAGCTGACCAATGCTCTGCCGGTCACGGCCTGGGGCTACGAGCGCGTCTGGCGCCCACGGGCCCTGACCCTGCTGAGCGGCGAGCCCTTCGGCTACGAGCGCGAGTTGCCGCTGATCGTCGGCCTGAGCGAGCCCGCGGCGGGCGGCCTGATCGTCGACGTGGCCTGCTCGAACGGGCTGTATGCGCGGGCCCTCGAGCGGGCCAGAGGGAGCGCGGCGGGCCACGTGGTCGGGATCGACCATTCGCTGCCGATGCTGCGGCAGGCCCGCGCCTATGCCCAGGCCGAGGGGCTGCGGATCAGCTTCGTGCGCGCCAAGGCCCAGGCCCTGCCCTTCGCCTCGGGGAGCGCCGCGGCCCTGGCCATGGGCGGCTCGCTCAACGAGATCGGCGATAGCGACCGAGCCCTGGCCGAGCTGCGGCGCACGCTGGCGCCCGGCGGGCGCTGCGCCATGATGTGCCTCGTGCGGGGCGAGACGGGCGCGGGTCAGGCGCTACAGGGCCTGATGGGCACCGGCGGGATCAGCTTTCCCCCGCTCGACGAGCTCAACCGGCGCCTGGCCGGCGCGGGGCTGCGCCTGCGCGCGCAGTGGCGCTACCGGGTGGTGGTCTTCAGCCTGCTGACCGTGGGCGAACCAGGTTTGCCCACGTCCGCGCTGGGCTAAGGCTCACTGCACTTCGAAGGCGTTCTGGCAGGTGAGCGTGCCGATCTGGGCGGACTGGATGATTGGGGCCAGGTCGGCGCCCTGGGGGCTCTCGGCGGCG
>CAZKTU010000035.1:0-38999 GCA_964555675.1 uncultured Oscillochloris sp.
TTGAAGATCGAGGAGTAGGTGCCGCTGACCAGGCCGATCAGCATAATCAGGACGAAGTTGCGGATCGACTCGCCGCCGAAGAGCAGCAGGGCGGTCAGGGTGAAGAAGGTGGTCAGCTGCGTATTGAGCGAGCGCGGCAGGGTCTGGACGATGCTATGGTTGATGATCCCGTCGAAGACCTCGCCGGGGCGACGCCCGATCAGATTCTCGCGGATGCGGTCGAAGACCACAATCGTATCGTGGACCGAGAAGCTCAGGATGGTCAGCAGGGCGGTGAGGAAGAGAGCGTCGACCTCGAAGGCCAGGCTGAAGGTGCTGAGGATTGCGGCCACACCGAGCACCACCAGCACGTCGTGGAGCATGGCCAGGATGGCGCACATACCGTAGCGAAAGGGGTGGGGCGCCATGCGGAAGGCCCACCAGAGGTAGAGCAGGATGGCGAGCGAGGCCGCGGCCACGGCCAGGATCGCGCTGAACGTACTCTCGCGGCTGACCGTGGGGCCGACGCTCTCGAGGCGCTCGATCGTGGTCGGACCGATCTGAGCGGCGAGGGCCGCCTCGACGGCCTGGCGCTCGGCCAGGGGGCTCTGCTCGCTGAGGGGGCGCGTGCGCACGAGGGCCTCGGCGGTGGGGGTGCCGGCTACATCGATCGTGCTCATCTGGACCTGAACGCCCTCGAAGCCGGCCGAGGCGAAGGCCGCGGCGACCTGTTCGGCCGTGACCGAGCCGGGCTCCTTGTCGCTGAAGCGGGCCTCCCAGAGGGAGCCGCCGCTGAAGTCGATCGAGGGGCGCAGGCCGATACGGAACTGGCCCGTGGTGACCAGGGGGTGCAGCAGCAGAAAGTACAGCCCCGGCAGGATCAGCAGCAGGGAGAGGAGAAACCACCAGTAGCGGCGGCTGACGAGTTGCTCAAGCATGAAGTACTCCGGTCCCTATGCGGCCTCGGGGGCGCTCTCGACGACTTTGGGCGCCCGCCGGTCGATCCCGAAGAGCCAGGCCCGCTCCTCGGTGAACAGCGGCGCGGCCAGGCGTAGGAAGGTGCGGGTGACCACCACGGCGGTGAAGAGGCTGATCAACACACCCAGGCCAAGGGTCAGGGCGAAGCCCTGGATGATGCTGACGCCAAAGCTATTGCCGAAGAAGAAGAGCACCGTGCTGGTGATCAGGGTCGAGACGCTCGAGTCCCTGATCGCGGGCCACGACTCCTGGAAGCCCAGTTCGAGGGCGGTGCGGATATCGCGGCCGCGGCGGTACTCCTCGCGGAGGCGGGCGAAGATCAGCACATTGGCGTCGACGGCCAGACCGATCGAAAGGATGAAGCCGGCGATGCCCGGCAGAGTCATCGTGATCGGAATGAAGCGGTAGATCGCGAAGCTGATCAGGGTGTAGAGAGCCAGAGCCAGGGTGGCGAGGAAGCCAGGGAAGCGATAGTAGAGCATCATGAACAGAGCCACCACCACCAGACCCACGATGCCCGCCAGCACACTGGCCTCAACCGACTCCTGGCCGAGGGTAGCCGTCACGCTGCGGCTGGTCTCGACCACCAGCGGCACCGGCAGGGCGCCGAACTTGAGCTGATTGAGGATATTGTCGCGGTCGGCCTCGCTGTTGACCTCGATCACACCCGAGCCGTCGGTCAGGGCGGCGTTGATCTGCGGGCAGCTGACCACGCGGTTATCGAGCACGATACACATCGGCTTGCCCACATTGGCCGCGGTAAAGCCGGCCAGGCTCTGGGCTGATTCGCCGGTGAAAGTGAACGACACGGCCGGCCTGCTGCCGGCGACGCCCGTCTGGGAGAAGGCCGGCTGGACCGCGTTCGTATCGAGGTCGGCGCCGTCGGTGATGCTCTGGAAGATCGGGCCGAGCTGGTTGATGTCGGTGATCGCCTCCGAGCCCTCGGGGAGGGCCGGGCTGGGGCTGCTGCTGGTGCGCACCAGGGTGCCGTCGGGGATGAACTGGCCCTGCGAATCGATGAACTCGAGCCGGCCGGTGCCGCGCAGGGCATCGACGGCCTGCTCAGGGTTATCGACGCCGGGCAGCTCGACGATAATGCGGTCGCTGCCGGCCAGCTGCACCACCGTCTCGCCGACGCCGAGGGCGTTGACGCGCCGCTGGATAACGCCGCGGGCCGTATCGAGCTCTTCGCGGGTGACATTCTCGTCGGTGGCCCGCAGCAGCACCTGAATGCCGCCCTGCAGGTCAAGGCCGAGGCGGAAGCGCACATCGCGGCCCAGGAAGTTCTGGCTCGGGGCCAGGTTGATCCAGAGCGCCAGGCCGGCGACGATGGCGATGAGAATGATTGAAGTAAGATCTCTGCTTCGCACGGCGGACTGTTGCTCCTGTGGCTGATCCCACGAACCGCGGCATTATAGACCGGCGGCGGCGCGCTGTCAACGAACAGCACGCCGCCGCAGTGGTGGCGAGGGAGGCCCCAGGCCTACTGGCCGGCGCTGCGCAGGGCGGTCTCGATCGCGCCGGGCAGGCCGTTCAGGTCGACCAGCGTGCCATTGACCTCGAAGGTCGGGGTGCCGGTGATGCCCTTGGTGATCGAGGCCTGGCCGGCGGCGACGACGGCCGCATTGTGGGTCCCGCCGCTCATGCAGGCGTCAAAGGCGCCCCGGTCGAGCCCGATCTGGCCGGCGTAGCCCGAGAAGACATTGTTGACCGTGTTCAGCTGCGACCACTGGTCCTGGTTCAGGAAGAGCATGTCGTGCATCTCCCAGTACTTGCCCTGATCGCCGGCGCAGCGGGCCGCCTCGGCGGCGGGCACCGCGTGCTGGTGGCTATCGAGCGGGAACTCGTGGTAGACGAACTTGATCTTGCCCGGCTCGATATAGTCGCGGGTAATGATCGGGGCCAGGTTCTTCTCGTAGAAGCCGCAGGTGGGGCACTGGTAGTCGCCGTACTCGATCACCGTCACGGCGGCATCGGGGTTGCCCTTGTACCAGAAGCCCTCCTCGGTCTGGCCCACGGGGGCGTTGACCGGGGTGACCGTGCCGCCGCCGAAGCCACCCCTGGCGGCGAAGGTGATCAAAAAGGCCGCGCCCAACACCACAAGGGCGCCGACGCCCCAGTAGAAGGGCACCAGCGGGTTCGACTTCTTGCCGGCGACCTTGCGGCCGCGCTGGCTCTGCGCCTGACTCATCGGGGGTTACTCCTCATGTGCTGCTACGACTGCCGCCCGACACGCAGGGGCGGGGTACTGCTGCTATAGGGCGCGAGCCACACCGCGCCGGCCCGTTCCAGCCCAAAGATACCGGCATTATAGCGGGGCCTATCGGCCGAGTCAAACCCACGAAGATGCGGTATACTAGCCAGACCTTCTGCCGCTGAGAGTGCTACCGCCATGGCCGAGCAGAGCGCCAGACCCGACGCTGAAGCCCTCTATATCCTGGCGCTGCGCCTCGCCCCCTTGCTCGACCCCGAGGAGGCTGTGCGCGCCTGCCTGGCGGGCTGCGCCACCCTGGTCGGCGCCGAGGCCGGCATGCTGCTCGCCGACGATCTGCCCTCTGCGGCCGTGGGCATCCCCGCCCCCAGCGCCGAGGCCGCCCGCAGCATCGCCGCGACCCCGGCCATCCGCGCCGCCTCTCAGATGATCGGCGTGAGCGCCCTGCCCCCCGGCGCGGCGCCCCTGCCGGCCCCGGCCCTCTGCGCCGGCAGCATTCCCCGCCAGGGCGGCGCGCCCGACGTGCTCATCCTCGGCCGGGCCCTGCCCCTCGACCGCGCCGCCCGCCTCACCCTGGCCTCGGCCATGCCCCTGGTCGGCCAGACCCTCGACCGCGCCCGCGGCCACGCCGAACAGCGGGCCGCCGCGCCGATGCGCAACGGCCTCGTCAGCCGCCTGGCCCACGATATCCGCAGCCCCCTCGTCGCCACCCACGCCAGCATCGAGGTCGTCCAGCGCCTGCTGCGCGGCCGCGAGGTGCCCGCCCCCGTCTTCGACGCCCTCGGCACCGGGTTGCGCAGCATCCAGGCCGCCCTCGAGCTCTGCAACGATATGCTCGAAGTCAGCCGGCTGCAGCACGGCTTTGTAGTCACGCCCCGCCCCGTGCCCCTCGAGCGCCTGGTCGGCGAGACCTGTCAGATGCTCGCCCACGTCGCCGAGCAGAAGGGCCTCGCGCTGGTCGAGCAGGTGCCCGCCGGCCTCCCCCACGTCCTCGGCGACGAGCGTCTGCTGCGCCGCATGCTCACCAACCTGGTGGTCAACGCCCTGCGCTTCGCGCCCCCCGGCGGCACCGTGCGCGTCGAGGCCCTGCCGGGCGAGGAGGCCGGGGTCGCCCTGCTGCGGGTCTGCGATAGCGGTCCCGGCATCGCGCCCGAGGATCGCGAGCGGGTCTTTCAGCCCTTCACCCAGGGCCCCGGCGAGGCCGCCCGCGGCACCGGCCTGGGCCTGGCCCTCTGCCGCGAGGTCGCCCAGGCCCACGGCGGCCGCATCTGGGCCGACGCGGGCCCCGACGGGGTCGGGGCCTGCTTCAATGTCGCCCTGCCCGCCGCCGAAGTTCCCGCATGAGCAGCGCGAGCAGGGCCAGGACGAGCACCACGCTGTACTCGAGGGCCGGCAGCCGCAGCACGTCGGGCAGTCGCCGCCAGTCGCGCCGCGCCCCATAGTAGGCCAGGGCCGCCGCCCCGTAAGCCCCGCCGATCACCGCGCGGGCCCGCCGCGATAGCCCCAGCCCGTGCATCTGGGCCAACACAAACATCCCCAGGAAGCCGAAGGTGAACATGGCCCCGTAGCCACTGCGCTTCTGCAGGGTCGCGATCACCGCGTGGGGCATGACCAGCAGCTCGAGGGCCAGGGTCCAGCGCGGGTCGCGGTGGGCCGTGGTGAAGAGCAGCGAGGACTGCACGAAGAGTAGCAGGGTGTGGAAGAGGCCGCCCAGGTGCGCGGGCAGGGGCTCGATCGGGTGGTACCAGAAGGTGTAGACCACGGCCCAGCTGAAGATGTAGCCGTGATAGCGCATCACGAAGCGCGTCAGCTCGGGCGGCAGTCCGGGCCGGCGCAGCCCCAGCAGCAGCCCGCGCCGCGGCGCCTCCATGGTCATGACCAGCATGAGCAGGAAGGCCGCCGAGCCGAGGGAGCTGCCCTCGGGCACGTCGAGGGCCAGGCCGTCGTAGTAGCGCCGCGATTGGGCGTAGTGCAGGGCCACACCGCCGGCATTGACCGCCAGGGCCACCCAGTTCAGCGGGCGCATACCGTCGGCATAGGCCGGCCTGGCCCGCTGCGCCGCGTAGACGCAGCCCCAGATCGCCAGCTGGTGCGCCAGATAGCCGGCCCAGGCGCTCGCCCGGGCCCCGGGCTGCGGCGCCGCCGAGATCCAGCGGTAGTCGCCCGCCCTGCCGCTATAGGGCACAAGCTCGACCGGTGCGCGCCCGGCCAGGGCAACCGCCCCGACGGCGCCCGCACAGGCGGCCGCTGCGGGCAGCAGCAGCGCCCGCGCGTCGGGCGGGGCCGCCGGCCCCTCGCGCCCCTCGAGCCAGTCGACGAAGTGGTCGAGAGCCAGCCCCGCCAGGGCCGCGCCGGCGGCCGCCAGCAGGCCCGCGCCGACCGCCCGGGCGGGCTTGTCACGCGGGGCAGCCAGGGCAGCGCAGGCCGCGCCCGCCGCGCCGACCAGGGCCAGGCCCGCGCCGGGGCGACGGCCGCGGGCCACGTCGAGCCAGTAGACGGCGGCGATCGGGTTGAACAGGGCGGCCCCGACGAGGGCGTAGTTATGGCGTTGCGCGCCCATGGGGTTGATCTACCACACAAGCAGAGCTAAATACGGTTACTTCCACCCTCCGACGACGTCGAAGATCGCGCGGTCGTGCATCGGGTTCGGCACGCTGCTCTCGGGCTGGGCCAGCAGGTACTCGGCCATCTCGTTGAAGGGCCGCACACAGTCTTCTTTACCCGGGCCCTCCATCTCGAAGAGGGTCTTGCCGGCCAGGCGCGAGCGCCGGATCAGGTCGTGGTAGGGCACGCGCCCGATGATCCTGGTGCCCACCGTGTCGACGAACTGCTCGAGCAGCGAGGTGCCGCCGAAGTCGGGGTCGACCCGATTGGCGATCAGGCCGGCCATAGTCACCTTGTGGCGCTGGCTCTTCTGGGCGATCGCCAGACAGAGCCTGTTGGCCGCGAAGATGCTGTCGAAGTCGTTGCAGGCGATGATGATGCCGTAGTCGGCGTAGTTCAGGGGCGCCGAGAAGCCGCCGCAGACCACGTCGCCCAGCACATCGAAGAGGATGACGTCGTACTTGTGGTAGAGCCCAAACTCCTTGAGCAGCTTGACCGTCTCGCCGACCACATAGCCGCCGCAGCCGCTGCCCGCGGGCGGGCCGCCCGACTCGAGGGTGTCGACGCCACCGAAGCCGGTCATGATCACATCCTCGCGCTCGACGTCCTCGATATGGAACTCGACCGACTCGAGCACGTCGATCACGGTCGGCTGGAGCAGGCCGGTCAGGGGGAAGGTGCTGTCGTGCTTGGGATCGCAGCCGATCTGCAGCACCTTGGCGCCCTTCAGGGCCATGGCCGCGGACAGGTTGGCGCTCGTCGTGCTCTTGCCGATCCCGCCCTTGCCATACACCGCCAGGATCAGAGACATGCAAACCTCCGTTGGGGCTCAGGGCGCCAGGGGGCGCTCAAACTCCTGCTCGTAGACGTCAGCCGTGTAGGCCAGGGCCCTGTAGACATAGTCCGGCACGACGCGCCGCTCGTGCCTGGGGAACTGGTCGCGCACATAGACCAGGTTGCGCAGCATTTTCATCTCGATCACGCTGCGGGCGAACTCGAGGCCCTTGGGGCCTTTGCTGCGCTGCATCCAGGCGACGAATTTGCGCACCGGGGCCGGCGGACGCTTGCGGGGCCGGCGCAACATGCCCACATACGTGCGCACGCCCACCCGCCTGTTGCCGGCCTCGCTCTTCTCGCCCAGCTCGAGGGCCGGTTTGAGCAGGTCGAACAGCTCCTGGCCGCGCTCGGTGCGCACCAGCATCCACTGCCAGCGCTTCTCGGGGGGCAGGGGCGCGCCCAGGTAGCCGATCGTGATGTCCGAGAGGCCGTTCTGATAGTCGAAGCAGCTCAGGCAGGCCGCCGGGAAGACCCCCCGCTCGCCGCCCAGGGCGCTCACGTCGAGGTCGACGTAGTTGACCTTCTCGATGTGGCCGTCCTCGTGGCGCATCCAGACCCGGAAGTCCTGCATGAACTCGTGGTGGACCACGGTCTCGGGCGACTTCGAGGCCACGCTGAGGAAGCGCATCAGGTCGGGGTAGGCCGTATTGTCGGTGCAGGGCAGCCCGATCACATACAGCTTCTCGAGGCCCAGCTCCTCCTCGATCGCGCGCAGGGCGTGGACCTGGCAGCCCATGCCGATGAAGGCCAGGCGCTTGAGGCCGCTGGCCCGCACCTCGTCGAGGATTTCGAGGGTCGGCGAGAGACATGGTTTGTTGCCGGCGCTCGCCCGCACTTCCTCGGGCGTGCGGGCCAGGAAGGGCAGGGGCGCCCAGCGCGTGCCGGGGGCGGCCTTCGTGGCGATCACGCCGTCGACCAGGCCTCGCTCGAGCAGCAGCGCGCCCAGGCTGCTCACAATCCCGCTCCACTGAGCCTCCTCGTTCACCGAGCGCATACGGGCGATGTGGATCGAGCGATGGATGCCGAAGAGCAGCTCGTCGCCGTCGGCGCGGTTGCGGCCGTGCAGCTTCTGCTCGAGGCGCTCGTGCTTGTTGTCGACAAAGACGCACGAGGCCGCCATCAGGGGGCGCAGCTCGCCGCCGCAGATGCCGCAGTCGCTGCAGAGCTTCGGGCGCCCCTTGAAGCGCTCGGCCTGGGTGAGCAGGGTGATCTCGTGGAGCGCCCGCGGCCCGGCCGGGGGTCCTTTGGGTCGCTTGATCGGTGCTGGTGCGGTCATGACTTACGCTCCCAGGTGCTCTTTGGCGGCCAGCAGCACATCGGCGCTGATCTCGGCGACGCCGCGCTCCTGCGCATACTTCTCGACATTCCCCTTCACCCGCCCGCGCACAAAGAAGGGGATCTTCTTCAGCATCACCTCGGCCTCGCTCGTCCAGGTCGGGGCGCCCAGCGCTGCGGCGAGGGGGAGAGCGGATGTGGGTTGCAGATCCGCTTCTGGGCTGCCGGCGACGCCATCTGCCGTCGCCCGCTCGACCGGACTAGGGGGTGCGTCGACTTCATCCAGGCCGGCATCGCCGAACATATCGATCAGGTGCTTCTCCATGCCCAGGGTGCAGGTGGTGTAGACCTCGTCGGCGATCACGTCGGCGCCGTCGAAGCCGAGGAAGGGGCGATAGGCCAGGAGGTGGTTCTCGATATGGGTGGGCGGGGCGATCACCATCACATTCAGGTCGTGCTTGCGACCCGTGTGGCGCTCCATCTGCGTGCCGCAGACCAGGTCGGGGCGCAGCTCGCCGATCCGCGCGGCCACCTGCTGGAACTCGTCGGTGGCCAGGAACTGATCGTCGCTGATATAGCCCTGGAGCTGCTCGCGCACCCAGTCGGCCTCTTTCAGCAGATAGGTGCCCGCCCCGGCCAGGGGCATGCCCAGCTCGTCGGCCAGAAACTTGGCCACGCCGACGGTGTGGGTCGCATCGCCGAAGACGAAGGCCTTCTTGCCCGAGAAGCTCTCCATGTCGGCGGTGCGCGCGAACCAGGGCACATTTGAGGGCGCCGAGAGCCCGTCGAGCGAGAAGGCGGTCAGAGGCGGCAGCTTCAGGGGGGCGGCGGGCAGGGTGAGCTTCGCGCCGACCTCGTTCAAACCTTCCACCAGAGCGTTAAGCCAGCGCAGCGTGGGCTGCACGCCAATCGGGGCCTCGCGCAGGGCGGGCGTACCGTGCTGAGCCTCGAGATAGTCGGCGGCCCGGCGCCCGAGCTCGCGGTAGGGGGCGATGGTGAGCCAGGCCGCGGGCAGGCGGCGCAGCTCGTCGACCGTGGCCGACCAGGGGGCGACCACATTGATCTGCACACCCAGGGTCTTCAGGATGCGGCGCAGGCTGATCAGGTCGTGGCGGGCGTGGAAGCCCAGGGACGAAGGGCCGAGGATGTTGACGCTGGGGTAGGGCGTGAGGGGCTGGGGCGCCGCGTACAGCTTGACCAGCTCGGTGAAGAGCCCGTCGGCGGCCGCGGTCTCCTGCATCCTGTAGGGGTTGGCGTCGTAGACCAGCACATCACAGGCCACCCCCGAGGACTTGGCGGCGATCTCGAGGTTCTCCTGGAGCAGAATGGTCGAGCACGAGGCGACCACCACAATCAGCTCGGGGTTGCGCGAAGCCTCGACCTGGCGCAGAGTCTCGGGCAGGCGGATGGTGCCGCGGGCCAGGTCGGTGCCGCTGACCACGCTGGTGGTCATGGCCGGGAAGCTCGGCGTGCGCTCGAGCATGGTGAAGATCGTATTGACGTAGTCGTCGCCCTGGGGGGCGTGGAAGACGGCATGGACCCCGCGCATCGAGTTCATCACGCGGCCGACGCCGTGGTGGGCGGTGCCCTCATACATCCAGTAGGCGAGGCGCATAGTGTATTACCCCTGGGTCAGCGGGATGACATCGCCGGGCGCGCTGGGCATCACCCCGGCCGTCCACACCGGGTCGAGGCCGAGCGCATCGAGTTTGGCGTGGCGGCGCAGCGACTTGGTGAAGAGGCCGATCAGCGTATTGACCCCGCCCCAGCCGTGGATGGGCGCGAAGATGAACTCGGTGCCCCACTTGGCGACCACACCGCGCCCGATCAGCGGGTTGGCGGTGATGATATTCGAGATCACCAGGTCGGGCTGCTCGTCGGCGATGCTGCGCAGCTGCCGCTCGAAGTTGGCCTGCTCGATCAGGCGCACCCCGGCCAGGCGCTCGAGCTCGGCGGCGTGGAAGCGCTTGTTGATATAGGGGGTCGAGCACTCGAGCACCTCGGCGCCGGCGGCCCTGAGGAAGCGGGCCAGGGGCAGCTCGAGCAGGGTGTCGGCGGCGAAGAAGACCTTCTTGCCGCGCAGCAGCTCGGTATGCTCGCTGATACGCTCCCAGGCCGCGGCCTCGCGCTCGGCCAGGTCAAGCTTGAGCCCGAAATGGGCGCCCAGCTCTTCCCAGAAGTTACGGCAGCCGTCGGGGCCGAAGGGGAAGAGCGCCTTGAGCACCGTGGCATCGCGCTCGTTGACCAGCTGGGTGGCCACCTTGGGCAAGAAGGGCTGCAGAGGCGCGATGATCGTGCCCGGGCCGATCGGCGGCAGCTCGTGGAAGTGGTTGGCGGGCAAGAAGCCGGCCACAGGGATGCCCAGGCGCTCGGCCTCGCGGGCGAAGTCGTCGGCGATGGCATCGTTGATCGAGCCGAGGAAGACGACCCGTTTATCCTCGGGCGGGGCCACCGGGCAGTACGGGATGAGCGCCTGCAGCACCGAGTCTTCGCTCTGGGCGAAGGTGAAGTCGAGGCCCGAGGCGGGCACGAACAGCACCGGCACCTCGGGGGTGCTGACCGAGTGGGCCAGGCCCTCGAACTCGACCTTCATGACCTCGGGCGTACACGAGGAGAGCAGGAAGATCACCGAGGGCTTATGCTCGCGCTTGATCTCGTCGATCTGATCGGCGATGCTCGGCTGCGACGACGAGAGATCGCCCTCTTCGAGCAGCGAGACCGCGAAGCGCGGGCGGGCGAAGATCATCACGCCAAGAGTGTTCTGGAGCAGATGGGCGCAGGTGTGGGTGCCGAGGATCAGGAAGAAGCTGTCCTTGATCTTCTGGTAGAGCCACCCGACGCTCACCAGGCCACAGAATGAGTGGTAGAGGCCATCTTCACGGGTGAACTGGGCCTTCGGCGGCATGAATGCACTCCTTGGCGCGACGCGCGGCGCCCTGGGGAAGGGTAGTGCAGAGTGGGTACTACGTTGTGTACCCCATTATAGCACTTTACGAAAGATAATGATATATAAACAAGTACGGTGCATAGGCTGTGCGGCTCACTCGGCCCAGTCGTGGGGGATGAGGAAGCGGGCCACTTCGGCCTCGGGCGTGCCCAGTTCGGGGGTGTGCTGGAACTCCCAGCGGGCCAGGGGCGGCAGCGACATGAGGATGGCCTCGATGTTGCCGTCGGTCTGCAGGCCGAAGCGGGTGCCGCGGTCGTAGACCAGATTGAACTCGACGTAGCGTCCGCGCCGATAGAGCTGCCACTGCCGCTCGCGCTCGCCATAGGGGCTACCCAGGCGCCGGCGCACCACCGGCAGGTAGGCCTCCTCGATCACCGCGCCGGCGTCGGCGATGAAAGCCAGGGCCTTCGCGAAGGCGCCGTCGCCGTCGGGCTGCAGATTATCGAAGAAGATCCCGCCGATGCCGCGCATCTCTTTGCGGTGGGGCAGGTAGAAGTAACGGTCGCACCACTCCTTGACCGCCTGGTAGAAGACCAGGCCGTGGCGGTCGCAGTGGCGCTTGAGGTTGGTATGGAAGTGGCGGGCATCCTCGTCGAAGCCGTAGGCGGGGGTCATATCCATACCGCCGCCGAACCACCAGTCGTCGCCGGCCTCGAAGTAGCGCATATTGGCATGGAAGGCCGGCACATAGGGGTTGCGCGGGTGCAGCACCATCGAGACCCCGGTGGCGAAGTAGGGGTGGCCCCTGGTGCCCGGGCGGTCCTGCCAGACGCTGGGCGGCACCTCGGCGCCATGGACGGCCGAGGTATTCACGCCGGCCCGCTCGAAGACCGCCCCCTCGGTCAGGACGCGGGCCGTGCCGCCGCCGCCGCCGGGGCGCTGCCAGGCCGCCTCGGAGAAGGCGGCGGCCGGGTGGGCCTCACTTGCGCCCTCGCGCTCGACCGCCTCGAAGGCGGCGATCAGGTCGCTCTGGATCCGACGCATCACCTCATAGACCTGCTCACGGCTATCAGACATCGCGCCACGCCTTCCTTGTAACTTGAGCAGTTACTCTATACTCTATAATGACCCACTCACCAGCTATATGATGGGAGCCGTATGCAACGCTCACGGGTGCGCCTGCCGATCGTCGGCCTCTGGCAGCGCGAATTTGCCGGCTACAACCTCCAATCCTTCCGCCGCGACCTGCTGGCCGGCATCACCGTGGGGGCGGTCGGCCTCCCGCTGGCCCTGGCCTTCGGGGTAGCCTCGGGCGCCGACGCCGCGGCCGGGCTGGTCACCGCCATTTTGGCCGGGATCATCATCGGCGGCCTGGGCGGGGCGGCCTACCAGATCTCGGGGCCGACCGGGGCCATGTCGGCCATCCTGATCGCCATCTCGGCCCAGTACGGCCTGGTGGGCGTCTGGGTGGCCTGTGTGATGGCGGGGATCATGCTGATCACCCTGGGTCTGCTGCGCCTGGGGCGCTACATCTCGTTCATCCCCTCGCCCGTGATCACCGGCTTCACCAGCGGCATCGCGATCATCATCGCGGTCGGCCAGCTCGACAATGTGCTGGGCGTCACCAGCGAGCCGGCCGAGAACGCCCTGGCCAAACTTTGGCACTACCTGACCAACCCGCCCGCGCCCGACTGGCACACCCTGGCGACGGCGGGCATCGTGATCGCGGTCATGCTGATCCTGCCCCGCTTCCTGAAGGCCGTGCCGGCCTCGCTGGTGGGCATCGTGCTGGCCACCCTGGTCGCGGTGGGCCTGGGCTGGCAGATCCCCGAGATCGGGGCCATCCCGCGCACAATCATCCTCGATAATCGTCTGACCCTGCCGGCCATCCCCTGGGGCGACCTCGACAACCTGCTGCTGCCAGCCCTCTCGATCGCGGCCCTGGGGGCGATCGAGAGCCTGCTCTGCGGCTCGGTCGGCGCGACCATGAGCGGGCGCCCCTTCAGCAGCAACCACGAGCTGGTCGCCCAGGGCCTGGGGAACATCCTCATCCCCTTCTTCGGCGGCGTGCCGGCCACGGCGGCGATCGCCCGCACCAGCGTGGCGATCAAGAGCAACGCGGCCACGCGCCTGACCAGCATCATCCACTCGCTGGTGCTGCTGCTGAGCGCCCTGGCCCTGGCCCCGCTGATCGGGCGCATCCCCCTGGCGGCCCTGGGCGGGGTGCTGCTGGTCACCGCCTGGCGCATGAACGAGTGGGAGTCGATCCGCTTCTACTGGCACGCCGGCCTGCGCAGCGCCATGGCGGCCATGCTGATCACCATGGTCGCGACGGCGGCCCTCGACCTGACCCAGGCGATCATCATCGGGGTGACCATCTCGGCGATCATCTACATCCGCCAGTCGGCCCTCAGCGCCTCGGTGGCCAGCGAGCCGGTCGACGCGAAGAAGCTGCGGGCCCAGGGCTACAACATCCAGGAGAGCTGCCCGAGCGTGCGGGTCTACTATCTGACGGGCCCGATCTTCTTCGGCAGCGTGCACACGGTGCTGGCCGCCTTCAACGGAGCCGAGCGCTACCACACCCTGGTGATCAGCATGCGCGGCGTGCCCCTGATCGACGCTATGGGCGCGAAGGCCCTGACCGAGCTGGTCGAGAAGCACGAGCATCACGGCGGCCTGGTCTGTTTCACCGGCCTGCAGCCCGCGGTGCGCCGCACCCTCACCCAGACCGGCCTGATCGCTCTGGTCGGCGAAGAGCATATCTACTGGAGCGCGGTTGAGGCGATTGTGGAGCTGCACACCCACCGCGAGCTGCACGGCTGCTCGTTCTGCGACGCCCAGGGCGCGAGCTGCCTGGTGCTGAGCGCCGCCCGGGCCCGCGTGGGCCTGAACCCGCCCCCGCCCGAGGGCGTCGGCCAGGGCCTGCCCAGCCCGGCGACCGATTAGCGGCGACCCTGTCCTCATCCCAGCCCCTCCCGCGCCTCGTCGAAGCTGCAATAGATCGGCTGGTGCATATCGAGGGCCTCGAGGCCAGCGCCGAGCTGGCGGCGGAAGAAGGCGTTGGTCGAGTAGCGGGTGGCGGAGAGGAAGTAGCGCTCGCTGTTGTGCCTGATCATGGCGTAGTAAGTCTCGGCGGCGTTCGGGTTCAGGTTGAAGTTGTCATAGTTGACGATCGCGTTCATCCTGCGCCCGACGCCCCTGAAGTAGCCGTCGAGGTAGGCCGCCAGCTCGGCCACATCGTCGACCGTGGCCAGATTCAGCCCCTCGAAGTTGATGAAGGCCAGGTTGGCCTCGGGGTCGTAGCGCGTACGCTGCTCGAGGCGCAGCACAGCCCGCTGGGCCAGACCCATCGGCCGCTCGGCGAAGATGCGCTCGTCCATCACCCGCAGGTCGGGGCTAATCCGCGGCCTGAAGGCCATGAGCGCCAACACGTCGCGCTCGAGCTCGAGCCCAGGGGCGATCTCGATCAGCTCGAGCCCCTCGCCCGTCAGGCGGAAGAGGGCCCGCTCGGTGAGGTAGTGGACCGTCTGGCCGCGCCGCAGCGCGTGGTCGCCGCTGAAGGTGACCTGCTCGACCCGCTCGACGAACTTCCTGGTCGCGCCCTCCTTGAGGATGCGCAGCCGGCCGTCCTCGACGGACAGTTGGGCGTCGCCGCTGAGGGTGCCCAGGAAGTAGAGGCTACGGGCGTTCTGGCTGATGTTGATGAAGCCGCCGGCGCCGGCGAACCTGGCCCCGAAGCGGCTGACGTTGACGTTGCCGCGGGCGTCGACCTGGGCCATGCCGAGGAAAGCCTGGTCAAGGCCGCCGCCGTCGTAGAAGTCGAACTGGTAGGGCTGGTCGATCACCGCCTGAGCGTTGGCCGTGGCCCCGAAGCTCAGGCCGCCGGCGGGCATCCCGCCGATGCCGCCGGGCTCGACGGTCAGGGTGATCAGGTCGAGCACACCCTCCTCGCCCGCGACGGCGGCCACGCCCTCGGGCATGCCGATCCCGAGGTTGACCACAGCGTTGATGGTAAGAAACTGGGCCGCGCGACGGGCGATCACCTTGCGGGGCGAGAGGGGCATAGGCGCCAGGCGGCCTCGCCCGACCCGCACCTCTCCGCTGTAGGCCGGGTTGTAGTCTTCGGCGAAAGTCTGGGGATGCAGCTCGGGCGGGGCCACGACCACACAGTCGACCAGAATGCCAGGGACCTTGATCTCTTTCGGGCTGCGCAGATGCTCGGTGGTGACTCGCTCGACCTGGGCGATCACGATTCCGCCCGAGTTCTTCACCGCCTGAGCAATTGACAGACTCTCGAGAGTCAGGGCCTCGCGCTCCATCGAGAGGTTGCCCTCTTCGTCGGCGGTGGTGGCGCGGATGAGGGCCACGTCGATCGGGAAAGCCCGGTAGAAGAGATATTCCTCGCCCGCCAGTTCGACCAGCTCGACCAGCTGCTCGTGGGTCGCAGCATTGAGTCGGCCGCCCTCGAGGCGCGGATCGACGAAGGTGTGCAGGCCGACGTGGGTCAGGACGCCGGGCTTGCGGCCGGCGATGGCCCTGAAGAGGTGGGTGATCACACCCTGGGGCAGGCAGTGGGCCTGGATCTGGCCGGCGAGGGCCATGCGGCCCAGGGCGGGGGCCAGGCCCCAGTGGCCCCCGACGGCGCCCCTGATCATGCCCTCGTGGGCGAAGTGGTTCAGGCCGCGCTGACGCCCGTCGCCCTGCCCGGCGGCGAAGATGAGCCTGAGCCCGCGGGGGTGGCCCGTCTCGCTGAAGCGTCGCTCGAGGGCGACCGCGAGGGCCTCGGGGAAGCCGATGCCCACGAAACCACTTGTGGCGAGGGTGTCGCCGTCGAGGATGACCCTGACCGCCTCGTCGGCGCTGATCACTTTGTTGCGTTTCATGAGAATTATGCCGCTTTCCGCTAGACTGACCTGGTACGAGTGTAGCGAAAAGCGGCGGCGCCAACGAGAGGCAAGGCGTTCACCCTGGATGAACGGCTACAGACTCTTCAGGGCAGCGCGGGCCGCCTCGAGGGTCTGATCCACATCTTCAGCGCTATGGGCGGCGCTGAGGAAGCCGGCCTCGTACTGCGAGGGCGCCAGGTAGACCCCGCGCTCGCACATGGCCCAGAAGAACTTCGCGAAGCGGGCCGGGTCGACCAGCTGCTTGGCCTCGGCCCAGCTGGTCACTCGCGCGCCGGGCTCCTTCAGGAAGTAGAAGCCGAACATGGTGCCGACCTGGCCGACCTGCAGCGGGATGCCGCTCTCTTCGCTCAGGGTGCGCATCCCGGCGGCCAGCTCGGCGGCCAGGGCGGCGGCGTGGTCGAAGGGCGAGGGGCCCTGCGCGCTCTCGAAGGCGGTGTGCAGCGTGGTGAGGCCCGCGGCCATGGCCAGGGGGTTGCCCGAGAGGGTGCCGGCCTGGTACATGGGGCCGGCGGGGGCGACCAGCTGCATCACCTCGCGCCTGCCGGCGTAGGCGCCCACGGGCAGCCCGCCGCCGATCACCTTGCCGAGGCAGGTCAGATCCGGGTCGAGGCCCCAGAGGCCCTGGGCCCCGCCGGGGGCGACCCGGAAGCCGGTCATCACCTCGTCCATGATCAGCAGGGCGCCATACTGGCGGGTCAGGGCGCGCAGGCCGGCGAGGAAGCCGGGCTCGGGCAGCACGAAGCCCATGTTGGCGGCGATCGGCTCGACGATCACCGCCGCGATCTGCTCGCCCTGGGCGGCGAAGATCGCGCCGACGGCCTCCAGGTCGTTGTACTCGGCGGTGAGCGTATTGGCGGCGGCGCCCGCGGTGACGCCGGGGCTGTCGGGCAGGCCCAGGGTGGCCACACCCGAGCCGGCCTGGACGAGCAGCATGTCGGCGTGGCCGTGGTAACAGCCGACGAACTTGAGGATCTTGTCGCGCCCGGTGAAGGCCCGGGCCAGGCGCAGGGCGCTCATGGTGGCCTCGGTGCCCGAGTTGACGAAACGCACCTGCTCGAGCCCCGGCATCAGGCTGATCACCAGCTCGGCCAGGGCCGTCTCTTGCTCGGTGGGCGCGCCGAAGCTGGCCCCCTGGGCGGCCTGGGCGGCAATCGCGGCGACCACGGCCGGGTGGGCGTGGCCGAGCAGCAAGGGCCCCCACGAGAGCACATAGTCGAGGTAGCGGTTGCCGTCGGCGTCGGTCAGACGGGCGCCCTCGCCCTTGCTGAAGAAGATCGGCGTGCCGCCGACCCCGCGGAAGGCCCGTACGGGCGAGTTGACCCCGCCGGGGATGACGGCCTGGGCGGCGGCGAAGAGCTCCTTGGAGCGGGCGTAGCGGTCACTCATCTGCCTACTCCTTCTCTGTACGATAGCTCTGGACGAACTCGACCAGGCGCCGCACGTTATCCTCGGGGGTCTCGGTGAGGATGCCATGGCCGACGTTGAAGATATGGCCAGGGCGGCCTGCGGCGCGCTCGAGGATGCTGCGGGCGCGGCGCTCGATCTCGGGCCAGGGGCCGTGGAGGGCCATCGGGTCGAGGTTGCCCTGCACCGCCACGTCGTGCCCGTACTGGGCCCAGCCATCGTCGAGGTTGATGCGCCAGTCGAGGCCCAGCACGTCGGCCCCGGTCTGCCGCAGCAGCGGGAGCATGCCATTCATGTCGGTGCCGAAATAGACGATCGGCGGCGCCTCGGGGGCGTCGGCCAGCAGCTCGCGCGCCTTGGCGATGGCGGCCCTGGTGTGGGGCAACACATACTCGGCATAGTCGTCGGGGCTGAGGGCCCCGGCCCACGAGTCGAAGACCTGCACCAGATCGGCGCCGGCGCGCACCTGGGCGGCCAGGTAGCTGGCCACCAGCTCGCCGAGCTTGCCCATGAGGGCGTGCCAGCTGGCGGGGTCGCCGTACATCAGGGCCTTGGTGCGGCGGTACTCGCGGCTGCCGCCGCCCTCGATCGCATAGCTGGCCAGGGTGAAGGGCGCGCCGCTGAAGCCGAAGAGGGCCGTCTCGGCCGGCAGGGCGGCCCGCACCAGGCGCAGGGCCTCGAGCGTATAGCCCGAGGTCTCGATGGGGTCGTAGGGGCGCAGGGCGGCGATGTCGGCGCGCGTCCGGATCGGGTTGTGGATCACCGGGCCCTCGCCCTTCTCGAACGTGAGCTGGATGCCCAGACCCTCGAGGGGCGGCAGGATGTCGGCGAAGATGATCGCCGCGTCCATGCCGAAGGCCTCGATCGGCTGCAGGGTCACCTCGGCGGCGACCTCGGGCAGCTTGACCATCTGGAGGAAGCCGTGGCGCTCGCGCACGGCGCGGTACACCGACATATAGCGGCCCGCCTGGCGCATCAGCCAGATCGGGGTATAGTCGGTGGGCTCTCGTCGGCAGGCGGCCAGGATACGCTTGGTCATGGTTTCTTCCCGTCTCAGCTCTGGCGCAGCCAGCGCACGGCGTCCTTCGCCCAGTAGGTGATGATCATATCGGCGCCGGCGCGAGCGATGCTGGTCAGGCTCTCGAGGGCGGCGCGACGCTCGTCGATCCAGCCGCGCTCGGCGGCGGCCTTGACCATGCTGTACTCGCCGCTGACCTGGTAGGCCGCCAGGGGCAAGTCGTAGGTGTCCTTCACCCGCCGGATGATGTCGAGATAAGCCAGGGCCGGCTTGACCATGAGCATGTCGGCGCCCTCGGCCACGTCGAGGGCCACCTCGCGCAGGGCCTCGCGCGCATTGCCCGGGTCCATCTGGTACTGGCTGCGGTCGCCGAAGCCGGGCGGGCTCTCGGCGGCGTCGCGGAAGGGCCCGTAGAAGGCCGAGGCATACTTGGCGGCGTAGCTCATGATCGTGGTGTGGCCGAGGCCCGCGCCGTCGAGGGCGGCCCTGATCGTGCCGACCATGCCGTCGATCATGCCCGAGGGCGCAATTACATCGGCGCCGGCCTGGGCGTGCACGACCGAGGCCTTGGCCAGGATCTCCAGGGTGGGATCGTTGAGCAGGTAGCCCTCGCCCAGGTGCTCGTCGTAGCCGGGCGCGCCCGGGGTGTTGATCACGCCGCAGTGGCCGTGGTCGGTGTACTCGCAGCAGCACATGTCCGAGATCACCAGCAGCTCGGGCACGGCCTGTTTGATCGCATAAGCCGCGCGGGGCACGATCCCGTCGGGGTCGAAATTCTCGCTGCCCAGGCCGTCTTTATGGGCGGGGATGCCGAAGAGCAGCACGGCGGGAATGCCGAGCTCGGCCAGGCTCTCGGCTTCGCGCACGGCCGTATCGACCGAGAGCTGAGCGTGGCCAGGCATCGAACCGATCGGCTTGATCACCCCGCTGCCGTGGCGAATGAACAGGGGCGCGATCAGCTGCTCGGGCCGCAGGGTCGTCTCGCGCACGAGGCCCCGCAGGGCGGCGGTGCGGCGCAGACGCCGCGGGCGGGCGGTCGGAAAGGCCATATACTACCTCCGCGCGAAATAGTCGACCAGGGCCTCCAGCAGCCCCTCCTCGGTCGAGACGGCGGCCACCACGGCCGGCTCGAGGCCCAGATCGCGACAGACCTCGGCGGTCGAGGGCCCGATACAGGCGATCACCGTGGTTCCGAGCGCCGCCAGGCCTGCCGCGCCGACCTGCTGGACAAAGAAGCCGGCCGTCGAGCCGCTGGTGAACAGGATGGCGTCAAGCCCCCCGCCGGCCAGCAGCTCCGCCAGCTCGGCGCCGCCGGGCGCGGCCACAGTCCTGTAGGCTACGACCCGGTCGACCACGGCCCCGGCCGAGCGCAGCCGCTCTTCGAGGCCGGGGCGGGCCAGGTCGGCGTTCGGCAGCAAGACGCGTCGCCCCATGGGGTCGCCGATCGCCACGGCCAGCTCGTCGCCGACGAAACGCTCGGGCACGGCGGCCGCCTCGACCCCGAGCAGGGCCCGACAGGCCGAGGCTGTAGCCGGGCCGACCGCGCCCACCCGCAGCGAGACCCGCCCGCCCAGGCGCGGCGCGCGCCCCTCGAGGCCCCTGGCCACGGCCTCGACCGCCGTGACGCTGGTCAGCAGGAGCCACTCGTACACGCCCGCCTCGAGGCGACCCAGGGCCTGCTCGAAGGCCGCGAGGTCGTCGGGCGGGGCGTGGGCGATCGTCGGATGCACGACCGGCTCGGCGCCCAGGGCCCGCAGGCGCGCCACGAGCCCGTCGGCCCTGGCGGCAGCCCGGGTGACGAGGACCCGCCGGCCCTGGAGGGGTGTGGCGCTCATCAGCGCTGCTGCCCGGTGGCCAGCTCGGCGAGGATGGCGCCGGCGCCCTGGGCGATCAGCTCCTCGGCGAGGGCCGCGCCCAGGCTCTCGGCGTCGGCGGGGGCGCCGGCCAGAGCGCCGCGCACCACGGTCAGCCCGTCGAGGGAGCCGACCAGGCCCCTGATGCTGAGGCCGGCGCCGTCGAGCGTGGCGTAGGCGGCGATCGGCACCTGGCAGCCGCCCTCGAGGCGGCGCAAGAAGGCCCGCTCGGCCAGGGTCGCGGCGCGGGTGGGAGCATGGTCGAGGGCCGCCAGCAGCCCCAGGGTCGTAGCATCGTCGGCGCGGCACTCGATCGCCAGAGTGCCCTGGGCCACGGCGGGCAGCATCTGCTCGGCGGCGATCGGGCGCGCCACGAAGGCGACCCCATCGCTGAGCATCTGCCCATCGTCGCCCAGCAGGCCCAGGCGGGCCAGCCCCGAGGCGGCGAGCACCAGGGCCTCGTACTGGCCCGCGGCCAGCTTGCGCAGGCGCGTATCGACATTCCCGCGCACGTCGCGCAGCTCGAGGTCGGGCCGCAGCGCCCGCAACTGGGCGCCGCGCCGCAGCGAGCTGGTGCCGACAACGGCGCCGTGGCGCAGGCTCTCGAGCCCGCCCGAGGCGCTCCCGTTCAGGGGCGTCACCAGCATATCGCGCGGGTCGGCCCGCTCGGGGAAGGCGGCCAGGGTCAGGCCATCGGGCAGCTGCGAGGGCAGGTCCTTGCAGCTATGGACGCACAGGTCAACCTCGTGGTCGAGCAGAGCCTGCTCGAGCTCCTTCACGAAGAGGCCCTTATCGCCGACGGCCGAGAGGGCCACGTCGAGGATGCGATCACCTTTGGTGGTGATGATCTGCAACTCGACCGCGAGGCCGGGGTGGCTGGCTCGCAGAGCCTCGGCCATCATCTCGGACTGGGCCAGGGCCAGCTTGCTGCCGCGCGTCCCGAGGACAAGTCTCGTTTCCATAGGTGCGCCTTCTCAGATCGACTCGAGGTTAAACAGGTCGGTGACCATGGCGGCATAGCGCTGGCCGTCGCCCTGGGCGGCGGCGTCGCGCAGCCTGCGCGTGGGCGGGTGCAGCAGCTTGTTGACCAGGCTGCGGGTCAGACCCTCGACCACGCTCTGCTGCTCGGGCGAGAGGCCGGTGAGGCGGCGCAGGGCCCGCTCGAGCTCGGCGTTGCGCAGCTCCTCGGCCCGCTCGCGCAGCAAGGTCAGGGCCGGCACGGCGTCCTGGGTGTGGCACCAGGCCTCGAAGGCCCCGACCTCGTCGAGCACGATCTTCTCGGCGAGGGCGGCGGCGCCGGCCCGCTGGCCGAGGGTCAGGCGCACGACCTCTTGCAGGTCGTCGACGGTGCAGAGGTGGGCGCCGGGCACGCTGGAGACATCGGGGGCGAAGTCGCGGGGCACGGCCAGGTCGATCAGGAGCATGGCCGGTCCCTCGTCCTGGCCGCCGACGCCGTGGGCGTGGGGCTTCGCGGCCAGGGCCGCCGCCACATGCTCGCGATAGATGATCGGCACGGGGGCCGCGGTCGAGCTGATCACAATATCGGCGCGGGCCAGACAGGCGGGCAGGTCGTCGAAGCCGTGGGCGGTGGCCTTGTAGCGTTGGGCGAGCTCGCGGGCCCTGGCCTCGGTGCGGTTGACGATCATCAGCGAGTCGGCGCCGTTGGCGAGCAGATTCTGGGCCGCCAGCTCGCTCACCTCGCCGCCGCCCACCAGCAGCACGCTACGGCCCGCCAGGTCGCCGAGGCGACGCCGGGCCAGCTCGACCCCGGCCTGCGAGACGCTGGCCGCGCCCAGGCCGAGGCCCGTATCGGTGCGGGCCCGCTTGCCGGCCGTCAGGGCGTGCTGGAGGAGGCGGTGCAGCACCGGGCCGAGGCTGCCGGCGCTCTGGGCGTGCTCGAACGACTGGCGCACCTGGCCCTGGATCTGGGCCTCGCCGAGGACCAGCGAGCGCAGGCCCGCGGCAGTGGCGCAGACGTGGCGAGCCACACTGTCGCCGCTGAAGAAGAAGAGCGTGTGGGCGAACTCGTGCTCGTCGAGGCCGTGGAAGTCGGCCAGGAAGCGCACCAGGCTCTGGGCGGTGCTGGCCCCGTGGGTCACGCCGTAGATCTCGACCCGGTTACAGGTCGAGAGAATGGCGGCCTCGGCCAGGGGCGCCGGACGGCCACCCTGTGGTTTGGTGAGCTGGGTCAAGGCGGCTGGAATGTCGGTGCTCGAGAAAGCCAGCCGCTCGCGGATCTCCACGGGAGCCGTGGTGTGGTCGAGCCCAGCGAGAAGGAGTTTCATGCCGAGAGCCCTTGTATATCCCACTAAACCCTAGTAAATCTCAGCACTTGCGAACCGTATCACAAAGTATGCAGGCTGTCAATCTGTTGGGGGCGGCCCCGACCGGCTGCCGGTCGTGCCGGCAAGCGTTTCGGGAAGGCCCTCAGCTGCGCCCGTGGCCGAACAGCCCGGCTGAATGGAGCCTAGGCGTCGCCGGCGACCGCGATCAGGGTCGTGAGCGAATGCTGCTCGCTGCGGAAGGCCGAGACGTCGATGCGCCGCAGCAGCACGAGGGCGACACAGAGCATCAGCCCCTCGATCAAGAAGACAGTGATATAACCGCCCGCAGGCGAGCCGAGGGCCGCCCCGGCGATATCGCGCACGACGCCGGCCATCAGATTGCCCAGGCCGCGCGCCGCCGCGTCGGCCACCCCCCACGCGCCGATGAACAGGCCGACGTTGCGGGGCGTGGTCATATCGAGCATCATGGCCAGGTTGGTGGTGGTGGCGATGCCCGTACCGAAGCCGAGCACCGCGATGCCCGGCACAAAGAGGGCCTGCTGCGCGAGCATGCCGCTCAGGGCGATCAGCAGGAAGCCGACGGCGGCCACCGCCGCGCCCAGGGTTGCGCCGGCCTTCTTGCTGAGGAAACGGCTGAGCAGGATGCCCTGGAGCAGCAGGGCGAGCAGGGTCGCGCCGCCCCAGGTCGCGGTCAGCTGGGTGGTCTCGCGCACACTCATGCCGAAGGCCTGGGCCCCAAACGGTTCGAGCAGCACGTCCTGCCCGAGGATGGCCGCCAGCAGCAGCATCAGATAGATGAAGAAGGCCTGGGCCTGCGGGTTGCCCATGATCGCCCCCACAGCCTCGCGGGCGGTGTGGCGCTCGTCCAACGAGGCCTGGGCGCCGCGCGGTTCGAGGCCGAGCAACCCGATCGCGCCGAGGGCCAGGGCCACCAGGGCGCAGACGCCGAAGACCTCGACCAGGCGCTCGGGCGAGAACTGCTCGAGGGCGCGCCCGGTCAGAATGGCGGTGATAATCACCGAGGTGATCATCATGAACCACATCACCGCGATCGTGCGCGAGCGCTGCCCCTCATCGGAGAGGTCGCTGGCCAGCGAGAGGTACGAGACCACCGCCAGGTTGTAGCCGAGCCCCCAGATCAAGAAGGCGGCGACGGCGAAGGCGAGCCCGGGCCAGAAATTGGCGTCCATCGCCAGGGCCGCCAGGGGCGTCAGGAAGGCCCCGCCGACGCAGAGCAGCAGGCCGGCGGCGATGTAGGGCGTGCGCCTGTAGCCGAAGAGGGGGTGATGATCGGAGTACTGACCCAGGAAGGGCTGCAGCGGCGCGAGCAGGTGCGGCAGCACGATCAGCAGCGCCACGAGGGAGGCGAGGATGCCGAGCTCGTAGATCATGATCCGATTGAGCACGCCGGTGATCGGAACCAGACTCACGGCGACCGCCACGTGGATAAGCCCCAGCCTGATGTTCTTGACGACAGTCATCAACCCTCCTCTCCAGGCGCCTACTCGGCCCGCACCCGCTCGGGGAGCGCGGCACCCAGCTGCCCCGCCACCTGCTCGGCCAGATTCACCCCACTCTTCCAGCACTTGGGCACGCCCACGCCGCCGCGATAGCTGCCCAGCAGATAGAGCCCCGGCCGCGCCCGCTCCAGGGCCTCGACGGCGGCGATGCGCTCGTCGTGGCCGAAGTTGTACTGGGGGATGGCCCGCGGCCAGCGCGTAACCCTGGCCACCTCGGGCGCGCCGCTCGCGCCGAGGATCTGCTCGTTATCCCGGATCGCCGCGGCGAGCAGCTCGTCGTCGCTCTGCTCGGGCCTGATCGGCCTGAGCGATCCGCCCATCAGGTTGATCGTCAGGGCCCGGCCCGCCGGCGCGAAGGGTGGGAAGAGGCTGGAGGCCCAGAGGATGCCGAGGAAGCCCTGGCCCTCGCACGAGGGCGCCAGGACGCCGAAGCCATTGAGCGGGTGGGCGATCTGCTCGCGCCTGTAGCCGAGGTTGACCACCGCCATCGACGAGTAGGGGATCGCGCGCAGGGCCGCCGCGGCCTGCCCGTCGAGGTCGGCCAGCAGCTCTGCGCTCACATGGGCCGGGGTCGCCAGGACCACGGCGCGCGCCTCCACCGTCTCGGCGCGGCCCCCGCGCTCGACCACCAGCCGCCAGACCCCGCCCTCGTGGAAGAGGTCGCTGGCCCGCGCCCCGCGCCAGACCCGTCGCGGCCCGAGGGCGCGGGCGATCGCCTTCGGCCACTCGGCGATGCCGCCCGTGAAGCTGAAGGTGACACTCTTCATCTTCGGGCCGCGCACCGCCCCCTTGGCCTGCTTCTCGCGCCCGCCCAGCAGGCCCCTGACGATGCTGCCGGCGCGCTGCTCGGCCGCCCAGAGGGCCGGGAAGGCGGCCTTGACCGACATCGCCGCGGGGTCGCCCGAGTAGACGCCCGAGACGAAGGGGTCGACCAGGCGCTGCATGGCCTCGGGGCCGAGGCGCCGGCTGAAGAAGGCCGCCACGCTCTCGTCGGCGGCGCCCCCGCGCGGCACCAGGGGCTCGCGCAGCATGCGTAGTTTGCCCTTGAGCGAGACCAGAGGCGTGCCCAGCAGCCCCACGGGGTTGCCAGGGATCTCGAGCGGCTTGCCGTTGAAGAGGAAGTAGCGCCGCCGGCCCTCGCGGCTGGCGGGGAGCACCCGCTCGGCCAGACCAAGGTCGGCCAGCTCGCTCCACAGGCGCGGGTCGCGCGTGGCCAGGGTATTGGGCCCGCACTCGAGTGTATAGCCCTCGGGCGTGACCACGCTGCGCATCGAGCCGCCGACCTCGTCGCCGGCCTCGATCACCAGGACCTCGAGCCCGCGCTTATAGAGGGCGTAAGCGGCGCTCAGGCCGCTGATCCCACCACCCACGATGATGACGTCAGAGGTGTTCATGGCTTACTCTTTCACCGTTACATCGTTCAGCAGGGCGTGCCCCATCGAGCCGACCTTCACCCCCACAAGGCGCGCGCTGAAGGCCAGCATCTCGACCGGCGTGTAGAGGGGCTGCCAGGGCACGTCGGCCATGATCAGCCGCTGGGCGTCGAGGTAGTGCTGCTCGCGGGTCTGGATGTCGAACTCCTGGGCCGCCGCCTCGAGCAGCCGGTCGACCTCGGGGTTGCTGTAGAAGAGCCGGTTGGGGCCGCCGGCCGAGCCGAGGCTGCGGCGCAACACGTCGGGGTCATCCCCCTCGAGGCGCCCGAGCAGCAGGTCGTAGTCGCCCGCGCGGGCCGCCTCGTCCGCCGCGGCGCGCTCGAGCTGCTTCACCTCGACGACGATGCCGACGGCCTCGAGCTGAGCCTTGACGGCCGCGGCCACCTCCTCGTTCGGGGCGCCGGCCGGGGCCAGCAGGCTCAGGGCGAGGGGCTGGCCGTCCCTGGCGAAGCCGGCCTCGGCCAGCAAGGCCTCGGCCTGGGCCGGGTCGTAGGCGATCTCGAGCTCGAGGAGCTGCGTATCGTAGCCGAGCAGGGTGGTGGGCATGGGCGCGAAGGCCGGGTCGCCCTCGCCGCCGAGGGCCGTCCCGACGAGGGCGACCTTGTCGAGGGCGTACGAGACCGCCCGGCGCACCCGCAGGTCGTCGAAGGGCGCCCGGGCATTGTTGAAGCCCAGGTAGACCTGGCCGTTGCGGTTGATCGGCTCGAAGGCGATATTCGCCTCGCCGCGCAGGGCGGCGATCTGCTCGGGCCGGCTCACCGGCAGCAGGTCGATCGCGCCGGCCCGCAGGGCCGCCAGCCGCGCCTCGTCGTCGGGGATAATCTGAAAGACCAGCGTCTGGAGGTAGGGGGCCTGGCGGTTTCTGACCAGCGGCGGGGCCCAGCGGTAGGCCTCGTTGCGCGCGAGGGTGATCGCCGCGCCCGGCTCCCAGCTCTCTAGCTTGAAGGGGCCACTGCCGACCGGCGCGCGCGCGGCCTGCTCGCCAGCGGCCGGGGCCACAGCGCCGACAATGCCGGCGTAGGGCGAGGCGACCGTGCTGAAGAAGCTCGCCGCGGGCTCCGCGAAGCGGAAACGCACCGTCTTGGCGTCGACGGCCTCGATCGCGCTCACCGCCTCCAGGCTCTCGGCCAGGGGCGACTGGCTCTGGGGCTCGCGCAGCCGCTCGAAGCTGGAGACCACCGCCTGGGCGTCGAGGGCCGAGCCATCGTGAAAGGTCAGCCCCTCTTTGAGCGTGAAGTAGACGGACGTACCCTCGTCGGCGACCTCCCACTGGTCGGCCAGGTTCGGCACGATATTATTCTCGAAGTCGTGCGCGACCAGGGTGTCGAAGAGGTAGGGCAGCAGCACACTCTCGGCCGCGCCCGCGGGGCCCGCCGGGTCGAGGCCAGCCGGCTCGCCCGCGAGGGCGGCGACGAGCGTGCCCCCCGGGGCCGGCGGGACGGGGGTCGGGACAGGCGGATCCTGGACGTCGGTGACGCCATTCGAGTCCGGCTTGGGCGTCGGCTGCTGCGCAACGGGCGCGCCCGCGCAGGCGACGAGGAGCAGGGCGAGAAGGAGGGCGATGACTGGCTGTAATGGTTTCATTGATGTTTCCTTCCGCCCGCGTCAGATCGTCTTCGAGAAGAGCGGCCTGCCGGCCGTCTTGGGCAGATGGGCGTCGAGCTCCATGCAGAGGTTGCGCACGAAGTAGCGGCCCAGCTCGGTCACCAGGATGCGCTCGCCGTCGAAGGTCACCAGGCCCTCGTCGCTATAGGCCGCGACCCGCGAGAATGAGTCGATTAGCGCCGGGTCGGCGGCCATGGTGTAGGGCAGCTCGAGGTTGCACATCAGGTGCGTGATCGCCGCCCGCCGCTGCTGGTCGTCGTGACTCAGGCGCATGCCGCGCACCACGGGCAGGCGGCCGGCGTCGAGGCTCTTCTGGTAGCGGCCGAGCCCGGCGTCGTTCTGCACATAGCAGCCGCCCAGGTCGCCGATCGAGCTCACCCCGAAGGCGACCATGTGCGGCGCCGGGCGCGTGGTGTAGCCCATAAAGTTGCGGTGCAGCCTGCGCTCGCGGGCGGCCACCGCCAGCTCGTCGGCGGCCAGGGCGAAGTGGTCGAGGCCGACCCAGTCGTAGCCGGCCTCGCTCAGGCGCTCGATCGCCTGCTGGAAGAGGCCGAACTTCGCGTAGGGCTCGGGCAGGCCGCGGGCGTCGACCTGCTTCTGATTGGCCCGCGCGTTGGGCAGGTGGGCGTAGCTGAAGCAGGCCAGGCGGTCGGGGCGCAGGCCGATGATCGCCTCCAGGGTGCGGCCGAAGACCGCGGCGTCCTGGTAGGGCAGCCCGTAGACCAGGTCGAGGTTGATGCTGCTGAAGCCGAGCTCGCGACAGGCCTCGTAGAGGCCCTCGGTCTGCGAGAAGGGCTGTACGCGGCCGATGGCGACCTGCACCTGCGGGTCAATGTCCTGCACGCCCAGGCTCACCCGGTTGAAGCCGAGCTCGCGGTAGAGCGCCACCTGCTCGCGCGTGCCGATGCGCGGGTCCATCTCGAGCGAGACCTCGCCGCCACGGTCGATCGCGAAGGCCGCGTCGAGCAGGCCCATCAGCCGGCGGGCCTGGGCCTCGTCGAGGAAGTTGGGCGTGCCGCCGCCCCAGTGGAGCTGCACCACCTGGCGCCGCCCGCCAAGCAGCGGGACGACCAGGGCCAACTCGCGCTCGACCCGGTCGAGGTAGCTGTCGACCACGCGCCCGTGGCGGGTCACTGTGGCGTTGCAGCCGCAGTAGGCGCAGCGCTCGGCGCAGAACGGCAGATGCACATAGACCGAGAGGGTGTCGGCGGGGCTGGCCGCCGTGGCCGCCAGGGCCGCCCTGTAGTCCTCCTCGCCGAAGCCGTGGTCCCAGACCGGGACGGTCGGGTAGCTCGTGTAGCGGGGGCCGGGGCGGTTGTAGCGTTCGATCTGCTCGGGCGTCACGCGCACGCTATTCATCGGTGATCTCCTGCACTGCCGGCGTGGCTATAGGCGGTCATTGGAACGCGCACACTATAGCGGCATGAGGCCCGAACCACTGTGAAGGTCTGCTTCTAGAGAGTTACGACTCGGCTACGAACTTGCTCCGTACTCACTACTTCTATGCCTGGCCGACACTGACGCCCTCGAGGCGGTCCTCGAGATCCTCATAGATCGTGCGCAGGCGCTCGAGGGTGGCCTCGTCGGCCTCCCAGAAGCCGCGCCCGCTGGCCTCCAGCAGGCGCCGCACCATGCCGGCGGCGGCGTGGGGGTTGAGCCGCGCCAGGCGCTCGCGCATCTCGTCGTCGAGGCAGTAGGTCTCGGCGACGCCCTGGTAGACCCAGCCCTCGACCGAGCTGGTGGTGGCGCTCCAGCCATAGGTATTGTTCACCCTGGCCTCGATCTCGCGGGCGCCCTCGTAGCCGTGGGCCAGCATGGCCTCATACCACTTCGGGTTGAGCAGCTTGGCCCGCGTCTCGAGCCGCACCATCTGGCCGAGCGAGCCGACCCGGCCCGCCGCGGCGCTGACCGCGTCCGAGACCAGCACCGCCGGCTTCTTGCCGCCGCGCAGGGTCTCGATGCTCTTCGTGACGCCGCCCAGGCTCTCGTAGTAGGTGTCGATGTCCGAGATACCGACTTCGAAGCTATCGACATTCTGGAAGCTGACATCGACCGTGGCCAGGGCCCGCTCGAGCAGCGGACGCGAGTCGCGCCACTCGCCGCCCTTGCCCAGGGTGAAGCCCTTGCGGCTCAGGAAGGTCTCGCTGAGCTGGCCGTCGTCCTCCCAGCTGCCGCTCTCGACCATATGGTTGATATGGGCGCCGTAGCTGCCGGGGGCATTGGCGAAGACGCGCTGCGCGGCCTCCTCGACGCTGAGGCCCAACTCGGCGGCCTGGGCCAGGGCGTGGCGGCGCACCGCGTTGAACTCGGGCGGCTCGTCGGCGGTGGCGGCCAGGCGGGCGGCGCGGTCGATCAGGCGCATCTGGTTGCCCAGCAGGTCGCGGAAGATCCCGCTGACCGTGACCACCACATCGATGCGCGGACGCCCGAGCTCGGCCAGGGGGATGAGCGACACGTCCGAGACGCTGCCCAGCTCGTCGGGCTCGGGCCGGGCGCCCATCAGGGCGAGGACCTGGGCTACGCCCTCGCAGTCGCTCTTCAGGTTGTCGCTGCCCCAGAGCACCACGGCCACGCTCTCGGGCAGCGCGCCCGTGTCGGCCACGGCGCGGGCCAGCAGCTCGTCGGCCAGCTTTGTGGCCTTCTCGACCGCCAGGGCGGTCGGGGCGCGGGCCGGGTCGAGGCTGTAGACATTACGGCCCGTGGGCACCACCGTGGGGTCGCGCACAATGTCATTGCTGGGCGAGGGGGTCACGAAGCCGCCGCGCAGGCCGTGGAGCAGGCCGGCCAGCTCGTTGTCGGCCCGCAGGCGGCCCAGCAGGTCGGCGAGGAAGGTCGCGAGGGGCGCCAGGTCGGCGCTGACCAGGCCGGCGACGGCCAGGGGCGCGCCGTCGACAAACTGGGCGATCGCCGCCTTGCAGATCTGCTCGACGCGGCGCCATTGCTCCTGGGCGGCCAGGTCGCCGGCCAGTCGCTCGCGCAGGGCCGCGTACTCGAGGCCGAGGCCGCGCGCCACCAGCTCGGGCAGGCTCGTCTCGACCCCGCCCGCCCTGAAGCGGTGGAAGGTCGCCGTGAGGGCCAGCAGATCGACCAGCTCGGCGCTCTCCGGGGGGCGCCCGAAGACGTGCAGACCGGCGGGGATCATGCGCTGCTCGACCTGCAGCAGCTCGTGGCTGAGGGCGGCGACATAGGCCTCGCCGGCCTCAGGTGGAGCCGCGGGGAGGCGCTCGCCGCCCAGGCCCAGCTTCTCGGCCAGCTCGCCGATCGTGCTCAGCAGCTCGGGGTCGGGCCGGGTGCGATACTGGTCGATCGTATCTTTGAGCTGGCGCAGGCCCTTGTAGAGGCCGGCCTGCTGCAGGGGCGGGACGAGGTAGCTGACCAGGGTGGCGGCGCCGCGGCGCTTGGCGATCGCGGCCTCGCTGGGGTTATTGACGCTATAGAGGTAGAAGTTGGGCAGGTTGCCGATCAGGCGCGAGGGCCAGTCGTCGGCGCCGAGGCCGACCTGCTTGCCGGGCATGAACTCGAGGGCGCCGTGGGTGCCGACGTGAACGACGGCGTGGGCCCCGAAGCTATGGCGCAGCCAGGTGTAGAAGGCGGCGAAGGCGTGGTTAGGCGCGGCGTCGCGGGCCATGAGCATGCGCATGGGGTCGCGCTCGTAGCCGAAGGGCGGCTGCACGCCGACGAAGACATTGCCGAGCTGGCGGCCGAGGATATGCAGGCGCCGGCCGTCGGTCAGCAGCTCGCCGGGGGCGCGGCCCCAGCAGGGCTCGATCTCGCTATAGGCGGGGAAGAGCCGGCGATAGTCGTCGACCGGCATGCCCGCGGCCACATTGGCGTCGGTGCCCTGGATCAGGGCATTGCCGCCGACGATCAGCTGGCGCAGGGCCTCGGCGTCGGCGGGCAGCTCGACCGTATAGCCGTCGGCGCGCAGGGCGGACAGCAGATTGTGCAGGCTGCGGAAGACGTCGAGGTAGGCGGCGGTGCCGACATTGCCCAGGTTGGGCGGGAAGCTGAAGAGCACCAGGGCGATCTTCTTCTCGGCGTTGGGGGCGCGGCGCAGGGCCACGCGGCGGGCGATGCGCTCGGCCACCAGCTCGACCTCGGGGCCGGCGGGCACGAAGCCGTCGCCCGCGGCGGTGGGGCCGCCATAGACGAAGGGCTCGGCGGCGCCCTCGAGCTCGGGCACGGCCACGCTGAGGGCCGCCTGCACGGGGGCCAGGCCACCCCAGTCGGCGCGCCAATCCTCGACCCGTTGGAAGGCCAGGGGCACCGGGGCCAGGTAGGCCACGTCGAGCGCGCCGAGGGCGACCCGCGCGTCGGCGGGACGACTCTCGGCCGGGCCGCCCACCAGGGCGAAGCCCGAGGCGTTGACCAGCAGGTCGACCGAGGCCGCAGGAGCGGGCGACTCGGCGGGCTGCAGGCGGCCGAATTGGGCTCGCCGGCCCTGGTCTTTGGCCTTGGATCCTTCGTCGTTGGTCGTAAAGAAGGCCTCGATCGCCGGGCGCATATCCAGGCCAGAGGCGTAGGCGAGGCGAGCCTCGACGCCGCGGGCCTCGAGGGCGCGCACGAGGGCGTCGAGGTGGGCGGTGTTGCCGCTGAGGGCCACGGTGCGCAGGGCCAGGATGCCGACGCTGCCGTTGGGCAGGGGCCGGCGCGCCGACTTGCGCCAGCGCTCGTAGGCCGCGAGGGTCTCGAAGGGCTGGGGAGCGTCGGGGTGGATCAGGGCCTGCTCGGGGTAGCTGATCGGGTCGAGCACGGGCAGCTTGCCCTTGTGACCGGGCACGTAGGCCTCGATCAGCAGACAGAGCAGGCGATAGATATTCTCGGGCGAGCTGTTGGTCCAGTACTGGTGGCTGACGATGTAGGTGTAGAGGTCGCGGGCCTTGCCGGGGATGAGCTTGAGCACCTTGCCCAGGTTGCGCAGCACGGCCAGCTGGCGGCGCGCCTCGCCGGCGCCGCCCTGGGGGCGCAGCTTCTTCGCCCACTGGCGCAGCAGACCGCCGCTGTCTTCCGCGCTGGCCGCCAGGCTGAACTTGCCGATGCGGGTCTGGCGGATCAGGGCCGGGTTGGAGGTGATGATCAGCACGGGGCAGGCGAGCGCGCCGAGCAGCCGCTCGAGGGGGCGCACATACTCCTCGCCGAAGAGGCGCGCCCCGAAGACGAAGCTGGCCCCGGCCAGGTCGCGCTCGAGTCGACGCCAGCCCGCCTCGTCGCGCAGGGCGGCGGCGTCGTAGCAGGCCGCGGTCAGCGCCACGCCGTGTTCGGCGCGCAGACGCTCGGCCGCGGCGTGCAGGGCTGCGGCGTGGTTACCATCGATGGTGAGGAAGACGATGCGCATGGGCTGGTGGTACAGGGAGGGCGGGGGCCCTCCCTGCGACCCTCCGCTAGTCAGCGGCTGCGACCTTCTGCCAGTTGCCCTGGCCCGGGTAGTTCGGGAAGCCCTGCAGACCGCGCCACTTATTCGCCGCGGTGGTCTGGCGGGCCGGCAGGCGATAGGTGGCCAGCAGGCGCACGGCCAGGGCGGCGCGCAGGCGGGCGGCCTGGGCCTGGTTCACGGCCCCGCCCTTCGCGGCCAGGGCGTTGGCCTTCGCGTCATACTCGGCGGCCTTGTCGAGGTTCTGGAAGAACTTCGGGTTATCCACCGGCAGCGTGACGGGGTAGACCTGGGTCGAGATATCATTGCAGAGCCGGATCACATCCTGGTCGTAGGCGCGCCAGTCGAGGCCGAGGGCCGTATAGAACTCGGCCCGGCGGCAATCGTTCAGGTACATCGTCGCGTAGACCGCCAGCAAGAAGAAGCGGATCCAGCGCCGGTTGCGCGGCTCGTTCAGCAGCTCGGGCTGGCTGCGCATCAGCATCGAGAAGAACTCGCCGTGGCGATACTCGTCGTTGCACCACTCCTCGAACCACTTAAAGATCGGGTGGATAATGTTCTGCTGGTTCTTCTCGAGGTGGCGGAAGATATTGATGTAGCGCGAGTAGCCGATCTTCTCGGAGAGATAGACCGTATAGAAGATGAACTTCGGCTGGAAGAAGGTGTACTTCTTGCGCTTCTGGAGCACGCCCAGGTCGAGCTGCACATTCAGGTCGGCCATGGTCTTGTTGAGGAAACCCGCGTGGCGGCCCTCGTCGCGACTCATGGTCTTGAAGATCGCCCGCATCGTCGGGTCCTTCAAGTGCTTGACCATCTCGGCGTAGAGGATGCAGCCCGAGAACTCGGCCGTACACGAGCGCTCGAGGAACTCGATGAAGAGGGGCCTGACCGGCATCTCGTCGAAGTTGGCCAGAAACTCCTCGTTGCGCCGGAAGTGGGTGCGGTTATAGTCGTGCTCGAACTCGGCGCGGATCCACTCGAACTCGTCGCGCAGCCCGTTCTTGTCGATGTCCAGGGCGTCGATCGCCTTGAAGTCGGTGGTGTAGAAGCGCGGGGTGAGCACGGCCTCCTGCAGGGCGTGACGGGTGGTCATGCTCAGGTCGGGCATCTGCTCCATCGGGGGCTCCTTCTGCTGAAGGCTGAAGGCTCATGCTTCACCCTTCACCTTCGTCCATGAAGATTACGGGTGCTCGACGAGTTCGTTGACCTCGACCAGGCTGCTGCGCTTGATCAGGTTGCGGCGCAGCCAGCTGGCCTTATAGAGCCGAACCGGGCTGGTATAGGTGATCTCGCCGTGGGTCTGGCCCTGGAGGTTGGGCATCTCGACGATCTCGACCGTATCCCCCGCGTCGATCTCCATGCCGGGCGGCAGATCGACATGGAGGTGGAAATGCTCGTGCTCGCTCTGGAGCCGAACCGTCCCCTCGCCCACGCTCAGCGTCTCGCGCTCGTACCAGCGCCAGAGCAGGTAGGCGCCCGCGGCGAGCAGCCCTGCGGCCAACAGCTTGCGCATAGGTTCCCCTTTCGTCGGGACTGAGATCCTCTACGACGTCGTCGGTTGTATCGGGCGGAAGATGGTCAGGGCGTCAGGTGCGGCGGGCTTCAACCAGGGTGACGTGGTAGAAGCCGCTGCTCACCCGCTGGGAGCGGCTGATGGTCATGCCGCAGTCGGCCAGGGTGGCGCGCACCAACTGGTCGGGGATCATCTGGATCTCGGTGCGGCGCTGACCGCGGGGGAAGAGGCCGCCGACACGGTGCAGGGCGGCCAGCAGCGGACTGTGGGGGGCGTAGGTGAAGAGGAGCGTCCGCTCGCTGAGGCCGGCCAGCCGGGTCAGCATTGGCGCGAAGAGCGCGGGCGGGTAGTGGATGAGCACGTCGAAGCAGGCCACCAGGTCGTAGCGGCCGCTCAGCTCGTCGAGATCCGAGACGCGACAGCTCACCTGCGCGGCGAGGCCGGCAGCCTCGGCGGCCGCGGCCGTGGCCGCGACCATCTGGGGCGCCAGGTCGGCGGCGACCACCGTGAAGCCGCGGCGGGCCAGGGCCAGGGTGAAGAGGCCCGTGCCGCAGCCGGCGTCGATGGCCGTGGACCCCGCCGGGTAGGACGCGAGCCACTGTTCGGCGTGGCCGAGCATCGCGTTGTGGCCCGCCCGAATCGAGCGCCGGATGGGCGAGAGCTCGGCTTGACCATAGATGGCCGACCAGCGCTCGAAGCCGATGCCGTCGAAGTATTGGCGCAGCTGCGCCTTGTGCTGGGCAGTATCCACACAAATCCTGTGTGCTACAGGCGAGGCACGTAGTGCAGAGTAGGAACTACGATAGTGTATCCGGATTATAACATGATAGTCAACGTTGCATGTCTATATGCAAAGGGTGTGCAGCGAAGGAAAATCGCGTTTTTGCGCATTCTGATGCGCGTGCCAACGGGGCGCGATTCATCTGCCATCTGGCGCATATTCCTGACTTCTCAAGCAATTTGTGACATGGGCGGGGCGCGACAGGCTCTGGTGCCGGCCAGATGCTACAATCGGGCCGCCGGTACGTCGTACGATCTACGCTCAGACGGTCGGAGTTGGGAATGGAGCAGTACGCCGTCATCGCGAGCCTTGTCGCCTTTGCACTCGGCGTGGCCCTGGCCGTAGCCCTACGCGCCTGGCAGAGTCGCCGCGCGCCGGGCGCCCGAGCCGAAGCCCAGCTGGTTGGCGATAACCTGCCGAACGTCTGGCTGGGTCAGGTGCTGCTGCGCCCGGACGGCACGCTCGGGCTACAGCAGATCAGCGCGGGCATCGAGCGGCTCACCGGCTACAGCGTCGAGCAGCTGCGGGATACGCCCAGCCTGCTCTACAGCTCGCTCGACGACGAGAGCCGCGCGCTGCTCGAGGAGGCCGCCGTCCACGCGATCGAGCATATGACACCCTTCGAGGTCGAGGTGCGGCTGCTCACGGCGAGTGGCGAGGCGCGCTGGGTGCAGATGTCCGCCGCCCCCCGCCCGCAGCCCGACGGGGCCATTCTGTGGGACGGTGTGCAGATCGATCTGACCGCGCGTAAGCGGGCAGAGGAGGCCCTGCGGGCCAACGAGAGCGCATACAGGGCCCTGGCCTTCGAGCACTCGCGGCTCTATGCCGAGGCGCGCCGCCGGGCCGAGGAGCTCGAGACTCTGCGCGAGGCGGGCGCGACGGTGGCCGCAACGCTGGACATCCACGAAGCGATCGGGCGCATCCTCGAGCAGCTGGCGCGGGTGGTGCCCCACGACAGCGCCTCGGTGCAGCTGCGCCACGGCGACAATAGCGAGGTGATCGGCTGCCGCGGCTTCCCCAGGCCCGAGTTGATCATCGGCCTGCGCTTCAACATCTTCGACAACGCACTCTGTCAGGCCGTCTACGAGCAACGGCAGCCCATGGTCGTGGGCGAGACCGCCGACGCCGAGGGCTTCGTCCACGTGCCGGGCGGGCCGATCCGCTCGTGGCTGGCTCTGCCCCTGACGGCGGGCGACCATGTGATCGGCATGCTGGCCCTCGACAGCGCCACGCCAAAGCACTTCACCCTGGAGCACGCCCGCCTGGGTATGGCCTTCGCCACCCAGGTGGCGATCGCCCTCAAGCACGCCCAGAGCTACAGGCGCGAAGTCCAGGGCCGCCAGCGGCTCATGGCCCTGCAGCAAGCCACGCGCCAGATCGCGGCCCACCGCACGGTGCCGAGCGAGCTCTACACCGCGGTCCACCACGCCACCCAGCAGCTGATGACGGCCGACGGCTTCGCGATCATGCTCTTCGACCTGAGCGACGACGAGGTCCACGACGTCTACCTGGCCTACAGGGGTCAGCTCTACCCGGGCGAGAGCTATCCGCGCCACGACAGCTTCGCCGAGTTCGTGGTCGCGCGCGGCCAGAGCCTGCTGATCGACGACTTCCACAGCTTCGACGAGTACCCCCTCGACGTCTTCAGCCCCGAAGATGACACCCGCTCGGGGCTGGCCGTCCTTCTGCGCGGCAGCGCGCGCGTCCTCGGGGTGATCTTCGCCCAGAGCGACCGCGTCGGGGCCTATGGCGAAGAGGACGCCGTGCTGCTCGAGCTGCTGGCGGCCCACGCGGCGACCGCCCTGGAGAACGGGGCCCTCTTCGCCGAGGTCGAGCGCCTGGCGACCACAGACGCCCTGACCGGCATCGCCAACCGGCGCCACTTCTTCAGCCAGGCCCGCGTGGCCGCCCACCGCGCCCACCGCGCCAGGCAGCCGATCGCCGTCGCCCTGCTCGACCTCGACCACTTCAAGCAGGTCAACGACACCTACGGCCACCAGGCCGGCGACCTGGTGCTGCAGGTGGTCGCCCAGACCTGCCGCGACTGCCTGCGCTCGGGCGACCTGCTCGGGCGCTACGGCGGCGAGGAGCTGGCCGTGCTGATGCCGAACACCGACGCCCAAGGCGCCACCCGCGTGGCCGAGCGCATCCGTCGGGCCATCGCCGGCCTGCATATCAGCAGCGGCGCCGACGAGATCCGCGTGACGGCCAGCCTGGGGGTGGCCTCCGACGCCCAGAGCTACGACCTCGAGGTCCTGCTCGGTCGCGCCGACGCCGCCCTCTACGCGGCCAAGGACGCCGGTCGCAACAATGTGATCGCCTGCAGCGCCTGCCAGAGCGAAGGGCTCGGCACGCAATTTGCTACGTAACGCTGACCGGTTTCGGCAGTGTACGAGCAAATTTATGCAGACCATGACTGCGCCTCAGCAGCGCACCCTGGCTGAGGCTGTTCCCAATATCGTCTGGACCACAGACGAGCACGGCGCCGTGACCTACCTCAGTCGGCGCTGGTACGACTATACCGGGCAAGGCGAGGCCGAGGCCATGGGCTTCGGCTTCGTGCAGGCCCTGCACCCCGACGACCAGGCCCGCACCCTGGCCACCTGGGAGCGGGCCTGGCGCGACGGCGCGAGCTACGAGATCGAGTACCGCATCCGTCGCCACGACGATAGCTACCGCTGGTTCATCGGGCGGGCCTCGCCCGTGCTCGACGAGGCCGGGCGGATCCGCGAGTGGGTCGGCACCTGCACCGACATCGACGAGCAGAAGCGCAGCCGCGAGTCCCTGGCCTTCCTCGCCCACGCCAGCGCGATGCTGGCCGACTCGCTCGACTACGAGCAGACCCTGGCGAGCCTGGCCCGCCTGGCCGTGCCCCATATCGCCGATTGGTGCGCAATCGACCTGCGCGCCCCCGACGGCTCGATCAAACGCCTGGCCGCGGCCCATATCGACCCCGCCAAGGTCGCCCTGGCCGAGGAGATCCTGCAGCGCTACCCCCACGACCCCAACGCCCCCGGCGGCGTGCCCGCGGTGATCAGGAGCGGGCAGCCCGAGATTGTTCCGGTCATCACCGAGCAGATGGTGCGCGAGGGCATCGCCGACCCCGAGATGCGCGCGATCTTCCTGCGCCTGGGGCTGCGCTCCTCGATGGTGGTGCCCCTCACGGCGCGCGGCCACGCCCTGGGCGCCCTGACCCTGGTGGCCGCCGAGTCGGGCCGCCACTTCGGCGAGGCCGACCTGCACCTGGCCGAGGATCTGGCGCGCCGGGCCGCCGTGGCGATCGAGAACGCCCGGCTCTACCGCGAGCTGCGCCAGTTCCGCGAGACCCTCGACCGCACCGCCGACTGTGTCTTCATGTTCGACGCCGAGGAGCTGCGCTTCTTTTATGTCAATCAAGGCGCCGTCGAGCAGGTTGGCTACGAACGGGACGAGCTGCTGGGCATGACGCCCCTGGCGATCAAGCCCCTGTTCAACGAGGCGAGCTTCCGGGCCATGCTCGCCCCCCTGCTCGCCGGCGAGCGCAGCCTGCACACCTTCGAGACCCTCCATCGGCGCAAAGACGGCCGCGACGTCGAGGTGGAGGTGGCCCTGCAGTATGTCGACCCGCCCGAGGGCGAGCCGCGCTTCGTGGCCGTCGTGCGCGACATCGGCGAGCGCAAGGCCGCCGAGCGGGCGATCGCCGAGCAGGCCGAGACCCTGCGCTCGCAGGCCCGCCTGATCGACCTGGCCCACGAGGCGATCATTGTGCGCGACGAGGCGGGCGCGATCACCAGCTGGAACCGCGGCGCAGAAGAGCTGTACGGCTGGAGCTCGGCCGAGGCCGTGGGTCGGGTCAGCCACGAACTGCTCGCCACGCGCCTCGAGGCGGAGCTGCCCTTCAGCGTCAGCGAGCAGGACCGCGCCCTCAGCAGCACGGGCGCCTGGGAGGGCGAGCTGACCCACACCCGACGCGACGGGCGCACGATCATCGTCGAGAGCCGGCAGGCCGCCCTGAAGAGCCCCGGCGGGCGCCTGCAGGTCCTCGAGATCAACCGCGACATGACCGAGCGCAAAGAGGCCGAGGCGGCCCGCGAGACCAGCCAGCGGCGCTACAAGGCTCTGGCCGACGCCATGCCGCTGCTGGTCTGGATCGCCGACGCCGCGGGCGGCCTGATCGACGCAAACCAGCGCTGGGTCGACTACACCGGGGTCAGCCCCACGGCCCTTGGCCGCCAGGGCTGGGATCAGCTGGTTCACCCTGAGGACCTGGCCCAGACCGCTCGGCGCTGGAGCGAGGCCCTGGCCCAGAGCGGCACCTTCGAGGTCGAGCAGCGGCTGCGCCGCCACGACGGCAGCTACCGCTGGCATCTGGTGCGCGCCCAGGCGGTGCGCGACCGCCAGGGCCAGATCGACTACTGGGTGGGCACCAATACCGACATCGACGAGCAGAAGCGGGCCGAGGAGTACGCCCTCGAGCGCGGCGACATCCTGGCCCGCACCACGCGCCTGCTCGAGGAGCGCAACCGCGAGCTCGACCAGTTCGCCTACATCACCTCGC
>CAZKTU010000036.1:0-12975 GCA_964555675.1 uncultured Oscillochloris sp.
TTCCTGATCAGCACCGGCCGCTTCAACATCCCGGGTCTGCGCCCGTGGTAGGCTTTGTTCGCCGGTAAAACTCAAGGGCGGGGGGCCCCGGCACTGCCGGGGCCCCCCGCCTTTTGCGAATCGTTTCCGCGCCTGCGGCGGTACATAGAGTAGTGTCCGGTCACCCCTGGAGACGTCTATGTCCGCCCTGAGCAGCCTTGATCTGCCCCCTGAGCTCGCCGTGTTCGCTATCCTGGCGGGGTGTGTGCTCGCCGCCCTGGTTGTCGGCTGCGCCCTCGGCGTCTGGTGGCACGCTCGGCGCGTGGCGCGGGCCGACGGCGCGTCGACGCTTACGGCGACCGAGGCCCGGCGACGGGCGGCCGCGGCGATCACGACGGCCCGCCGCGCTACGGGGGGCGCCGGCGCCACAGGCCTGCGCGCCGTGGTCTGGGACGGCCGGCGGCGCAGGCTGATCCCCCTTGCGGGGCGCCACTGGACCATCGGCAGCGACCTCGGCTGCACAATCGTGGTTCACGGCGAGGGCGTGGCGCCCCTGCACGCCCGCCTGAGCGTGGCCGGCGATGGGCTGACGGTCACCGACCTCGAGAGTACGAGCGGCACGCTCATTGGGCCGCTCGGGCGCCCCCTGACCCCCGGCGTCCCCGTGCCTGTGGCCGAGGGCGAGGTGGTGCAGCTCGGCCTGACGGTGAAGCTTATGCTTGAGCGGGCCGTGGCCGCCCCCGAGGCGCTGGCGTGAGCGAGGCCGGCGCGCGGGTCGGCGCCCTCGAGCTTGTGGCGCCCCTCGGGGCGGGCGGGCAGGGCGAGGTCTGGCTGGCCTGGCCCTGGGCCGAGGGCCCGCTGCGCCGCGCAGCGCGGCGGCTGCTCGTGGCGACGCGGCTGCGGGCCGGCCCTCTGCCCCAGGAGTTCGCGCTGCGCTGGCGCCTGGCCGCCCTGAAGCTGGCCAGGCCCGCGATGGCCGACAGCCTCCACGACGAGCACCAGTATCTGGCCGCGACCGGCGCGGCCCACCCGCACCTGGTCGGCCTCTACAGGGCCCGCTTCCCGGGCGCGGCGGGGGCCGACCTGAGTCTCGCACGGGCCGGCCCCGAGCCACTGCCCCGGCTCTGTCTGCGGCTGGCCTACGAGCCGGGCGAGCCTCTGAGCGGGCTGCTCGTCCGCTGGGGGTCGCGGCGCCCCGCATGGCCGTGGTCGGTGGCCGTGGTGGCCCAGCTCGCCCGCGCCCTCGCCCACCTCCACGGGCGAGGGGTGGTTCACCACGATGTGCGGCCGGCTAATGTGATTGTCCGCTCCGGGCCCCGCGCCGTGCTGATCGACCTCGGCGCCGCCGAGCGGGTCGGCGGCGGGGCCCGCGCCGCGGTCTACGGCGCGCCGGCCTGGCTCGCCCCCGAGCGCCTCGGCGCGACCCCCGCGCCCGCCTCGCCCCTCGTCGATGTCTATGGAGCGGGCGCGCTGCTTGGCGCGCTCACTGAGGGCGCGCCGGCGCCCACTGGCCTGACGCGTCTGATCGAAGAGGCCACGACGCCCGACCCGGCCCGCCGCGCGGCGGCTATCCCGACCATGGCCGCGCTCCTCGAGCGGCTTGCGGGGTTGTAGGCGGCCCGCAAGATTTATCCCTCGCCGAGGCTCACGACGAGGGTCGGCCCGTAGGCACCGATGGTGAGCCTGTCGCCGTCGGCCAGGGGCTCGGCGGCCTCTGGGAAGAGGCGCGCCCCGTTGAGCAGCGTGACCGCCTCGGTGCGGGCTGTGGCGACCGTCCAGCCGTCGCGCCCCGGGCGCAGGGCGCAGTGAGGCGCCTTCGAGATGTAGGCGTAGGGCGACTCGCGCCGTTCGAGCAGCTCGAGCTCGCGCAGAAAGGCCTCGGGGTTAAGCAGGGCCAGCAGGTCGAGCAGCCACCCCCGCGTCAGGTCGAGGCCGCGAGGCGGGAGGGTGGCCGCGCTGCCGTCGGGCAGCCCGAGGGTGCAGCGTGGCCGCGTGGGCGCCCCCCGGTCGCTCAGCCAGAGGTGGCTGCCGCTGCGTACACCCAGGGCGCTGATCGGGCCGTCGTGGCGCAGGGGCCGCCCGTCGGCCGAGCCCAGGCGCAGGGTGTACGGGCGCGCGACCCCGCCGGGCGCGTCGAGCCCGCAGCCCGCGAGCAGCAGGGGCAGCAGCCTGGCGGGCGCGCTGTCTTCGCAGACGACGGTGGTGCTTTGCTCGCGTCCCCCCGCGAGCCAGTGGAGGGTGACCGTGAGGGACTCGTGGCCGTCGCTCATGGGACAGACCTTTCAGGCTCATTTGACGGCTTCAGGTTGGAAGCACTCAGGCGCTCGCCCCGCCGGCGCAGGCCACCTGCACGAGTTGCTGCTCGTCTTCGCTGACGAGGAGGGCGCGGCCGGGGGGCTGGGGGGCCGAACGCTGCTCGGCGAGGGGCAGCGCCGCGCCCAGGAGCCTGGTCCCCGCGTCGTAGCGCCCGGGCCACAGGATCAGCCCTGAGCGGCCGCCGTCGAGGGCCCGCAGCAGGTTGTCATCAGGGTAGGCGCTGCCGGCTGCAAGCATGAGGTGCTCGCCCTGCTGGCCGCCGAGCTGGGCAATCTCGCAGAGCCGCTCGAAGAGGTTGGGCCCCGCGCCGAAGTTCTGGGTCAGCTGGCTCCGCATGCGCTCACGGGTCAGGGTGTAGTCGTCGACCAGGATCAGGCGGCGCTCCCCGTCGGCTCCGCGGGGGGCCGCCAGAAGCTCGGCCAGGGCCGCCGCCCCGGGCTCGTCGGCGGCGTAGTGGGCCGTGTGGGGCAGGGCGCGCAGGGGCGCCAGCCCTCCGCGCGGCCCGTCGAGCAGGTAGAGGCGCAGCGCTGTGGGACTTTGGCGCGCGGTCAGGGCCTCGGCGGCGGCGAGGAGGGCCGTGGTCTTGCCGCTACGGCGCGGCCCGAGCACGAGGGCGTGGGGCGTGTCTCGCCCGAGCCGCAGCCAGGCCGCCCCAAGGCTCCGACTCTCCAGGCCGATCGGCGCGGCCAGGTCGTCACCCACCGGCGCGGCGAGCGACTCGAGGGAGGCCGGGCTCACCCGCTCGGGCAGCAGCGCGACGGGGGGCGGGCCGCAAGGCTCGGGGCGCCTCTGCGCGCGCCAGGCGTCGCCGATCGCGCCAACGAGCTCGCGCAGGTCGTGCGTGAGGTCGCCGTCGAGGGCGGCCTCGGCGTCGCTCGGGCCCGCCTCGGGCGTGGCGACTGTCGGCAGGGCGATCTGCACCTCGAGGGCCCCGTGGTCGGGGTGGGCGACCAGGGCGCGCCCGGGCAGATCGGCCGGGATCTGCGTCGCCACTCGCGCACCCAGCAGATCGCCGTAGTCGTGCAGTTCGGGCTGACGCAGGGCCAGGCGGGTCTCGATCAGGGCGAGCAGCCTGTAGCTCAGGTCGGCGGCCCGGTCGGCGCTGAGGGCCAGGTGGATGCCGAGGGGCCTGCCCAGGCGGGCCAGGCGTACCAGATCGTCGACGATGGCCTCGTCGCCGCCGGCGTCGCGCAGCTCCTCGCGCAGCACGGCCACCTTGTCGATGACGACGAGCAGTGCGGGCAGCCCGCGGCCCGTGCGCGCTCTGTACTCGGGCAGGGTGGCGGCGTCCGCCGCGCGCAGCAGCTCCTGGCGCTCGGCGACAGCGGCGTCGAGCATGCTGATCAGGCGGCGCACCCGCTCGCCCTCGCGGGCGAGGAGGTGGGCGCCGACGTGGGGCAGCCCGGCCAGGGGGCCGAGGCCCTGGCCGCCCGCGTCGATCAGGTAGCACCAGAGATCGCGGGGCGAGTGGCGCAGGGCCAGGCCCAGGACGAGGGCGCGCAAGAGGGTGGTCTTGCCGCTGCCGGGCGCGCCGACGACGGCCAGGTGCCCGGCGCACAGATCGACGCCGTAGGGCTCTTGCCGCCCCTCCTGGGGCAGGTCGAGCAACCCGACAGGCTGGCGCATCCAGCCGGCCCCGGGCGCCTGGGCCCACGCCGTCGCCGGCGGCTCCCACGGGGCCAGGTCCGAGAGCGCCAGGCGCTGCGGGAGGGGCGGCCGCCAGATTGGGGCGGGGCTCCAGCCGGGCGCGGCCGGGCCGCGGGCCTCGGCCGCCGCTCTGAGGGCGCGCACGAGCACGTCGAGGTCGGTCGCGCCGCCCTGCTCCTGGCGCAGCGCGGTTGCGGCCACGGGCTGCTCGTGGCCGTCGCGCACAAAGCTGACGCGGGGCGCCGGCGCTCGCTCAGCCGCGGGCGCCTTGTACGGGCCGGTGACCAGGGCTACCTGGAGCATCTGTACGTCGCCGCCGGCGCGCATATAGGCGCGGCCGGGCAGGTCTGTGGGGAGAAAGGCCGCGTCGGGCTTGAGCAGCATCTCGCGGCTGTCCTCTGCGCCGCCGAGGCGCAGGGCGATGAAGTAGGAGAGCTGGCTCCTGATCTCGTCGCTGACGGCGCGCGAGGGCTGCTGGGTGGCGACGAGCAGGCTGACGCCGAGCGAGCGACCCTGTTTGACGACGCGGACGAGCTCGGTGACAAACTCGGGGTTGCCGCGGGCGAGCTCGTCGAACTCGTCGACCACCACGAAGAGGTTCGGCAGGGGCGCGAGGCCCCTGCGCGCGGCGAGGGCGCGGTAGTCGCCGATATTCTCGACCTTGACTGCGTGGCCGACGGCGGCCTCCTTGAGCAGGGCCTTGCGACGGCGCAGCTCGCTCTTGAGGGCGGTCATGGCTCTGGCCGCCATGCGACCTTCGAGGTCGGTGACCAGGCCGGCCGTGTGGGGCAGCGGCGCAAACGGCATCAGGGCGGCGCCGCCCTTGAAGTCGATCAGCAGCAACTGGAGCCGTTCGGGGCTGTGGGCGGCCGCCAGGGCGGCGATGATGCTCTGGAGCAGGACGCTCTTGCCGGCGCCCGTGGCCCCCGCGATGATGCCGTGGGGCCCGTGGCGGCCCTCGTTCAGATCGAGGTAGACCGGCGCCCCGTCGGCCCCCGCCCCGATCGGCACTGCGGGGTTCCACGCGGCCGCGGGCGGATCGGCCCAGGCCCGGGGCGGGCAGAGGTCGTCCTCGCCCTTCACGCCGAGCAGCTCGAAGAGGCGGACGCTGCGCGGGATGGCCTGGGCGCCGCCCGCTTCGAGCAGGCGCACGCCGGCGAGTTTGCGGGCCAGCCGGTCGCTCGGCCCGAGCTCGGCCCGGTCGGGCGCAAAGCGCTCGCGGGGCCACTGCCGGCCGGCTCGTGTCCAGCGCGCGCCGTGCTGCTCTAGCTCGACCATGGCCGCGCAGGCCTCGGGGATCTGGGGCCACGAGGGCACGACGAGCAGGGTGGCGATGCCGAGGGGCCCGCCGTGGCGCAGCAGCTCGACGACGGCCGGGTGGGCGTGGGCCAGGGCCGCGCCGTCGACCAGCAGGAGCATGACGGGCCCGGGCGGGGGCGCCTCGGGCGAGCGCGCCGCCTGATCGCGGCGGCGGCTGAGCAGGTCGAGCAGCTCGCTGCATAGGCGCGCGGCCGCCGCGGGGCTGCCGGCGAGCATGCGCGCGCCCGGCGCCGGGTCGTTCGAGAGGGGCGCGCAGTGGGGCAGCCAGCGCAGCCACTCCCACTCGGCGCTCGCCTCGGGGCCGAACAGGGCGGCGAGGCGCAGGTCGGCGGGCGCGTGGAGCACGGCGGCCTGCCAGAGCAGCGCGCGGGCCAGGCTGGTGGCGGCCGCGCGCGGCCCGGCGATCCCGAGTGAGCCGAGCTGCCGCAAGGGCAGGCAGATGGGCACCTGGCGCAGCGTGCCGTACTCGGCGGCGGCCCGCAGGATGCGCCGGTCGATAACGCCGCCGGGCGAGGGCTGCGGGGCCTGGACCTGTGTGGCCGCGGGCAAGCTTCCGGTGCCGGCCCGCAGCTCGAGGAAGTCGTCGTCTGCGGGGCGGCGCTCCCACAGGCGCGGCTCTGGGGCGGCCTCGCCCGGGGCGACCCCGGCGATCAGCAGCAGTTCGCCCGGGTCGGGGCTGAGGTAGATGCGCCCAGCGCGCTCTTGCTCGTGGAGGGTGCGCAGGTGCGCGAGGCCGGCCTCGAGCTGGTCCTCGAAGAGGGCCCGGCGCTCGGCGTAGGCCTGGGCCGCGCGCCTGGCCTCGCGGCGGCGGCCGAGCAGCCCCGCGCCCAGGCCCAGCAGGGCCATGGCGCCTGTGGGCAGGGCCACCAGCAGCGGATTGCCGCCCCCGAGGCCGGCGGCGCCCGCGAAGACCCCGGCGCCGGCCAGAGGCAGCAGCAGCGGGAGCATATCGCTCCGCTCGGGCTCGGGCGGGGCGGGCGGCTCGGGCAGCTCGATGCGCTCGGCGGGCCAGTGGGGGCGCACCCGCGGGGGGCGGTTAAACCTGTGGTTGCGCATGGCGCTGTCTCTCGCGCTCGCGGCGGGCCCGTTCCTCGCGCTCGCGCTCGCGGCGGGCCTGCTCTTCGCGGGCGCGCCTGTCGGCCGCGGCGATCGCACCTGCCGCCGCTCTGCAGTCGGCGGCCAGGCCCGTAGCCTCGGCGTCGAGGGCGCGCCTCCGCAGGGTGAAGCTGAGGCGATGCTGGCCCAGCCAGTGGGTCGTGGCGGCGCAGGCGGCCCGCCCACAGTCGGCCGAGGCCCCCTCGAGCTCGTCGGCGGCCCGCCTGAGGGCGGCGATGGCGGCGCCGGCGGCCCCGTGGTCCCAGCGGACGTCTGCATCGATCGAATCGTCATGGCGTGGCATGGGCGCTCCTCACAGGGTTCGGCTCGCCGGCGGCTATGGGCTCGTCTGCCGGGGCGGGGGGCTCCGGGCTATAGGCGGCGTAGGTCGCCGGGTCGACCAGGTACGGCATGACCAGCAGCTCGGGCGGCAGCCCGGCGTAGCTCTCGACGTCGCCGTAGGCGGTGTGGGCGGCCGAGGGCTCGTCGATGCGCCGATTGTCGAGCAAGATAACCGTGGGGTCGCCGGCGTGGCCCGCGCCGACGTTGAGGGCCAGGCTGTCGTCGGCGTTGACATAGTGCCGCTCCTCGGCCCCGGCGAAGGGGCTCGCCTCGTCGTCGCGCGCGCGGCCGGCGGGCCCGCGCGGGCGCACGGCGCCGAAGGTGATCAGGCTGCCGACGGTGACGCCCGCCGCCGCGATGGCCTGGCGCACCTCGGGGTCATCGCGCAGCAGGAAGCACATACCGCCGCCCATGCTGTGGCCCTCCAGATGGAGCGTGCTGCCGGGCGGGAGGCGCTCGAGGTCGGCCAGAAAGCGCGCCTTGACCACCTCGTAGTAGTGGTTCCCGGCGCTTACGCCCTGGGCGGTCAGGGCCACGGCCTCGAAGTTGTTGGGGGCGGCCGGCTTTTCGGGGTCGAGGCCGGCGATACTGATGCGGTAGTCGCCCGTCTCGCCATTCAGGCGCTCGAGCCGCACCTGCTCGTCGGGGTAGTAGCTGATGCCGCTGTGTTCGCCTGCCTGGGCGTCGGCCGGCCCAGGGCGGAAGGGTGCGTCCTCGTCGAGAGCGCAGGCGGCGCTCCAGGGGAAGGCCTGGCCGGCCGTCACGGCGAGGGCGCCTGTCCCGGCGTCCCTGAGCACCTCGGCCTGCTCGAGGGTGCGGGGCGCACTCTGGGCGATGCCCAGCCTGCTGAACACGACCAGCCTGAGGGCGTCGAGCTCGGCGCTGAGGGCGCGGAACTGCTCGGGCTCGAGGTGGGCCATGCTCTCGTACCAGAAGCCGTGGAACAGTTGCAGGCTCTGCTCGACCGCGTCCGCGGCGGGGCGACGCGAGCGGCGCGGGGCGTCGCCGGCCAGAGTCAGCCCGGTGAGGTAGCCGCCGTGGGCGCCGCCCAGGGCCGCCACGATGAGCAGCAGGGCCGGGTCCTGCAGGACGCCGGCGATCCCGCGCAGGGCGATGAGCGACCTGAGGCGCGCGCTGAGGCTGATCATGCGCCTGGCCTCGGCGTTCCACATGGCGGCCTGGCGGGCTGCGGCGGCGCTCCGGCGACCCGGCTGGGGCAGCAGGCCGATTGGGGCGGCCCCGCGGTCGGCCAGCAGGAAGCCTCGGGCGACCTCGCCCGTCCAGGCGGCCAGGTCGGCCTCGGCGTGTCCGTAGACGGCGAGGCGCGGGGGGAGGCCCGCGGCGGCGGGGACGCGGTACTCGCTGCAGCGGGCCAGGAAGGGCGCGAGGGCGGCGTCGAGGCGGCGGGCCTCGGCCTCGACGCGGGCGCCCACGGCGGCCCCTGCCCTGGCATAACGGGCCAGCTCTTCAGGGCTTGCCGAGCTGCTAGGCTCCATCGGCGACTCCTCCGGGCTGTGTGGTGGGTGAGAGGGGAGGGGGTGGCTCGGCGTGGAGCCAGGGGGCGCGGCGAGCGCGGCCGCGCCGAAGGGAGCGCGCTCGGCCTAGAGGTTGCCGCCGGCCTGCATGATATTCTGGTTGATCTGCTGGGTCTGGCGCCGCAGCTCCTCGAGGGCCTGCTGGATGCCGATCAGCTTCTGGTGGGTGTCGGCCCAGTTGGCGCGGAACTCGGCGGCGAGGCGACCATCCCAGTTGTTGGGCTGGCTGAGGATCTGCCCCTTGGTGTTGAGCTGGCCGATCTGCTCGAGGAGCGGGCCGTTGACGATGGCCTGGAAGGCCGTGATGGCCTCGCGGGCGGTGGCGGTGGAGAGAACGCGGTCGCTCATCCTGGGCCTCCTGTTGTCGGTGCGTGTTGCGGACGTCTCGCAACATGTACCGCCGGGAGGCCCCGGAAGATACGCTCTAGGCGGTGTGGACGCGACGGTCGACGAGCGAGAGGAGGCGGCCGACGACCTCCGGGTCGTAGATCGTGCCTGTGGCGGTCTCGATCTGGCAGAGGGCGACCTCAGGGGGGAGGGCCCGCCGATAGGGCCGGTCGACGGTCATGGTCATCCAGGCGCAGGCCGCCGCGAAGATCCGCGCGGGCAGGGGGATCTGCTCGCCTCGTAGCTCGTAGGGGTAACCCGAGCCGTCCCAGCGCTCGTGGTGGTAGCGCGGGATGGGCAGCACGGCGTGCAGGGTATCGATCGGGGCGAGGATCTCGTCGGCGAAGAGGGGGTGGAGGCGGATCATGGCCCACTCGCCGGGGGTGAGGGGGCCGGGCTTGCGCATAATGCTGTCGGGTACCTGCATCATGCCGATGTCGTGGAGCAGCGCGCCCGTGTAGAGGTGCCTGAGGGCCTCGTTGCGAAGTTCGAAGGTCGCGCCGATCTGCACAGCGAGGGCGGCCACGCGCCCGGTGAAGCCCTCGGGAAGCTGCGCCCGCGCGTCGAGGGCGCGCGCCCAACCCAGAATCACTGCGCCCGGGAGAGGGTCTGGCGTGGCGAGGGTGCCTGAATGGGCCTGGCGCTCGGGCTCGAGCCAGCAGTAGTCCATGGCCTACCTTTGCCTATGACGTATTGCAGGAATAATGGATATGATAGTAAATTGCTGCGAAACCCGGAATAGGGGAAAATTACCCTAGAGCGAGGCTGGGCAAGGGGTGTGCGCAGCAAAGAGGGGTACTGGGGGGGCAAAGCCCCCCAATACCCCTCGCAAGCCTAACCGGGCAGGTTGGGAGCAAACTAAGGGTAGATCCCGCGCGTGGTCACGGCATCGGCGACGCGCTGGACGGCGATGGTATAGGCGGCGCTGCGCATATGCAGCCGATGCTCCTCGGCGGCGTGGAGCACCGACTGGAAGGCGCGACGCATCACCCGCTCGAGCTGGGCGTTCACTTCGCGTTCGGCCCAGAAGAACTCCTGGAGGCCCTGGACCCACTCGAAGTAGCTGACGGTGACGCCGCCGGCATTGGCGAGGATATCGGGCAGCACGAAGGTGCCCTGATCGAACAGGATCTCGTCGGCCTCGGGGGTAGTGGGGCCGTTGGCGGCCTCGGCGATCACGCGGGCGCGTATGTGGGGCGCGTTGGCGGCGGTGATCACATTCGAGAGGGCGGCGGGGATGAGCACATCGCAGTCGAGCTCGACCAGCTCTTCGTTGCTGATCTGCTCGCCCTCGGGGTAGTCGCCGACGCGCCCGTACTCGGCCTTGTGGCCCATCAGCTCTGCGGGGCGCAGGCCCTTGGGGTTATAGACGCCGCCGCGGCTGTCGCTGACGGCGACGATGGTGGCCCCGTGGTCGTGGAGCATGCGGGCGATATTGGCGCCGACGTTGCCGAAGCCCTGAACGGCGACGCGGGCCCTGAGCAGGTCGATGCCCAGGTGGCGGGCGGCCTCGGCGAGCACATAGGCCATGCCGCGGGCGGTCGCCTCGTTGCGGCCCTCGGAGCCGCCGATGTTGATCGGCTTGCCGGTGACGATGGCGGGGACGGTGTAGCCCTGGTGCATCGAGATCGTGTCCATGATCCAGGCCATGATCTGCGGGTTGGTGTTGACGTCGGGGGCGGGGATGTCGCGCTCGGGGCCGATCAGCAGGCTGATCTCGCTGGCGTAGCGCCTGGTCAGCCGCTCGACCTCGTCGGCCGAGAGCAGCTTCGGGTCGACGATCACCCCGCCCTTGGCCCCGCCGTAGGGCAGGCTGGTGACGGCGCACTTCCAGGTCATCCACATGGCCAGGGCGCGCACATCGTCGAGGGTCAGATCGGGGTGGTAGCGGATGCCGCCCTTGGTGGGGCCGCGCGAGAGGTTGTGCTGGACGCGGTAGCCCGTAAACATGCGCGTGCTGCCGTCATCGAGTTTGACCGGGAAGTTGACGCTCAGCTCGCGCTGGGGGGCGCGCAGGATACCGCGCAGGCTCTCGGAGAGGTGGAGCAAGTCTGCGGCGATGTCGAACTGCCGCTGGGCGATGGCAAAGGGGGTCTGGGGCGCACTGGTCGCACGGATGTCTAGCGCCATTGGTCGGTGCCTCCTCGTCAGTGAGTCGGTCGGCTTCAGGCCGGTCGCGACGTCATCGGCGCGACCGGTATATTGTACCATCACGTACGAGCCACCTGGATGAAAGCTTCGTCAGGAGCATCCCTGGCGCCCTACGCCGGGATGAACTCGCCCTCGCCGGCGATGCTGCGCACGAAGGCCGCGATCAGGCGGGCCGCCTGGGTGACATCGTCGAGCGAGACCATCTCGTTCGGCGAGTGGAGGTAGCGGGTGGGGAGCGAGACCACGCCCGTAGCGATGCCGCCCCTGGCCTTGTGGATGGCGTCGGCGTCGGTGCCGCTGTAGCGCGGGCTCATCTGGAGCGCGTAGGCGATCTGCTCGCGCTCGGCCACCTCGACCAGGCGGCGGAACACCAGGGGGCTATTGGCCGAGCCGCGCGAGAGCACGGGGCCGCCGCCGAGCCTGACGTCGCCATGCTGGCGCTTGTCCGAGTCGGGGTGGTCGGTCGCAAAGGTCACGTCGACGGCGATCGCCACCTGGGGGTCGAAGCTGTAGGCGGCGGTCATCGCTCCGGCGAAGGTGATCTCCTCCTGAGCCGTGGCCACGGCGGCGACGTGGGCCTGGGGCCGATCCTGGCTCAGCAGGCGCAGGGCCTCGAGCACGACGAAGGCGCCCACGCGATCGTCGAGGCTGCGGCTGACCAGGCGCCGCCCCGGCAGCTCGTAGAGGGGCGCGTCGATCACGCCGACGGTGCCGACGCGCACGTGGGCGAGGGCCTCGTCGCGGCTCGCGACGCCGATATCGATCCACAGCTGCTCGAGGGTGCTGGCCCTGCTGCGGTCTTCAGACTTGAGTAAATGGATGGGCTTCTTGCCGATCACGCCGATCAGCTCGCCGCCGAGGCCGAGCAGGCGCACACGCTGGCCGACCAGCACCTGGGCGTCCCAGCCGCCGATCGCCCCAAAGAAGAGGAAGCCCTGGTCGTCGATATGGGTGACCATCACGCCGATCTCGTCGATGTGGCCGGCCAGCAGCACCCGCGGGCCGGGCCCCTCGAGGACGGCGTAGCTGTTGCCGCTGACGTCGGCGTAGACACTATCGGCGAAGGCCCGGGCGTCGGCGCGCCAGACGCGGGCCGCGGCCTCCTCGTCGCCCGAGGGGCCGGGGGTGCTCAGCAGCTGCTTGAGAAAGGCGAGGCGATTCTCTTCCATAGTGAAGTTGCTCCTGTGCTCGGGGGGCGCGCCATTATAGCATGGCTTTGTTGGCCGCCGGGTTCCGTGGTATTCTTGTGAGGATCGGCAGGGGCATGGCGCCCCGCCGGAACTGACCCCGAGGCGGCACTATGCTCAGGCGCGTCGCTGTACTCTACAATCCCTACTCCGAGGCCACGGTCGAGCGCTCGAACGAGCTGGCGGCCTGGCTGCGCGCGCAGGGCATCATGGCCTGGCGCGGGGTCTCGCAGGAGGCCCGCGACAACCCCAGCGCTCTCCACGACACCGATCTGATGGTGGCCATGGGCGGCGACGGCACGGTCCTACGCGCCGCCCGCCTCTGCTTCCCGCTAGACATCCCGGTCCTCGCCGTAGCCATGGGCCACCTCAGTTTTATGGCCGAGGTGCAGCCCGACGAGGTCTACCATGCCGTCGAACGCGTCAGGCAGGGCGGCGGCTGGCACGACGAGCGCTCGCTGATCAGGGCGACCCTCTACCGCGACGGCCAGCCGATTATCGAGTACACCGCCCTCAACGAGATTGTGCTCTCGCGCAGCGACATCAGCCGCGTGATCAAGGCCCACGTGAGCGTCGACGACTCGCCCTTGACCACCTACCACAGCGACGGGGTCCTGGTGGCCACGGCCACGGGCTCGACGGCCTACGCCCTTGCCGCGGGCGGCCCGATCGTCGACCCGCGCTCGCGTGCGCTGCTGCTGGTGGGCATCGCGCCGCACCTCACTAGCGTGCCCTCGATGGTGCTCCACGAGGACGCCGTGGTGACCATCCGGGTCGATAGCCGCCACCACGCCATCCTGGCCATCGACGGCCGCGAGAACCTGCCGCTGCACTACGCCGACGAGATCGTCATCAGGCGCAGCTCGAAGGTCTGCACCTTCGTGCGCCTGCGCCCCAGCAGCCAGTTCTACACCCAGCTCGTGGCGCGCCTGCGCCGCGACGATGGGTAGAGTCTCACCACACCAAGTGTGCTGAGGGGAAGTTTGCGGGAGGGCAGGCCCTCCCGCGCCCTCCCC
>CAZKTU010000036.1:13075-37512 GCA_964555675.1 uncultured Oscillochloris sp.
ACCAAGTGTGCTGAGGGGAAGTTTGCGGGAGGGCAGGCCCTCCCGCGCCCTCCCCGGGCGATGGCGCGAGCCGGCGCGAGCGTGCTGAGGGGAAGTTTGCGGGAGGGCAGGCCCTCCCGCGCCCTCCCCGGGCGATGGCGCGAGCCGGCGCGAGCGTGCTGAGGGGAAGCTTGCGGGAGGGCAGGCCCTCCCGCGTCCTCCCCTACCTCCTCCCGTACCCCCTCCCCTACTTACGGCAGGGGGATGCCGAGGGTCGTGGAGCCGCCGCGCACCCCGCCGCCGGGGAAGAACGAGCGCTCGGCGACGATGGGCTGGGTGCCGCGCACGACGGCCGCGACGGTATTCTCGTTGGGGTAGAGCTCGTGGACGGCCAGGGTGTAGCGGGCGCCCGGGGGCACCTCGAAGCTCTGGACGCCGGTGGCCCCGCCGCTGAAGCTGAGGTTGACCGTGACGCGGGCCCTGAGCTTGCCCGGGTTGCTCACGCACAGGTAGTAGGTCGCGTCGCTGGTGCGCCCGTCGACGAAGGCCCAGCGCAGAGCCGGCTCGGGGGCGCCCGCCCCCACGGTGCCCGCCCTGCCGCCGTTGAAGACCAGGGAGCGCTCGGCGGCCACGGGCCGGTCGGAGGTGACCGTGGCGCTGACGCCCAGGTCGGGCACGATCTCGTTCACGTTGACCACGAGCTGCGAGCGGGGCGGCACGGCGTAGCGGCGCACCTCTGCGCTGCCGTCGGGGCGCATGAAGGTCGCCTCGGTGCTGGCCGGCTGGCTATTGGGGTTGAGGATGAGCAGCCTGTAGCGGAAGTCGCCCTCGGTGGTGCCCTCGGCGAAGTGCCAGGTGCGCGAGAGGGTGGCGATGCCGCGGCCCGTGTGCAGGCCCGCCTGGTTCGGCCCGAAGCGCATGGTGCGCTCGACGGCGATCGGCTGGCCGGCGATCACCTGCACGCCAAAGTTCTGGCCGCCGAGGGGCAGGCTGCCGTCGGGCTGGGTGATATCGTTGACCGCGATCACCAGGCGCGACTGGCCGGCGATCTGCACCGCCTGCTGGTAGTTGATCCCGTCGCGGCGCATATAGGTCACGCTCGCCTGCACCGCGGCCGGGTTGGGGTTGAACAGGATGAGGAAGGTGCGGCTGCCGTCTTCGGTCGAGCCCTCGGCGAAGTACCAGACCCGCGAGAGCTGGCTGATGCCGGGGCCGCCGTCGATGTCGGTGTTGAGCCCCATGCTGCGCTCGGCCAGGATGGGCGCGCTCGACTCGACGATCGCGGGCAAGGCCGGCGCGCCCTGCACCAGGTCGTTGACCGTCAGGTCGGCCCTGGCGTTGGCCGGGACGCTGACGATGCGCGTCACGGGGGCCGAGCCGGGCCGCACCAGGGTCACCCGGGCGTCGGTTTGGGCATCGGTGGGGTTGAAGAAGGCCAGGCGCTGGCTGTAGTCGGCCACGTTGCCCTCGGCGAAGTACCAGCGGGCGCGCACGGTCGACTGGTCGGCCAGGGTGCGGATCTGCGGCAGCAGCAGGCGCATGGGCCCGAAGGGGTCGGGCGCCTCGGCGGAGACCTGGCTATGGCCCGCGACCGTGGCCCGCGCGGCCCGCCCGTCGTCGGTGATGACGCTGTGCTCGCCGGTCGGGCTGAGGTCGTAGGCCTCGCCGAGCCAGGCCAGCAGGCTCACCAGGACGCCCTGGGCAGTCGGGCTGGGCGGCGCCTCGCGCGGCACGATCAGGGCGATATGCACCGCCGTGTCGCCGCCGCTCATACGCTCGACCGCCGAGGTAGGCCCGCCGAGGCGCCCCTCGAACAGGTTACCCTCGGGGTCGATCAGATAGTGATAGCTCAGATCCTCCCACCCGAGCACGCCGATCTGGTAGGCCGCCAGGGCCCGCACCAGGTCGAGGCTGTTGCTGGGCGAGACTGTGGCGTCGATCTGGTGGATGATCACACCCCGCGGGTCGCGGCGGGTCGGCTGGGCCGCCTCGGGGCGCCCGCTCCAGTCGGCGCGGGCGATCGCCGTCGGGCGCGCGGTGAGGGTCTGGTCGCCGAAGAGGATGGGCCTGCGGGGCAGCCCGGCCGCGAAGATCGGCGTGCCAAGCGCGGTGCTGAGGTAGCTGACGGTCACGTCGCTGAGCACGGCCGAGGCGCGGGCGACGCTGCTGGCCAGGGTGGCTCGCAGCTGCAGGTACTGGCTGCCCGCGGGCAGGGCGGCCACGTCGGGCGTGGCGAAGGCGCCCGCGCTGCCCGTGGCCTCAGAGCGGGCGTCGCCGGCCTCGAGGGGCTGCCAGGCCCCCCAACCGGCCTCGGGGTCGCCCTCGAGCGGCGAGGGGCGGGCCCGCAGTTCGAGGCGCAGCTGGGTGCCGGGCACGAGCTCGGCGCTCCAGATCGCGCCGGCCGCGTTGAGCGGGAAGTCGGCCTTGAACGGTTGCGAGACGAAGCTGCCGCTGCTCTGCCCATCGGCCAGGCGCAGCTCGCCCCCGGCGTTATTGGTCACGAGCACCCCCGAGCTGGCGCCGGCCTCCCAGTCGGCCACATCGCTGAGGGTCCAGGCCCCGACGCGGGCCTGGGGGCCTTGCTGCCGAGCGAGGACGGAGGGCGCGGGCAAGGTCGCCGCGCCGAGGGCGAGCATCAGGCCGACCAGGAGCCAGGGGGCAGCAGTTCGTCGCATACGTTCCGCCTCGCGCGCCGGGAGCTCCTTACCATCCTGCCGCTCTAGGGCTCAGCTCTGTGGTAAGGCGCGTGACCACGGCGCTCTATTCTTCGGGCCTGGCGGCGCCGCCGAAGGCGCCTCGATAGACGTTCGCCGAGTCGTACAGCATCCAGCCGTCGATCTCGGGATACTTCTCGGTGGCGTCGATCTGGGCGCGCACCTCATCGGGCCCGTACTTGACCACCTTGTACGACCAGGGGTCGGTGTGGTCCTGCAGCCAGGGGCGTAGGCGCGCGTACTCGTTCTGGATCTGCTCGACGCCCGAGGCATTGGCCGCATCGAGGAGCGCAAAGGGCTCGTCGAGGGGCGATTCGATTCCGAAGGCGCCCGGCCACCAGAGCGAGGGGTAGGGCATCGGGGCGATGTAGTCGGTGAAGTTGCCCATGCGCTTGATATCCTGGGCGATCGTCAGCGACTTGCCCAGCACCACCCGACCGAAGACGTCGATCGACATCTTGGCCCCTGCGCCATTAACCGCCCGGTGGGCCTTGTCCATGAACTCGGTGATCACCTCGAACATACGGTCGGGGTTCGTCGCCGGGTCGATCGGCTCCGAGAAGAGCAGGGTCTCGGCGAACTCGGCCTTGGAGCCGTACCAGTCGGGGAAGCGGATGTAGTCGTAGTTGACCTCGTCGAAGCCCATCTGGGCCGCCTCGACGCCGAGCTGGATGTTGTAGTCCCAGACGTTCTGGTTGGTCGGGTCGAGGTAGGCGTAGCGGATGCCCCCGTCGAGGCCCGCCGGGTAGTCGGCGTAGACCTCGCCGGTCTCGCGCAGCCTGATCGACCACTCGGGCCGGGCGTCCGAGAGCACATTGTCGTGCGAGAAGAGCTGGATGCGGGCGATGGTGTAGATACCCTTATCCTTGAGCTGCTGCACCAGGGCCGGCATATCGATATACGGCCGCGAGAGGCCCAACTCTCGCGCCAGGGGTACCTGTGAATCGTAGTAGACCAGGCCCAGATCGTCGCGCAGGTCGCTCTTCAGGTCGATCACGATCGCGTTCAGCTCGGTGCGATCGATCAGGTCGATATACTCTTCCATCAGGCCCGGCGAGCTGGCCACGGCGGCCGTGACATAGAGGGCCCTGACTCGGAAGCGCTCGAGGGCGATCTCGGTCGGCACGCTGCCCGGCTTGATCTCGATCACCTCTTTGGCGTAGCCGGGAGAGAGGATCTGCAGGTAACCCTGCTCGGGCAGGCCCTTGAGGGTGAACGAGCCGTCGGCGCTGCCGGTCATGCGTGTGAAGGCCACGTCGGTGCCGGGGAGGGTGGCGGTGGCGAAGACGGCCGCGTTGACGATCGGCTCGCCGCTGTCCTTGTCGATCAGGCGGGCCTTGAGGGTGTCGGGCCGCAGCACGGCGTCGAGGCTGGTGATCTGGCCCAGCTCCTGCTCGAGCGGGGCGTAGCCGTCGGCGCTGATCACGACGCTGGTGCCCTCGGCGGGCACGCCCTCGAGCCTGTAGGCGCCGTCCTCGCCGGTGACGGCCTCGGCCTCGCCTACGCTGACGGTCGCCCCGGCCACGCCCTGGCCGCTGAAGCGGTCGGTCACCTTGCCGGCGAGCACATTGGGGCGCAGGCTCAGGTCGAGGCTGGTGGCGCGGGTGACCTGCTGCTCTGCCGGGGCGTAGTCGGGCGCGCTGACCGTGAGGCTCAGCTCCTCGGGTACGCCGGCCAGACTGTAGCGCCCGGCCTCGTCGGTCGTCGCGCTCAGGGTCTCGGTAACGTTGAAGCTGGCCGTCACCTCGGCGCCCGCCAGGGGCTTGCCCGTGTAGGCGTCGCTGATCGCGCCCGTCAGGATGTTGGGGCGCAGCACCGTGTTGAGGGTGATCGTCAGGGCGTCGCTGGCCGCCACCTCGGGCCGGCCCTCCAGGGGCAGGCTCAGGGCCTCGTAGTTCGGGGCGCTTACGGCGAGCGTGTCCGACTTGCTCCAGCTCGGCGTGGCGAACACGCCGTTGGCGTCGGTGGCGATGGTGGTATCGCCGACGATCACATTCGCCTCGGGCACCGGGGCCCCGGTGTAAGCATCGGTGACCGTACCGGTGAGGACGATCGGCTGCGAGCTGCAGCCGGCCAGGATAGCTGCAAGCAGCAGCAAGAGCAAGGCGGCGGGGCTGGGCCTCGGCGCTCGGGATCGGGCTCCGCGAATCATGATGCGGTCACTCCTCGTTGCGCGACGGGTGGGCCGCGCCGTTGAGCCGACTATGTCGAAGGTCTAAGCTGCAATGTAACGAGGGCATGATAAAGATTTTACAGCATGTTGTCAAGACAACGAGGCTGTAGCGACATGTTTTGGTGGGGTGTCAGGGGATTAACCGCCAACAGGCGGCGCGCAGCATCGTTACGGCCCGACCTCGTAGATTAGGTGGGGCTCTTGCTTGCCCTTGAGCTTGACTGGGCCGAGGGCGCGCAGGGGCCATGGGGGGGCGTAGTCGCGGGGGAGGGCGTCGGCGAGGCGGTAGGAGATGATCACCTGGCCGGCGCGGGCGAGGCCCGAGAGGCGCGAGGCGGTGTTGACCACATCGCCGATCAGGGTGTAGTCCTGGCGCTGCTCAGAGCCGACATTGCCGACCACGGCCCGCCCGTAGCCGACCCCGCAGCCCATGCCGATCTCATAGCCCAGCTCCTCGCGCCATTCGCAGGCGAGCTGAGCGAAGCGGCGCTGCATCTCTACAGCCGCGGCCAGGGCTCGCTCGGGGTCGTCGGGGTGCGCGATCGGCGAGCCGAAGACGCCGATGATCCCGTCGCCGAGGAACTTATCGATCGTCCCGTCGTGGGTGTAGAGGGCCTCGGTCATCGCCGTGAAGTAGCGGTTGAGGATGCGCTCGATCAGCACGTGGGGCTCGGTGCGCTCGGTGATCCCCGTGAAGCCGCGGATGTCGGCGATCACCACGGCCACGTCGCGGTCGGTCGGGCGCCCGAACTCGCCCCCGGCCTTGAGCAGCTGCTCGGCCACCTGGGGCGAGACGTAGCGTCTGAAGACCGCCCGCTCGCGCTCGCGTTCCTGGCGTTCGAGCCGCCGGATGGGGCTGATGTCGCGCAGCACCGTCACCTTGCCCAGGGGCTGGTCGTCGCCGCCCTGCACTGGGGCGATACTGACGCTGTAGGTGATATCGCCCGGCAGGTTGATCTCGGTGGCGGCGCCGGCCTGCTGGTGGTTGTCGAGCATCGGGATCAGCTGGGCCAGGGCCGATTCGCCCTCTTCGAGGAAGGCCCGCAGGGTGCGGCCGCGGCTGTCGCTCAGGCGCAGGCCCAGGTGCTCTTCGGCCGCGCGATTGGCCAGCAGCAGCTCGCGGTCGGGCCCCACCAGCAGGATGGGATCGGCGGCGCCGCGCAGCACCGCGTTGAGCGTCGAGCGCTCGTCGGCGACCACCCGGTAGAGCCGGGCGTTCTCGATCACCTGCACGATCAAGCTCGCCACCGTCGCCGCCAGCTCCAGGTCGGCCCGCCCAAAGCCCTCTTCGCGGCCCGTGGCGTCGATGCAGAGGGCGCCCAGCGAGCGCTGCCCGGCCAGCAGCGGCACCAGCAGCACGTCGTCGATCTCGCGCGCGTTCAGGAAGCCGCGCAGGGGCGCGAAGGCCGAGCGCTGGCGCAGGTTGCGCACCAGCTCGGGCTCGCGCAGCTGGGCGATCGTCGGCTGGAGGTCGGGGCGCGCGAAGATCATGCGCGTCAGGTCGGTGTCGTAGGGCGTCGCATCGCCGTGGATCGCCACCAGGATCTGGCCCTGCTGGTCGCCCTCGCCGAAGAGCAGCAGCCCGGCCTGGCGCACATTGAAGATCATGGCCACGGCGTCGGCGGCCAGTTGCAGGTTCTGGGGCGCGTCGAGCTGGGCCGTGATCGCCACCGAGAGCCGGTTGACCTGGTTGAGCTGGAAGATGCGCTGCTGCTCGTTCTCGAGCAGCCTGGCGTTGCCGAGGGCGATGCTGAACTGGTTCATGATCGCGCTCAGCATGGCCTCGTCGTTGCCGCCGAAGGCCGCGACCTCGGGGCTGCGCACGTCGAGGGTGCCCAGGACCTCGCGCCGCAGCACGATCGGCACCACCAGCTGCGAGCGCACCCTGGCGTCGTCGGGCAGCAGCACCTCGAAGCGGTCGTCCCTGGTCACGTCGTCGACGCGCACGACCTGGTGGTGCTTCAGGGCCCAGCCGTTGAGCCCGCGGCCGACCCCGAAGCGGGTCGTCGCCGAGGGGCGCTCGCCCAGGCTGCCCGCCGAGGCCTGCAGCGCCAGCTCGTCGCCGTCGCGCATCAGCAGGCAGACCTGCGGGTAGCCGAACTGCTGCTGGATCATGTAGACCAGCAGGCGCGTCACCTGCTCGGGGGCCATCAGCTCCGAGAGGTAGGCGTTGATCTCATTCACCTTGCGCAGCTCGTCTGCCCTGCGGGCCAGCAGCTCCTTCTGGCGCTGGGTCAGCCGGAAGAGCTGGGCGCTCTCGAGGGCGACGGCGCTCTGGGCGGCCACCGAGCTGAGCAGCTCGATATGCTCTTCGCTAAAGAAGCCGGGCGTGTGGTGGACCAGGGTGATCACGCCGAGGGTGCGCCCCTCGCGGGTCACCGGCATGGCCGCCACAGCCCGCACATTGGAGTGGACCTCGTTGGTGGCGAACCAGCGGCTGTCGATGCGCGTGTCGTGGATGATCACCGGCAGCCGCTCGCGCAGGACCCAGCCGGCCACCCCGTGGCGCAGAATATCGGTGAGGATCGGCGTGGCCGGGTTGCGGCTGCTCGAGTAGCAGAGCGTGCGCTCCTCCTCGAAGTCGGTGAGGATGATCGAGGCCCGGATCGCGCCGACGGCGTCGGCCAGGTGGTCGAGGAAGCGCGTCAGCAGCACGTCGAGGTCGATACTCGCCCCTAGGTCGCGCGTCAGGTGCAGCAGCAGTTCGGTCTTGCGCTGGGCCCGCTGCAGCCCCCGCTGGGCCCGCTGCAGGCGCAGCATCGCCCGCACGCGCGCCAGCAGCTCGTCGATCTCGACGGGCTTGACCAGGAAGTCGTCGGCGCCTGCGTCGAGGCTGGCGACGCTGGTCGAGAGATCGCCCTGGGCCGAGAGCACCATCACCGGGATGAAGGGCTTGGTGCGGTCGGCCTTGACCCGCCGCGTGACCTCGTGCCCGTCGATGCCCGGCAGGCCCAGGTCGAGCAGGATCAGGTCGGGGGTGATCAGCTGGAGGTAGGCGATCGCCTCCTCGCCGCTGCCGGCGAGCGAGACTCTGTAGCCGTCATTGGCCAGTACGTCGTGGTAGACCCGGCGGATGATTGCGTCATCCTCGACGATCAGAATGTGGGCCGGCTCGATCATTCAGTTCAAGCTGTATGGCAAGGCTGCGCCTTGCGGGGCTTTCCGGCTCCGAGGGTGGTACGGAGGGCCAGCGGCCCCGCCCCCGCGCCGCCGGCAGCGAGGCTCTACTATGGCAAATAGGGCAGCAGAAAGCTGCAAAGTCCGATCCACGGCAAGTATAGCATACAGCAGGCGGCGCGAACAGTCTGCGTGGTATGATGAGTCCGTAATGCTCGCCTCACAGACGCCCTCCGCGACGATGGCGCAGGAACACACGGCCAATGAACACGTTTTCTCCGACCCCGGTCCCCGAGGCGCTGCGCGCCGCCGTAGCCGAGGTGATGCTGATTGACGATATCGAGACTGCCAGACGGGGCGGCATCGAGGCGCCCCGCTTTGTGGGCCGGCTCAAGCTCGACGCCGAGGCCGCCTACGCCGTCGTCGGCCCGCGTCTCAAGGCCATGGGCTATATGGGTCTGCTCCAGCAAGAGGGCGATCGCGTGGCCCTGCTGGCGGCCCCCGCCATGCCCGCGGCGAAGCCCTCGCGCCTCTGGCTGGCCCTGCTGCTCTTCGCCCTGACGGCGGTCTCGACCACCTTCGTCGGCGGCCAGGAGCTGAACTGGGAGACGGGCGAGTCGTTCTTCAGCCTGGGCAGCGGGCTGGCCTTCACCGCCGCGCTGCTGGGCATCCTGCTCGCCCACGAGCTGGGGCACTATATCGCGGCCCGGCGCGAGGGCGTCGCCGTGAGCTACCCCTTCTTCATCCCCATGCCGATCTTTCTGCTCGGCACGATGGGCGCCTTCATCTCGATCAAGGAGCCGGTGCCGAACCGTAGAGCCCTGCTCGCCATCGCGGCCGCGGGCCCCCTGGCCGGGCTGGTGGTCGCGATCCCCGTGCTCATCCTGGGCCTGGCCCTCTCTGAGGTGCGCAACATCGACCAGGTGCGGGCGGCCCTGCCCGACATCGGCTTCTTCACCGAGGGCAACTCGCTGCTCTATGCGGGGCTGAAGATCCTGGTCTTCGGGCGCTTCTTGCCCAGCGGGGGCGACGACGTCTATATGCACCCGGTGGCTCTGGCCGGCTGGGCCGGCCTGCTGGTGACCGGTCTCAACCTGCTGCCGGCCGGACAGCTCGACGGCGGCCATATCTTCTTCGCCCTCTTCGGGCCGCGGGCGGCCACGATCATGAGCATGATCGTCGCGGCGGTCCTGGTGGGCCTGGGCTTCCTGTGGAGCGGCTGGTTCCTCTGGGCGGTGCTGGTGGCCCTGCTGGGCCAGGCCCGCAGCCCCCTGCTCAACGAGGTGACGCCCCTGCGCGGGCCCTGGCGGGCCCTCGCCGTGGTGGGCCTGGTCGTCTTCGCCCTGGTCTTCACCCCGGTCCCGATCACCGAGGTGGTCGTGCCATGAGCGCTGGGCCTGTGGTACTATAACCTTGCTCTTCTCAACCTCTCTGCCAGGATGTGACCATAGACCAAGGACCAAGGACCAAGGCCGCGCAGGGGTAGGCTTGCGCAGTTGGTCGTTGGTCGTTTGTCTTTGGTCCAGGTTGGCACAGGCTCTGAATAGCAGCGATTGACCCTTTTCATCGACAGAAAGGACCTGGCGTGAAGCTGGTGACCTATCGCCACAGCGGTGTGGAGCGTGTGGGCGCCGTGCGCGAAGACGGCGTGGTGGACCTCTCGGAGCTCGCGCCGAGCATGCTGGCCCTGATCGACGGCGGCCCGCAGCTCCTGGCCCGCGCCCGCGAGCACGTGGCCGCGGCCGGCGCGACCACTCCCCTCGCCGACGTAACCCTGCTCGCTCCCATCCCCCGCCCGCGCAAAAACATCATTTGCCTGGGCATGAACTACGCGGCCCACGCGATCGAGTCCCTGCGCGCCAAGGGCCTGCCCGAGAAGCTGCCCGAGTACCCGGTCTTTTTCTCGAAGGCGCCCACCGCGGTCAACCACCCCGAGGCTACCGTGCCCCTGATGGCCGACATCTCGCCCCAGCGCGACTGGGAGGTCGAGCTGGCCCTGGTGATGTGGCTGCCCGCTCGCAATGTCCCCGCCGAGGAGGCGCTGGGCTACGTCTTTGGCTACACCATTCTCAACGATGTCTCGGCCCGCGACCTGCAGAACCGCCACCAGCAGTTCTTCTACAGCAAGAGCCTCGACGGCTCGGCCCCCATGGGCCCCTGGATCGTGACTGCCGACGAGATCCGCGACCCCCACAGCCTGCGCATCCAGCTGCGCCTGAATGGCGAGACGGTCCAGGACTCGAACACCGGCGACATGATCTTCGACATCCCCACCTGTATCGCGACCTTCACCAATGGTGTCACGCTCGAGCCGGGCGACGTGATCACCACCGGCACCCCCAGCGGCGTCGGCATGGGTATGACCCCGCAGCGCTGGCTGAAGGCCGGCGACGTGATGGAGTGCGAGATCGACGGGATCGGCGTGCTGCGCAACACTGTGGAGTAGGCCTGGGGCCGCCCATCTCGCCCGCAGTTTGAGGGGGGCCGCGCAGCGCGCGGCCCCCCTCGTCTTATCCCCGCTCCTGCAGGCTCTGCACCGTCCACACGTCGTCGCGCAGGGCGCGGATGGCCTGGACGGCGGCGGCGGCCCCCGAGAGCGTGGTCAGGGCCGGGACGCCATAGACGATCGCGGCGCGCCGGATCGAGGCCTCGTCGAAGAAGCTGGCCTTGCCGAGGGGCGTGTTGACGATCAGGGCGATCTGCCCGTTCTTCACATAGTCGACGGCGTTGGGGCGGCCTTCGTTGACCTTATAGATCGGCGTGACCGCGAGGCCCTGGTCGCGCAGATAGGCCGCCGTGCCGCCCGTGGCCAGCAGATCGAAGCCGAGCTCGGCCAGGTCGCGGGCGATCGGCAGCAGGCTGGCCTTGTCGCGGTCGTTCACGCTGAGGAAGGCGTTGCCGCTGAGCGGCAGGTCCTGCCCGCAGCCCTGCTGGGCCTTGGCGAAGGCCTCGCCGAAGCTGGCCCCGCTGCCCATAGCCTCGCCGGTCGAGCGCATCTCGGGGCCGAGCAGGGTGTCGACCCCGCTGAAGCGGGCCCAGGGCAGTACGACCTCTTTGACGTGGTACATCGGCGGACTGTCGCCATTGCCGCTGATCTGGGCCTCGCCCTTGGCGATCGCCTCGCGCCATTCGGCCAGGGGCTTGCCCGCGGTGCACTGGGCCGCGATCTGGGCCCAGGGCACGCCCGTGGCCTTGGCGACGAAGGGGATGGTGCGCGAGGCCCGCGGGTTCACCTCGAGCACATAGACCACCCCGTCCTTCATCGCGTACTGCACATTCATCAGGCCCACCACGCCGAGCTCTTTGGCCAGGCGCACGGTGTACTCGCGCATGGCGGCGACGTGCTCGGGGGCGACCATGTAGGTCGGAATGACGCAGGCGCTGTCGCCCGAGTGAACCCCCGCCAGCTCGATCTGCTCCATGATCCCGGCGATCACCACCTCGGCGCCGTCGGCCACGCAGTCGACGTCCATCTCGAAGGCGTCCTCGAGGAAGCGGTCGATCAGCACCGGGTGTTCGGGCGAGGCGTCGACGGCCTCGCGCATGTAGCGCTCGAGGGTCTCGTCGTCGTAGACGATCGCCATGGCCCGCCCGCCCAGCACATACGAGGGGCGCACCACCACCGGGTAGCCGATCTGCGTAGCGATCTTGTGGGCCCCCTCCCACGAAGTGGCGCTGCCGTGGGCCGGGGCCGGGATGCCCAGCCGGTCGAGCAGGGCCCCGAAGCGGTCGCGGTCCTCGGCCAGGTCGATCGCGTCGGGCGGGGTGCCCCAGATCGGCACCCCCGCGGCCTCGAGGGCCCTGGCCAGCTTCAGGGGCGTCTGCCCGCCGAACTGCACCAGCACCCCGTCGGGCTTTTCCAGGTCGACGATATTCAGCACATCCTCGAGGGTCAGAGGCTCGAAGTAGAGCCGGTCGGCCGTGTCGTAGTCGGTCGAGACTGTCTCGGGGTTGCAGTTGACCATGATCGTCTCGAAGCCCATGGCCCGCAGCCCGAACACGGCGTGGACGCAGCAGTAGTCGAACTCGATGCCCTGGCCGATCCGGTTCGGCCCCGAGCCCAGGATCATCACCTTCTTGCGCTGGGTTGGCTCCGCCTCGTCCTCGCTCTCGTAGCTCGAGTAGAGGTAGGGCGTGAAGGCCGGAAACTCGGCCGCGCAGGTGTCGACGCGGTGGAAGGTCGGGATGATCCCCAGATCCTTGCGCTTCGTGCGCACGGCCACCTCGCGGTCCCAGGGGCGCTCGCCGCCCGGGGCCCGCAGCAGGAAGGCCAGCTGGGCGTCCGAGAAGCCCATGCGCTTGGCCTGGCGCAGCAGGTCGCCCGGCACCGTGCCCAGATCGAAGGCCCGCAGCCGCCCCTCGAGGTTGACCAGCTGCTCGAGCTGGTCGAGGAACCAGGGGTCGATCTTGGTCAGGCCGTGGATCTGGTCGACGCTCATGCCGCTCTGCAAGGCGTAGCGCACATAGAAGAAGCGCTCGGGGTTGGGCGTGATCAGCCGCTCGCGCAGGCGCTCGGGGTTGAGTTTATCTTTGCCGTCGGCGCCCCAGCCCATGCGGCCCTGCTCGAGCGAGCGCCAGGCCTTCTGGAAGGCCTCGGGGAAGGTCCGCCCGATCGCCATGACCTCGCCGACCGACTTCATGGCCGTGGTCAGGGTCTGATCGGCCTGGGGGAACTTCTCGAAGGTCCAGCGCGGGATCTTCACCACCACATAGTCGAGGGTCGGCTCGAAGCTGGCCGGGGTCTCGCGCGTGATGTCGTTGGGCAGCTCGTCGAGGGTGTAGCCGACGGCCAGCTTGGCGGCGATCTTGGCGATCGGGAAGCCGGTGGCCTTCGAGGCCAGGGCCGACGAGCGCGAGACGCGCGGGTTCATCTCGATCACATAGATGCGCCCGTCGTCGGGGCTGACGGCGAACTGCACATTCGAGCCGCCGGTCTCGACGCCCACGGCCCGCAGCACCGCCAGGGCCTGGTCGCGCAGGCGCTGGTACTCGCGGTCGGTCAGGGTCATGGCCGGGGCCACGGTGACCGAGTCGCCGGTGTGCACACCCATGGGGTCGATATTCTCGATCGAGCAGATGATCACGCCGTTGTCGGCGCGGTCGCGCATCACCTCGAGCTCGAACTCCTTCCAGCCGAGCACACTCTCCTCGATCAGCACCTGGGTCACCGGCGAGGCGTCGAGGCCGCGCTCGACGATCTCCTTGAACTCCTCCATGTTGTAGGCGATGCCGCCGCCCGAGCCGCCCAGGGTGAAGGAGGGTCTGATGATCGCCGGGAAGCCGGTCTGGGTCACGGTGGCCAGGGCCTCGTCGACCGTGTGGGCCGTGCCCGAGCGGGGTACGGCCAGGCCGATCTCGATCATCTTGTCCTTGAAGCGCTGGCGGTCCTCGGCGATGCGCACGGCCTCGACCGAGGCGCCGATCAGCTCGACGGCGTAACGCTCGAGCACCCCGGCCTCGTGCAGGTCGACCGCCAGGTTGAGGGCCGTCTGGCCGCCGACGGTGGGCAGCAGGGCGTCGGGGCGCTCTTTGGCGATGATCCGCTCGAGGCTGGCCACGGTCAGGGGCTCGATATAGGTTGCGTCGGCCAGGCCGGGGTCGGTCATGATCGTCGCCGGGTTCGAATTGACCAGGATGACCCGGTAGCCCTCCTCGCGCAGGGCCTTGCAGGCCTGGGCCCCCGAATAGTCGAACTCGCACGCCTGGCCGATCACGATCGGACCCGAACCGATGATCAGAATGGCTTGAATGTCGCTGCGCCTGGGCATCGCATCTCCAAAGGCTGAAGGCTGAAGGATGAGGGCTGAAGGCCGCGACGGCGCCCCTGGCCTGTCTGCCGCCTGAGCGTGCCTCGCTCGCTGCTGGCTTCGGCGCCAGGGCTGCCCGATTATACAGCATGCCGGCCCTCGATCCTCATCGGCGGCGATTTCTGCTACCATGGCCGCATAGCCGGCACGCAATGGAGCGTGATGTCATTGGAGGTCATTATGACTGCTTCTGTAGACCCCGCTGTGGTCGCCGCGGCGACCGTGGGAGATAGCGATTACGGGCTGCTGATTGGCGGCGTCTGGCGGCCGGCGGCCTCGGGCGCGACCTTCGTCGTGACCAACCCGGCCACCGGCGCGGCCCTGGCCGCCGTGCCCGACGCCGGGGCCGCCGAGGCCCGCGCCGCCGTCGACGCCGCCGCGGCCGCCCTGCCCGCCTGGGCGGCCACCCCCGCGCCCGCCAGGGCCGCGGTGCTGCGCAAGGCCGCCGCGCTCATGCTCGAGCGGCAGGAGCGCCTGGCCACGGTGATGACCCTCGAGCAGGGCAAGCCTCTGGCCGAGGCCCGCGGCGAGATCGCCTACGCGGCCAGCTTCCTGAGTTGGTTCGCCGGCGAGGCCGAGCGCATCTACGGCAGCACCATCCCGGCGAGTACGGCCGGCAAACGCCTGCTGGTGCTGCGCCAGCCCGTCGGCGTCTGCGCCCTGATCACGCCCTGGAATTTCCCCGCCGCCATGATCACGCGCAAGCTCGGCCCGGCCCTGGCCGCCGGTTGCACCGCGGTGATCAAGCCCGCCGAGCAGACCCCCCTCTCGGCCCTCGAGCTGGGGCATATCTTCGCCGAGGCCGGGCTGCCCGCGGGTGTGTGTAACATCATCACCTGCCAGGACCCCGTGCCCTTCTCCGAGACGATCTTCGCCGACGAGCGGGTGCGCAAGGTCAGTTTCACCGGCTCGACCGAGGTGGGCAAGATCCTCATCCGCAAGTCGGCCGACACGGTCAAACGGCTCTCGCTCGAGCTGGGCGGCAACGCGCCCTTCATCGTCTTCGCCGACGCCGACCTCGAGGCCGCGGTCAAGGGGGCGATCGCCTCGAAGTTCCGTAACGCCGGCCAGACCTGCGTCTGCGCCAACCGCATCTTCGTGCAGCGCCCGGTCTACGAGCGCTTCGCCGAGCTGTTCACGGCCCAAGTGGCGGCCCTGACTGTGGGCGACGGCCTCGACCCGGCCACCGTGATCGGGCCCCTGATCGACGCCCAGGCCCGCGCGAAGGTCGAGCGCCACGTGGCAGACGCCCTGGCCGGCGGGGCGACGCTGCTGACCGGCGGGCGGCCCTACGGCGGGGGCGACAACTACTGGACGCCGACCGTCCTGGCCGACGCCAGGGCCGACATGCTGGTGGCCCGCGAAGAGACCTTCGGCCCCGTCGCCCCGCTCATCCCCTTCGACGACGAGGCCGAGGTTCTGGCGCTGGCCAACGATACCGTCTTCGGCCTGGCGGCCTACTTCTACACCCGCGATGTCGGCCGGGTCTGGCGCGTGGCCGAGGCTCTCGAATATGGCATCGTCGGCGTGAACGACCCCATCCCCTCGACCGCCCAGGCGCCCTTCGGCGGGGTCAAGCAGAGCGGCCTGGGCCGCGAGGGCGGGCCCAGCGGTATCGACGAGTACCTCGAGGAGAAATACGTAGCGCTGGCCCTGTAGGGGGCCAGCGCCAGGCGTGAGGAGGCTGGGGGCGCGGCCTACTCCAGGGCCACCCCCACCGGCTCGCCGTCGATCAGGGGGCTGTAGACGAAGATCAGGCCCGTGGCGTCGCTGGGGATCTGGAAGCCGGCCCCGCCCTCGAGGACGCCGCCCGCGGGCACGTCGCCGTCGGGGGTCTGATCGGCCAGGGTGGCGGCCAGGATGTCGATGTCGTACTTGGCCCCCGACGCGTCGAGCAGGGCCATCTGGAGTAGCGTCGAGATGGGCTGGGCCTCGCTGCCGCTGTTCGCGAAGCTGGCCCGCACGATCACGAACTTGTTGCCCTCGTCGGGCTTGAAGAAGTCGTCGCCCGCGGGCTCCTCGATGCCGGTGATGGTCATGGTCAGGTTCGGCCCCACCTCGACCGTGTCGCCGATGGCCACGATCGTGGCCGGCATGTCGCCCGCGGCGGCCGAGCCGCCCGTGGTGATACCGCTGTCCGAGCCACTGTCGGCGGCGCCTGTGGTCGAGAGCACCGCGCTGGGGTCGATCAGGTACGAGTTGATGATCTCGTTGGTGAACTCGACCGTGCTATCGAACTGCTCGTGGGGCACCAGGGTGGTCAGGATCGAGACCTTGTTCTCGCGCTGCTCGATGAAGCTGTTGCCGGTCATGTCCACCGGCGTATCGTTGTCCGCCGTGGCCGTGTAGCCCCAGGCCAGTAGCACGCTGCCGTCATTCTGCGTCTCGGGCGGGTCGACCGTGAAGTCGGGCTCGCCGCCGAAGCTGTTCTCGAGGAAGGTGCTCAGAATGTCGGTCAACTGCTCGTCGGTGTAGACCGTGTCGTCCTCGAAGATGTCGACGATCACACCGCCGTTGCGGGTCGGGTCGGTCCAGACGAGGATAATCTCGTCCGGCTTGCTATTGTCCTGCATGGTCCAGTTCTCGGGGATGTCGATCGAGAAGACGCCCGAGGGGTGCTCGAAGGTCTGCAGATCGGCGAACTCGACGGGCAGGATCTCGCCCTCGGCGGCCGCGGCTGTGGGCTCGGGCTCGGCGGTGGGCTCGGCGGTGGGCCTGGCGGTGGGCTCGGCCAGGGGCTCGCGGGTGGGGCGCGGGGTGCGCGTGGGCGCCGAGGCGGCAGGCTCGCTGGTGGCCGGCGGGGTCGCCTCGCGCCCGCCGCCGCACGCGGCGAGGGCCAGGCTGAGGGCGAGGATGGTCGGCGCGAGTAGGCGGCGGGGCAATGCGTGCATGGTGTCTCCTGAGGGGATTCTGGAGGGCCGAGCGATGTATGCAGGAATAACGTTGCTAACAGAGGCAATCTTAGCATCCTGCACTTACCTGGGGGTATCCCCCGCGCGGCGTAAGAAGTACTACGTCTTTCATAGCTCCCCGGAAGCTCGCTGGGCGCTGGCTTGGGCGACCTTGACAGCCTGGGGGGGCTGCGGTATTCTTTGCGGCAACAAACGATCTTCGGGGCAGGGTGAAATTCCCGATCGGTGGTACAGCCCACGAGCGTGCCGGAAGGCGCGCATGACCCGGTGAAACTCCGGGGCCGACGGTTAAAGTCCGGATGAAAGAAGATCCAGACGCACGACGCGCGCACGGCCAACCGTGCCGGCAGACGCTCATTGGGCGCCTGCCTGCCTGAGGTTAGGCCTCTCGCGCCGCCATGGTCCTCACCGGCCCATGGGCTGTCTGGTCATGTACTCCCCGAGGCGCTTTGCCCTCGGGGTTTGTTGTGTTTGGAGGCGCATATGCAGCGGACATTGCCAATGCAGCCGGCGGCGAGCCCGCCGAGTGGCCCGCGAGCCGGGCGGTGGGGCGGACTGCGCTGGGCCGGTCTGCCGGTCACGATCGTGGGGTTGCTGGCCTTCTGGCAGCTCGTGGTCACGGCGGGCGGCTACAAGCCCTTCATCCTGCCCAGCCCCGTCCTCGTGGGCGAGCGCTTCGTGGCCGCCGCCCAGAGCGGCATCCTCTGGCGGCATACCTCGACCACCCTGGTCGAGGCCCTGGGCGGCTTCGCGATCGCCCTCGTCCTCGGCCTGGCCATCGGCTACGTGCTGGCCCATATCCCCTGGCTCGAGCGGGCCCTGGCCCCGGTCCTGGCCGCCAGCCAGGCCATCCCGATCGTGGCCGTGGCGCCCCTGATCATCCTCTGGTTCGGCCCCGGCCTCTCCGGCAAGCTGATGATCGCCGCCCTGATCACCTTCCTGCCCATCCTGATCGCCACGATCGTGGCCCTGCGCGGCATCCCCCGCGAGCTGCGCGAGATGGCCCTGATCAGCGGGGCCAGCCGCTGGCAGATGCTGCGCTATGTCGAGGCGCCCCTCAGCGTCCCCGTCCTCTTCGGCGGCGTGCGCACCGGGCTGGCCCTGGCGACCACCGGCGCCGTCGTCGGCGAGTTCGTGGCCGGCCGCGAGGGTCTCGGCGCGATGATCAATATCGCCCGCGGCCTCTTCGATACGCCGCTGATCTTCGTCGCCCTGCTCACCCTCGCCGGGATCACCCTCGGCCTCTATATGCTCGCTACCCTCACCGAGCGCGCCCTGGTTCGCTGGGAGCTCGGGTAGTTGCGCGCAGCGTGCGCGTGAAGTTTAGGAGAAGCAGATGCTCAAGCGCCTCAGCCTGATCGCCGTGCTCGCCGCCCTGCTCGTCGCCTGTGGCGGCCAGCCCGCGGCCCAGCCGACCGCCGCCCCCGCCGAGCCGACTGCCGCCCCCGCGGCCGCCGAGCCGACCGCCGCCCCCGCCGCCGAGGGCCTGCGCAAGATTACCCTGGCGATGTCCTACATCCCGAATGTGCAGTTCGCGCCCTACTATGTCGCCGCCGAGAAGGGCTACTTCGCCGAGCAGGGTCTCGAGGTCGCCTTCGACTATAACTTCGAGAATGACGTGGTCCAGCGGGCCGCCACCTGGCCCGATGGCGATGTGCCCTTCGCCACGGCCTCGGGCACCTCGACCCTGCTCGCCCGCCAGCAGGGCATCCCCGTCAAGACGGTCATGACCCTTTACCAGGAGTTCCCGGTCGTCTTCTTCGCCAAGGGCGCCACCGGCCTGAAGAGCGCCGCCGACCTCGCCGGCAAGACGGTCGGCATCCCGGGCAACTTCGGCGAGAGCCTCTATGGCCTGCTGGCCGTGCGCTACGCCAATAAGCTCGACGAGTCCGCCTTCACGGTGCAGGAGATCGGCTTCACCCAGGCCCAGGCCGTGCTCGAGGATAAGGTCCCCGTCGCCATCGGCTACGCCATGAACGAGCCGGTCATCCTGCGCCAGCAGGGCGCAGAGGTCGATGTGCTGCGCGTGGCCGATGTCTACAATCTAGCCGCCAACGGGATCATCGCCAGCGAGCGGCTGATCGCCGAGGACCCCGAGCTCGTGCGCGCCTTTATCGTGGCCTCGGTCAAGGGCCTGCGCGACACCCTCGACAACCCCGAAGAGGCCTACGAGATCAGCCTGAAGTTCATCCCCGAGGCCCAGCTCGGCGACCCCACCCTGCAGCGCCAGGTGCTCCAGGAGAGCCTGCCCTACTGGTACAGCGATAAGACCACCGCCGAGGGCCTCGGTTTCACCGACGTCGAGGTCTGGACGAAGACCGAGCAGTTCATGCGCGACGCCGCCCTGCTGCCCGGCGCCGTCGATGTCACCCAGGCCTTCACCAACGAGTTCATCAAGTAGCGCCTGAGGCAATGCCACGCTACCCGGTTGGGCTTGTGGGGTTCGGGGAGGGCTTTGCCCCTCCCCGGTCCTCCCAGATTGACAGATCGGCGTCCCGGCGCTATAATTGATTGACTAGTCAATCAATTTACACGGGAGGCGCCCATGCCGCCGCGTGACGAACAGGACTACGAGCAGCGCCGGCAGCAGATCATCGACGGGGCTCTGGCGGCCTTCTCAGCCAAGGGCTTCGCCGGGGCCTCGAACAAAGATATCGCCGAGGCGGCGAAGATCGGCTCGCCGGGGCTGATCTACCACTACTTCAAGGACAAGGTCGACCTGCTGCACCAGGTCTTGCTCGAGCGCATGCCCCTGGTCCGGCTGATCGACAGCGCCAGCAGCAGCATCGACCAGAACCCCCCGCCCGAGGAGTTCCTCCCCGAGCTGGCGCTCAACGTGGCTCGCGTGCTGCAGTCGGGGCTGACCATCGCGTTGCTGAAGGTGCTACTCACCGAGGCCATCCGCAATCGCGAGGTGGCCCAACTGGTCAACGAGGTGGGGCCGGGGCGCGCCCTGAGGCTGCTCGCCGGCTATCTGCAGCGCCAGATGGACGCGGGCCGCCTGCGCAAGATGGACCCCCACGTTGCCGCCCGCCTCTTGATCGGCCCGCTCCTGGCCTACAGCCTGACCCGCTTCATCTTCGAGCAGCCCGAGGCCATGGCCATCGACCCCGAGGTCATGGCTCGCGCGACGGTCGAAAGCTTCCTGCGCAGTATGGCCCCCGAGGCTGACGGAGCCGTTGCGGAGGGGCCTGGCCCCTCCGCGCCTCCCCATACCTAGGGTGTCATAACCTGCATCAACTCGGCGCTGATCTGCTCCATGCGGGCGCGATTGGCGCCCATGTCGCCATAGCCCAAGCGCGACGCCGAGCGGAAGTGGATCAGGCCGGCCGCCTCGTCGAGGTAGAACTCGACGTCGTCGGGAAAGTTCATGGTGGCGCTGCGAAAGACGCTGTGGATATAGCCGGGCTCGTCGCGCAGCAGCTCGACGCGGGGCTGGGCCGCCAGCACCTCGCGCAGGCGCGCCTGGGCCTCGGCGACCGGCAGGGTCAGCGGGAGCGCGGGCATCGCGTGGATGCTATCGGCCGGGTCGGCCTGGGTCGAGACACAGTTGGGCGAGCTGGGACAGGGGGCCAGGCGCCCGCCGCTTACCCCCAGCCCGGGGGGCACGCCCACTGTGCGCGCCTGCACGGCCAGGCTCGCCACGCTCGCTGCCACCAGGGCGGCGAGGCCGGCGGCGCCCCAGCCTAGTATCTTCACGATCTGCATCAATCACTCCATAAAAAAACGTGGCCCTGAAGGGGCCGCGTCGGCTTCGTGACGCCTCACACACACATTCTAGCATAAGTCGTACCAGCCGGCGCCAGGCCTACCCCCGCAGGCGCCACTCCAGCCCCGTATAGCGCCGCTGCGCGCTCTCGGCGGCCACGGCCGCGGCGACGGCCCGCCGCTCGCCGGCGAGCACGGCCAGGCCGCGGGCGCGCGTGACCGCCGTGTAGAGCAGATTGCGCTGCAGCATGCCCCCGTGCTGCATCAGCAGCGGCAGCACCACGGCCGGGTACTCGCCGCCCTGACTCTTGTGGACGCTCAGGGCGTAGGCCAGGGCCAGCTCGTCGAGCAGGGCGAAGTCGTAGCCCACCTCGCGCTCGTCCTCGAAGCGCACCGTGAGCAGCTGCTCGACCTGGTCGATCGCCGCGACCACCCCGATGTCGCCGTTATAGACGTCGAGTTCATAGTTGTTGCGCTGCTGGATGACCCGGTCGCCCAGGCGAAAGACCACGCTGCCGTAGCCCTTCTCGGGCTTGGCGGGGGCCGGCGGGTTGAGAGCCGCTTGCAGCAGCTTGTTGAGGCTGGCCACGCCCGCGGCGCCCTTATGGGTGGGCGAGAGCACCTGGATGTCGCGCAGCGGGTCGAGCCCGAAGCGGCTCGGGATGCGCGAGGCCACCAGCTCGACCACCCGCGCGGCGCAGGCCTCGGCGTCGGACGCGGGGAAGAAGAAGAAGTCCTCGAGGCCCTGCAGCTCGGGTACCTGGCCCCGGTTGATCCGCCGCGCATTCTCGGCGATCCCGCTGCCCGCCGCCTGGCGAAAGATGGTGTCGAGGTGGACGCTCGGCACCGCGCCACTGGTCAACAGATCGCCCAGTACGCGCCCCGGCCCGACGCTGGGCAGCTGGTCGGCATCGCCCACCAGCAGCAGGTGGGCCTGGGGCGGCACGGCCTTCAGCAGGTGGTTGGCCAGCAGGATGTCGAGCATGCTGACCTCGTCGACCACCAGCAGGTCGCACTCGAGGGGCCAGCCGGCGTCGCGCCTGAACGAGCCGCCCCCGCCCGGCGCATACTCGAGCAGCCGGTGCAGCGTTTTGGCCTCGATCCCCGTCACCTCGCTCAGCCGCTTGGCCGCCCGCCCCGTCGGCGAGGCCAGTAGCACCCGATGGCCGCGAGCCTGGGCCAGCCTGACCACCGTGCGCACGGTCATGGTCTTGCCGGTGCCCGGGCCGCCGGTCAGCACGCCGACCTTCTGGGTCAGGGCCATCTGCACGGCCGCCCGCTGCCGCTCGGTCAGACGAACGCCGTGCCGCTCCTCCAGGTGGGCGAAGACCTGCTCCCAGCGGGCCTGGCCGTAGAAGCCCGCCATCCCCGAGGGCGAGCGCAGCTGTCGCAGCACTGCCGCCGCCACGCCGGTCTCGGCCATGGCCAGCGGCTTGAGGTAGACCGGAGCGGGCGAGCCGGGGATGTCTTCGCCGGCCCACTCTTCAGCGCCCCCACTCTCCAGGTCGCCCCGGGCCAGGAGCAGCTCGAGCACCTCGCCCACGAGCTTGTCGGCGACACTGAGCAGGGCGCAGGCCCTGCGGACGAGCTCGCCGGCCGGCAGGAAGCAGTGCCCGTCCTCTGTGGCCGCGCCCAGGCTATGGCGCAGGCCGGCGGCGATGCGGCGCGGGTCGTCGTGGGGTAGGCCGAGGGCGGCGGCGATCTTGTCGGCGGTGAGGAAGCCGATGCCGTAGACCTCGTCGGCCAGGCGGTAGGGCTCGTCGCGCACCACCGTGATCGCGGCGTCGCCGTACTGCTTGTAGATGCGCACCGCCATGCCCGTGGGCAGCCCGACATCCTGGAGGAAGATCATCACCTCTTTGATGCGCTGCTGCTCGCGCCAGGCGGCCTTGATCAGCTCGACCTTCTTGCGGCCGAGGCCGGGCACCTCGGACAGGCGGTCGGGCTCGCCCTCGATCACGTCGAGGGTGTACTTGCCGAAGGTGTCGGTGATCTTCTTCGCCGTCGCCGGGCCGATACCCTTGATCAGGCCGCTGCCCAGGTAGCGCCTGATGCCGTCGATCGTCGCCGGCATGAGCGACGTGTAGCTCGTCACGGCGAACTGCCGCCCGTGGTCGCGGTGCTCCTGCCACTCGCCCTCGAGCAGCAGAGTCTCGCCCGGGCGCACGCCCACGAGCTTGCCGACGACGGTGACCTGGTAGTTGCGGCCCTTCGGGGTCAGGCGGGCGACGGTGTAGCCGTCTTCCTCGCTCTGATAGGTGATGCGCTCGAGGGCGCCCTCAAGAGTGTGCATGGGGCATGCTGCGTGCAACGAGCCGAGAGCAGGGGCTGAAATGCTCGTTCAGTATAGCATCCCCGCCTACCGCTGGTACGACTGGTAGGCTAGAATAAGGGCGCACCGCCGAGAAACAGACCCTAGTCCGCAACCTTCAGCAGGTAGCAGCGTACATGTTCGTGCCGGGCGCTGCGGCGCCCTTCGCTCTGGGCCTATGTCCTCTGCCGGAGGCAGCATGCAGTCTCTCTCGCGTCTGATTGGTCTGGGCTTCGTCGTCCTGTGCCTGCTTTCAGCGGCCCTCAAGGCCGTCGTCCCCCTCCCCGGGCCCCTCGGCTACGCGCCCGTCGACCTCGGTTTCGGGGCCAAGGCCCAGCCCATCGAGCTGGTTATCTGGTACGGCACCGAGAAGGAGCAGTGGCTCGAGGAGGCCGCCCGACGCTTCGAGGCTGGCGGAGCTAGCGCCAATGGCCGCCCGATCAAGGTGACTCTGGTGGGCCTCGGCTCGCGCGAGATCGGCGAGCGGGTCGCCCGCCAGGACTGGGGCGACAGCCCGCGCCCCACCGTGCTCAGCCCCGCCAGCAGCGTCTGGACCGAGCAGTTGCGCAGCGACTGGGCCGCCCAGAATGGCGGCGAGATCTTCGCGGGCGATGTCGTGCCCCTGGTGCTCACGCCCCTGGTGGCGGTCGCCTGGGAGGAGCGGGCCGCCCTGTTATGGCCCGCCGGCGCCGACTTCTGGCAGGGACTCTACCAGGCGATCGCCGCTCCCCGCGGCTGGGCCGAGGTCGCCGAGGGGCGCGGCTTCGCGCCCGGCTCGCCCGAGCAGGCCCGCGCCCAGGGCTGGGGCTTCGTGAAGTTCGGCCACACTTCGCCCCTCACTTCCAACAGCGGCACCCAGACCCTCGCCCTACTCGCCTACGCCTACCACGGCAAGACCTCGGGCCTGACCGCTGCCGATGTGGCCGACCCGGCCTTCCAGGCATGGCTCGAGGTGGTCGAACGCTCGACCCTCGACTTTGGCGATAGCACTGGCGCCCTTATGACGAGCCTGGTTCAGTTCGGGCCGAGTCGCTATGATGCGGTTATGGTCTACGAGAACCTGGCGCTCGAGAACCTTGAGGCGGCTCAGGGCCGCTGGGGCCAGCCCATCAGGGTTTACTACCCGCCGGCGACGATCATCAGCGACCACCCCTACGCCATCCTCAGCGAACCCCTCGCGGGTGCCGCCGAGCGCGCTGCGGCCGCGAGCTTTCGCGACTTCCTGCGCTCCGAGCCGATCCAGGCCCTGGCCCTGGAGTACGGCTTTCGCCCTGCGTCGGCCCAGATCTCGATCGCCGAGGGCGGCCCCGAGAACCCCTTCACCCGCATGGCCCCGTTCGGCGTCCAGGTCGCCATCGACCAGCAGGTCGAGACGCCCCCCGCCGAGGTCACCCATGCGCTGATCGAGTTCTGGGAGCGCCGCATTGCCCCACTGACCCTGCGGCCTAGCCCGTAGCGGGGTATATTTAGAGATCCAGCTAGCAGTCTCAAGGAGCCGTTATGGCCAACTCCTACGCGTACGCCGCTCGGCGCCCACTGGCGCTCCTCGTGCTGCTCTTCGCCCTGCTGGGCGGCCTGCTGATCTACTGGTGGCTGCTGCCCCTCGGCCTCCTGGCCTATGGCGCAATGGTCTTCATCGGCGGCAAGGACCCGGCCGTAGTGGCGGCGAGCCAGCAGGCGCCCAGGCCGCGCCTCAGCAGTGCCACCTTTCGCCCC